>JBBQXY010000075.1:0-25858 GCA_038209195.1 Ktedonobacterales bacterium | reverse complement strand
GTCCGAAGTCGGAATCATTGGCTAGCTCTATGGCGTGGTCGGTATCGCGTGCGTGAATAACGGCGGCGACGGGGCCAAAGGTCTCCTCGCGGAAGATGGGCATCTCTGTCGTCACATTGGTGATGATAGTCGGAGCATAGAAATAGCCTTTGCCGTCCAACGCTTTGCCACCCAGGATTACTTTCGCACCCATGACGACTGAGCCCGCTACCTGTTTCTCCAATGCCTCGCGCAGATCACCACGGGCCATAGGGCCAACCTGCGTCTCGCGGTCGAATGGATCTCCGACGTGTAGCTTGGCGGCATATTCGACAAACTTCTGCTCGAAGGCTGCCGCCACTGACTCCACCACGATGAAGCGTTTCGCTGCGATGCAGCTCTGTCCCGCATTCTGGAAACGGGCACGGACAGCAGTCTGGGCCGCCGCATCAAGGTCAGCATCTTCTAAGACAATGAAGGCATCAGAGCCGCCCAGTTCCAGTACGGTCTTTTTGAGCGCATGTCCACTGGCGGAGGCAACAGCTACGCCAGCGATATCACTGCCAGTCAAGGTAACGGCAGCGATGCGCGGATCGTCAATGAGTTGCTTCGTCTCAGCTCCTGGCACGAGTACCGTTCTGAATACTCCCTCAGGCAGTCCGGCATCCTGAAATAGCCGCTCGATTTCTAGGGCAGCACCGGAGACATTAGATGCGTGCTTAAGTACCGCCGTGTTTCCTGCCATCAAGGCGGGAGCGGCAAAGCGAAAAACTTGCCAGTAGGGGAAGTTCCAAGGCATCAAAGCTAAGATGACACCAAGTGGCTGGTACGAGATATAGCTTTCTGTTGCGCTGCTGCTCACGTGCTCGTCGGCGAGAAACTTGGCGGCGTTATCGGCATAGAACTCACAGTTCCACGCGCATTTTTCAACCTCCGCTTCCGCCTCGGCGATGGGCTTACCCATCTCCAGCGTGGCGAGTTGTGCTAGTCTGGCCTTATGTTCGCGCAAGGTGGATGCAACGTTGCGCAGATGTGTCGCTCGCTCGTCAAACGACGTCGTGCGCCATGCGATAAAAGCGTGCCGTGCTTGCGCCACTGCCTCGTCGACTTGCGCTGTGTTATAGGGTTCATAGGTTGCGATAACTTCCTCGGTTGCCGGGTTAAGCGATTGAATGCTCATAGAGATCTCCTTCTAAGCCCATTCTCCATGGGTTCGGTAATGTACAGCGAATAGGCCCTACTCTAAGAACAATACTACATTGCGCCACACAAGTCCAGAAAATGTCGTTCTTTCAAGATAGAGTCGTCTTTCTCATTGATAATGCCTTTTATTTGACATATGCGCGTAGAATGCGTACTCTATTGTGTAATACTTAATAGCAGCAGTATAGATAGTAGTATCTATATTGCTTGAGTATGGAGGAAGCGAATATGCCCACAAATGGCCTGCATATTGAGAAATCGAGCGGCAGAATATGGGTCGATGGTCAACTAAGACCCGACCATCTTTCGAAGAGAGAGGTCAAATTTATTCTCCACCTGGCGGCTTACCCGGGAAGGATCATTCCGCGCCCGGAGATTGTAAAAGCTGTCTATGAGACAGCATATGAGCCCGCGGACGACCAACGTTTGGATGCCATGGTAGGGCGAATACGCAGAAAGATCGGAGACTCAGTACGCGCTCCACGCTTTCTCGTTACACTTCACGCTCGAGGTCACTGCCTCAAAGAGTATAATGCACAGTGAAACTCAGACAGTAACCCTTACAAGGAATACAGTCATGGATAGCGACTAGGCGCAACCCATTGCGCCTAGTCGCTATCCATGACTGTATTCTGCCTTACTTTTCTTTTTTAAGCTCCGGTATGGACAATGAAGACTTTCAACGTTTTGACGAGAATGGTGAAATCCACGACACTCGAACGATTATCGATATAACGCATATCCAGCAGTACGCGCTCATCGTAGCTAATGTGCTGCCGCCCACTGATTTGCCACAAGCCAGTAATACCGGGTTTGACTGATAAGCGTTTCTCAGCATATTCGCCATAGCGAGGGAGTTCGCTCGGATGTATGATGCGTGGCCCTACTAAGGACATCTGCCCAACGATGACATTAAACAATTGTGGTAGCTCATCCAGGCTTGTTTTGCGTAGAAAGCGACCAACTTGTGTGATGCGAGGATCCTTTTCCAGCTTCATGTTTTGTTGATATTTCCGCATAAGTTCGGGGTGCTTTGCGAGGTATTCATCCGCGTCGGCTCTCATTGTTCGAAATTTCAAAGCGTAAAAACGCTTGCCATGCATACCGATGATCTCTCGAAAATGGAGCACATCGCCGCCGTCATCGAGTTTGATACAGAGCGCGATAATAAGGAAAACTGGAAGCAGCAATAAGAGACCGACTACTGCTAAGAATATATCAACAATGCGCTTGATGGCGAAGTAGAGTATTGATGGTGTACGAACCCATGTTGTACTAATTGCTCCTGCGTTACTCAACTGTACTTGAGAAGCTGGCACTTCCTCGGAACGTTGATTTAAGATTACGGTTGTTTGATCCATGCGAATAAATCTCTCTACATTAATTTGGTTTCTTGATCTCTCGACTTTCCTATTTTAACAGACAGCCACTTATATGTTGGTAGCGAACCAGTTAAGAAATGATTGCAAATATATGGATTCGGTTAAGATTTCTTCTAAAAAATAAGTGGGCCACCCGAAAAGAGGTGGCCCACTTATTATATTGCTTGTCTGATGCATAAAATGTAAAAGAAAATACGATTGCCGACCCTCACCGCCCAACTCCGTTGTTGGTTGGGTGGGTCAGAGGACGCCAGTGCCCTACTGTCAGTATACAGAACCCTACCAAGAGCTGCAAGTCACAAGCCAATTTCTTTTGCCAAGGGAAGAGCCTGGCTGACAAGGTGTGCCGCGAGGTCTAAAGAGAAGAGACTGGTATTAATGAGCAAGTGATAGAGGCTGGGCTGATGCCCGTCTGAACCGTAATTGTGGCGCAGATACGCGTCATGTTCGTAGTCGCGTTGGTCAAGCAGCGTTTGCGCGTGTTCGTAATCGAGCTGAAATTGCTGCATAATATTCCGTATGCGGTACGGACGCGGAGCAAAGATATAAATGTGCAACGTCCGTGGCGCGCTGTGCAGGAGAAACTGCGCCCCACGTCCAATAATGACTACGTTGCCTTGCGTTGCCAGTTCAAGCACAACTTTTTGGGTCAAGCGAAAGTATGCGGCCTCGCCGGAATGTGCTGAAGCCATATCAGCTCCAAACAGCGTGTTGTAATTGACGTTGAAGGGATTGCTCGACAGTATAGCTTCGAGAATGTGGCGCACAGAACTGGCCGTCTGTTCATCCCGGCGAGCGGCCTGTTGCGTCTCCACGCCCAGGCGTTTTGCCACTTCGTCAATTATTTCATGGTCAACGTAGTTGAGTCCACTCTCCTGCGCCACGAGGTGCCCAATTTCGGCACCCCCGCTCCCATACTGGCGAGAAATGGTGACCACGACGCTATCTGCTGGCGGTATTCCCGAAGGCAAGGGCTCTACTGCCCAAGCTGTTTCAGGGAGGAGTTTGGTCGCGGTACTTTCCTTATTACTATTACTGTGCAATTTTTCCTGGTTGCGCCCGCGAAATAAATAAACCATTGCTGATCCTTGTGTAGGGGAAATGTCTTTTTCATCATGCTACAACATGGTACAATGAAGATGCAAGTTGTACGCTATATCACGAGTTTTTGAAGCGTTCGGTCAAATCTAACCACGCGCTGCTGGTGCGCTGAAACTGCACAGTTGTGCCGTCGTCACTGAATTGCACATCAGAGATGTTATTGCCAGCGTATTTCCAGACCTCCTCGCCCGTTGTGGCATCGAGCGCGTAGAGGAATTGCTCCACGCAAGGCACTTGGGGAGATGAAAGTGTAGAGGGATTCGAAGAGCAAAACGAGGTCAGCACGATGCTCCGGTTATATACTATGCCGGAGAGCTGCAGGGGGACGAACGTAATCTGCCCGGATGGTTGGAACGTCCAGCGCACTGAGCCATTTTTCATGTCAATTGCCACGAATGCTTGCGTAGGTGAGCCTCCCCCGACACTAGTGGTCGTCGTCGCATAGGCCAGGGTGCCATCGTCAGAGATATGCAGATTTTGAACGGCGTCTAATTGTTGCTGGCTCCAAATAATCTGCTGAGTGTTGCTGTCAAGTGCCTCAATTGCTCCATCGCCATAGAGCAGTACAATGTTGTTGTAGGAGGTGATTAACGTTGGGGCAAGGCCGCTAGTGCCGAGACCTGGATTGTCTACTTCCCACAGTATCTTGCCATTGTGGAGATCGAGCGCATGAAAAGTGTTGCTACGCTCTATGAGCAGATATTTCCCCGCTACCGTCATTTGAGCTTCCTCTTGTGACAGCAACTGCACGCTCGTCTCCGCGATAGACTCGTGCCACAGCACTTTCCCTAGCTCTGTCGCCCCTGTCGTATCTGTTGTATCTATCGCGTAGAGTGTGCCCATGTTTGAGCGTTATCTCCGCTTCCTTGATCTTATTACAAATTACTATAGCAGAGAATTGGGCAATAGGGAAGTTGTTGACATCTTAACCTGAGATGGTACTAAATTACAGCACAGCGAACCATAGTTTGGTAAAGGGCATTGTTAATGCGCACACTCAACCTTCATCAGTTGGCAACGTTTCAGGTTGTGGCGAAACACTGTAGCTTTGTACGGGCCGCCGAAGAGTTGCATTTCAGTCAACCCGCAGTTTCGGCGCAAATTCGGCAACTGGAAGAGTCATTGGAGATCAAACTATTTGACAAAATTGGGCGACAGACGTATCTAACGCAAGCTGGTGAGGAACTCTATCTCTATAGCCAGAAAATTTTTTCGCTTATTGAAGATATGCATGAGACGATGGAGTCTCTGCGCAGCCCGCAATTCGGGCATTTAAGCATTGGAGCGGATACCACCGTAGGCACATATGTCATACCAGCATTGCTGGGGCAGTTTCACCAGATGTATCCAGATGTGGAGATAACGCTGGATGTAGTGAACCGGGCGGCGTTAGTCGAGGCCATTATGAGCAATCGTATCGATATGGCGATTGTTGGTCGCGTGCCTGATGATATTCCCGTGGAGATCTCACCCTTTGCGCAAAACGAACTGGTGTTGGTCGCTTCCCCACGCCATCGCTTGGCTGGTATTGCTGGAGTTCCCCTGGCTGAATTGGGAAAAGAGCATTTTTTGCTGCGCGAGATTGGTTCGGGCACGCGGGCGGCACTGGAGACGGTGTTCCAGGAAGCCGGGGTGCCTTTGCAGATCAGCATGCAGGTGGGGAATAATAGCGCGATTAAGCAGGGTGTGGCGGCTGGCCTCGGTATTGCGCTCATTTCGCGGGTAGCCCTGGATATGGAATTAGAGACGAATCGCCTGGTAATTCTCGATGTGGAAGGCTTCCCCGTGCTGCGCCAGTGGCGGCTAGTGCATATCAAGGATAAGCATTTGTCTGCAACGGCGTATGCCTTCAAGGTCTTCCTTTTACAAAATGCCGATCGACGTTTTCGTAAGAAAGGGTAGATGATGGACACAGATTTGTCTGAAGAGCGGCAGATGATTATCGCTGAAGTGCGCCGTTTCGTCGACCGCGAGGTGATACCTGTTGCCCACGAACTCGAACAGAGCGACAGCTACCCTGACGAATTGATCGAAAAGCTCAAGCAATTAGGTGTATTTAGCGCGACTATTCCAGAGCAGTATGGTGGTCTGGGTTTTGACTTCGCTACCTACGTCCATGTCGTGGAGGAACTCTCCCGTGGCTGGATGAGCCTCGCCGGTATCGTGAATACGCATGTGCTGGTGGCCTATATGATTGCCGCGCATGGCACAGAGGCGCAGCGCCACTATTTTCTGCCCATGATGGCGCAAGGCGATAAACGTGGTGGACTGTGCATCTCGGAGGCGAACGCGGGCAGCGATGTGCAAGCGATTACCATGACCGCTGTGCGCGATGGTGATGAGTATGTGCTGCAAGGGGCAAAGCTCTGGGTGACGAATGGCATTCACGCTAGTATCTTTGCGGTGCTGGCGCGTACAGATACCACTGTCTCTCCACCGTATCGCGGTATGAGCGTCTTTCTGGTGGAGAAGGGAACGCCGGGTTTGCAGGCCAGTCGCACATTCGATAAGCTGGGCTATAAAGGAGTCGAGACGGCTGAGCTTGTCTTTGATGCTGTGCGCGTTCCAGCCACGAAGCTGCTGGGTGGGCGCGAAGGTGCAGGCTTCAAACAGGCAATGAGTGGTTTGGAAGTGGGACGCATCAACGTGGCAGCCCGAGCCGTTGGTCTGGCACAGGCCGCCTTCAACGATTCAATCCGCTATGCGCAACAACGCACCACCTTTGGCAAGCCCATCGCACAACATCAAGCCATTCAATTAAAATTGGCGGATATGGCGACGAAGATCGAGGCGGCTAGGCTGTTGTTGCAGAAAGCGGCGCAACAGAAAGATCGCGGCGAACGCTGTGATTTAGAGGCAGGGATGGCGAAATTGTTTGCCTCCGAAATGTGCCAGGAGGTAACGCTGGAGGCCCTGCGCATCTACGGCGGTTTTGGCTATACCAAAGAATTTAACGTGGAGCGCTATTATCGCGATGCCCCCTTTATGCTGGTCGGCGAAGGGACGAGCGAAATGCAACGCCTGATTATCGCACGTCAACTTTTACAAAAGTATGCCATTGAATAATATGGGAGGACTACTATGCCCTATGGTCGCTGCTATGAAGAGTTCGAGGTGGGTGCCATCTACAAACACTGGCCGGGACGCACCATCACCGAATACGACGATACCCTCTTTTGTATGCTGACGATGAATCACCATCCCCTACACATCGATGCGAACTACGCGGAGCAGACGCAGTTTAAACAACGCCTCGTGGTAGGATCGCTGGTCTTTAGCATTGCCCTGGGCATGAGCGTGGGCGATGTGAGCGGCAAGGCCATTGCTAATCTCGAATTTGAGCAGGTCAAGCACGTTGGTCCGACGTTTCACGGCGATACTATCTACGCGGAGACCACGGTGCTGGATAAAAAACTCTCCACCAGCAAGCCCGACCGTGGCATTGTGACGGTGTCAACGATTGCCTACAATCAACGTGGTGAGACTGTGCTCACCTTCAAGCGGCGCGTAATGGTGCCAACACAGGCCTTTGATAAGCTACAACAACGCAGTTGGGAAGAGAAAATGGCGCGAATACGCCATGAAGGGACAGAACTATGACGAGTAGTAACACGGATAATACAGGTATGATGGGCAACATGCTACCACCCAAGGCGCAGATGGTCATGGCACGCAACTTTGTGGTGCGCCGTTCAGAACTGACAGTGCCGGGCCATAGTCTGAAGATGATGGCGAAGGCTGCGGCCTCTTCCGCCGACCAGGTGATGCTTGATTTGGAAGATGCCTGTGCCGTTTCGCAGAAGGTGGAGGCGCGCAAAACCGTCGTTGAAGCCCTCAACACCTTTGATTTCGGCGGTAAGATTCGCGCTTTCCGCCCCAACAATATTCGCTCGCGTTTCTTCTATCGCGACCTGATTGAGGTAGTGGAAGCGGCAGGACGCAATATTGATGTGATTGTCATCCCCAAATGCTATGGGGCAGAAGATATTATCTTCGTTGATCTTTTCTTGCACCAGATCGAAGAAAATATGGGCTTTGAGGTCGGACGTATTCGATTGGAGGTCCTGATCGAGTCGGCTGACGCGGTTCTGCACGCTGAGCAAATAGCGAAGAGTACACCACGCGTCGGCGGCTTAATTTTTGGTCTGGTCGATTTTGCGGGAGACATTGGCGCACAGGAAATTGGTGGCGAACAGTTCTTTTATTACAACTATGCCAAGGCCAAGTGCATCACTGCCGCCCGTGCCGCCGGCCTCACCGTAGTCGATGGCGTCACGCTGGCGATTCGCGATAACGAGGCCTGCCGGAGAGATGCGCGTATGGGAGCACGCATGGGTTTCGATGGGAAATGGGCCATTCATCCGGCGCAGATAGAGCTCATTCACGATGCCTATACACCCACAGTCCAAGAGATTGCGCAAGCCCAACACATCATCGAAGAATATGAAAAGGCCGACGTGCAAGGAGGCCTGGGTGCCATCGTCATCGATGACCAGATGATAGATGCCGCCCTCCTACGCGTAGAATGGAGAAAATTAGCCATTGCCCGCAAAGCCGGACTAATCAAATAGATAGGACAAGAGGCAACCAACCTATCGAAAAAGCAATTTTTAGAAAGTATTAGGTGTAACAATGTCCATCCAAGACCACCTCAACACAATCATACATGCTGACTGTCGAGAACACCTAGCGACATTGTGTCCCAATTCAATCGACCTATTTCTTTCTGATATTCCCTACGGTATCAATCTGGATGAATGGGATGTCCTGCACAACAACACCAACTCTGCTCTATTAGGCGCATCTCCCGCACAAACGGGGAAAAGTGGCTTTAAAAGACGTGGAAAACCCCTCAATGGTTGGAATAACGCCGATAGAAAAACTGGGCAAGAGTATTATGAGTGGTGTCTAACATGGACGAAAAAAGTATTTCCCGTCATGAAACCTGGCGCATCTTTATTTATCTTTGGCGCGAGAAGAACCCTGCACAGAGCTATTTTAGCCATGGAAGATAGCGGCTTTATCTTACGCGACGTGCTGATATGGAAAAAGCAGAATGCCCATCACAGAGCACAACGGCTTGGTATCGTCCTGGAAAGAAGAGGCCTTACCGAAGAAGTCGCCGAATGGGAAGGGTGGAGATTAGGCAACCTTGCGCCAATTTACGAGCCTATTGCCTGGTTTTTTAAGCCCTACGATATTACCATCACCGATAATATTTTAGAGTTCGCCGTTGGAGCGATGCATACAAGCATCAATGAGCAGTATAATGCAGATGACACGAACGTCTTAGACTTCTGGTTTGCTAAGGGTGAAATGCGCTATCACGAAGCTCAAAAACCTTTATCGATAACAAAGTATCTCATCGAATTAACAACAAAAGAAGGTCAAACTGTTTTAGATGCTTTCGCCGGCAGTGGCACCTCGGTTCTAGCAGCAAAAATACTGCATAGAAAATATATCGGCTTCGAAATTGATAAAAAGTACGTCGCAATTATAGAGGAAAGACTTCGGAGCGTAGTAGCAGAGTAGTGGATTGTCAATCCTGACATGTAGGGACGCCCCTAGTGGGCGTCCGGCCCCCCCAGAAAGGATCATAAATGATGGCTTTTCGAGTATGTGTAGCAGGCGCGACAGGCTGGACTGGCAGTGCAGTGACGAGCGCCATCTTAGCGTCAAGCGAATTTCAACTCGTCGGTGCCATTGCTCGCCGACAAGCTGGCGCAGATATCGGCGAAGCACTACATCAAGGCAGAGCCAATGTGACCATCTCCGCCTCCCTCGAAGAGGCACTGGCGGTCCCCACCGATGTCCTCATTGACTACACCGGGCATGATGTCGTGAAGAACCACGTTCTGACAGCACTGGACAAAGGCGTACGGGTGGTCGTTGGCACATCTGGACTGACAGCGAGCGATTACACAGACATTGAACAGCGCGTACAAGCCCGCAAGCTAGGCGTCATTGCGGCCGGCAACTTCTCTATTACTGCCGCCCTGGCCAAGCATTTTTCCCTGATTGCGGCACAATACCTGCCCTCCTGGGAGATCATCGATTATGCCAGCGCGGCAAAAATTGATGCCCCCAGCGGAACCACCCGTGAACTCGCTGAAGAACTGGCCATCATCTCCCAGAACCAATTGGAAGTTCCCCTTGAAAATACCCATGGTCCAATAGCAGCACGAGGGGCAACCATCGACGGCACACAAGTTCATTCCATACGCCTGCCCAGCTATGTCATAGCGTTTGAAACGATTTTTGGCTTACCCGATGAGCGCCTCACTATTCGCCACGATGCCGGCTCAGGTGCCCAGCCCTATGTCGGTGGCACGCTACTTGCAGCAAAGAAAGTGCTGGAGATAAGTGGATTGGTGCGCGGATTAGATCGGCTCCTCTTTCCTGTTTAACATGATGGCGAAAAATGCTATCGCCATTTCTTGATAATGTGAAAGCTCTTTACGCTACTTCACAAACCGTCCCATCCGTATAGTATCGACGTACATTCCAGGAGCCAATTTGATCTGTTTCGCAAATCGTCCCTCTTCTTGAAAAGCAAGGTCTTGATAGAGCGAAATTGCACGCGTATTGGTCGCAAACACTTCCAGACACACCTTCTCAATCGCTGGTTGCTCCTGAGCCCAGAGCAGCAACCTGGAGAGTAATGCTCGCCCTACACCCTGATTTCTCCACGCTCTGTTGACACTTATGCCAAATTCTCCGTGGTGCGCGATACGCTTGCGCTCTCCATTGTGAAAATCGAGCATACCGATAATCTGCGACTCGTTCTCCGCCACGATTACAATCTTGCCAGGATCATCGAGATTTGTTTGCAGCCACAATGCCTCCTGCTCCTCCGTCATGTGAAAATCTTCCAGCGTACTGAGCACAAACTCTCCTTCCGCAAATATGGCATGAACATGCTCAAGTATTTGCCGTGCATCAGCAGGAGTAGCTGCACACAGCACCATCATCCTGCCATCTTTCAAACGAAACGGCGTAGCTTCTATCGTGCTCATAATTCAAAGGCTCTATGGACTTTTGACATTACTGTATCTCATCCTTCTCTACTGTGATGCATAACTATAGCACGATCTGCTGCTATTTAAAAGCATTTGGTCAGAGAGAAAAGCAATGCAACCCTCTTCGATGGTGTACGTAGATGTTTTCAAGCCATCAACAAAAGAATATGAAGATTGGCATCACCTTTCACCATGTTCCTTTTGCTGTCAACGCACTGGCACGCGTTATCCGCGCAACTGGCAGACCATATGTCGAAGAAGCCATCTCTATCTGCATGAGCATTGATCGCTATATCTCATTGCGCAACAGGGTTTGTACTCTTGATAAACCAGCTCAGCGGTCATTAATGTATCAGTAACGGATATATCAATATCGGATATATAGAGCTGAGTGCTTCACAAACCACTGTTGATCTGATACCTTTGAAAGGAGTGAAAGGATGTCTATTCGAGCAGTTGTTTTTGATATCGGCGGCGTGCTAGAAATCACACCCGACACTGGCGTGACGCAAAAGTGGGAAAACCTGCTCCATCTGAAACAGGGGGAGCTAGATGAACGGATGGCAAGTGTGTGGAGGGATGGCTCCTTGGGAAATTGCTCGGAAGAGCAAGTGCAACAGGGTCTACGAGACATCATTGGGATGGATCAAGAACAGGTAGACGCATTTTGGCATGACCTCTGGGAAGAGTATCTTGGTGTACTCAACACCCCGTTAGCTGACTACTTCAACAGCTTGCGTCCGTTCTATCAAACAGCTATCCTCAGCAACAGCTTTGTCGGTGCCAGAAGTAGAGAGCAGGAGCACTATCATTTTGCTGAGATAACCGATCTTATCATTTATTCCCACGAGGTCGGAATAGCCAAACCTTCGCAGCGCATTTTTGTATTGCTCTGCGAGCGCCTCGGCCTGCAACCAGAAGAGATAATCTTTCTTGATGATGTCGAGAAGCATGTAATCTCTGCTCGCTCCATTGGCATCCATGCCATCCTCTTTAAGGATAACGCTCAGGCCATCGAAGACATCAATGCCTGCCTGTATACCCCTGACCAATAACAGAATACGCTTGTCTCGCTTGTTCTTTTGAAAATTCCTGACCGCTTCTTGGTTGCTGAGTAAGTAGTGATGCCCACGTGGGCATCACTACATTTTTGAATCCGGCGGGCATCAGGGAGGATGGGGCTACCACTCCACCCATTCGCCATCCGGATGCTTCAAGACCAGCGTTGCGGGTTCGGCGGTAAAGAAACCGTCGAAGGCATGGTTGAAATCTGGGTCGCTATAATACTCATTCATTCCCTCGAGGTTGCTTCACACATCAACACCGAGGATTTCGAGCGACTCCGGTAAAAACTAGCGAAGAACCTTCAATTTTGCTCTTCCAGGGAAACGACGAATGAGCTCAGGCGAAATCGACTACTTCTTACGCTACAAGCGCTACAACCTGCAACGTCAGAACATCATGAAGAGCTAGTCGCTTCTCACTCCTCTATCCGCTACTGGTTGTGTGTTCCAGGAAGACGTTGTGCGATGAGTATCACACCTGCTGATGTAACAATGGTCAAAAGTAGCGCAACTCGTAAAGTGAGGAGAGCCGCTAATAGTCCGACCAGCAGTGGACTGATCAGAAAGGCCGAGTAGCCAAAAGCGGTCACGATGGCGACTGCACGCGCTCCTTGGCGCGCACCTACTCGTGCGGCAAGAGAAAAGGCTGTTGGCACCAGTGGCGCTTGACCCAGTCCAACCAGCAGCAGTCCGCCTACCGCGAGTGGTGCGGAAGTCGCGGCAAGGGCGACAACCATTCCCAGCGCGGAGAGTATGCCAGCCACCGTAATCACCGAACGTTCCCCATATCGCCGCAAAATGGCTGTACTGCTTAGCCGCCCAATCATGCCAATGAGGTAGAAAGCTGCTATCCCCATTCCGCCCAGCAGTGCGCCTGAACCAAGCAAATTGCGCAGATAGACCGAGGTGAAACCCTCCAGTGTACCATCAGTGAAGAAAGATAAGCTTACCAGCGCGGTCGCCACTGTCATCACAGGAATGGCAAGCAGTACCAGGACGGTTGGCTGTGTCTGTGGTTGCGAGAGCGATGGCGCGGCCTCTGGTTCTTTGCTAGGGTTCGCCAATCCAACACCAGGCAACGGGAGCAAGCATGCAACGACAGCTAAAAGCAGAAATGCTACTGCTATTGCCCCGTAGATAGCTCGAAAGCCGATGCCATTGGCAAGGGCTACTGCACTCACCATGGCACCAAGGGCTGCACCTCCACTAAAGCCAGCATGGAAGAGCGTCATGCTTTTGCTGGCATAGTGCCGCTCGTAGTCTCCCCCGATGCTGTTTACGGCAAGATCGTAACAACTAGTACACACTCCTCCCAACAAGACAATAATCAGTAATAGCGCGTAGCTTGAGACAAAAGCTAGGGCGGCGAAGAAAATGCCAAGCCCACCAACACCGAGCAAAAGAATGAACCGCCTCGTAAAATGCTCTGCAAGCGAGCTACCAAACAGCAACAACACGATGCCAGTAGCTGAAAAACACGAGAGCGCGATACCCAGTTGCGCGGGCGAGAGTCCCAACGCATTCGTCAGATCGGCGACCAGCACAGTCCAGACCCCAACGTAGAAACCAAGGCCAGTAAAAATGATGACAATGCTCCAAAAATGCTCACGTTGTCTAGGCCCCTGTGATAGAGGGGCCCTTCCAGCAAACAAAGATAAAAACACGTTTCTCAACCAGATATTCTTCTCTAAGCCAGTTTTCACTCTCAAGTAGAAATCACAACATGAAACCAACAATCACAACCTATTCTTAACCAGAATATCACGCTCTTTCCTTTTTTTCATCACCCCTATCAGCTAAAATGATAACAATAGGTTTTATTCCCCCAGCAACCATGCCGAAAGTGAAGTGTCTATATGCGTACTTCATCCCGCTTGAAACTGACTACTATTTTTTCTTTATTGCTGCTCATCGTGGTTGGTCTCACATTGCGTAACTTTGGAAGCATCACCACACATGCTGCTAGTGTAGGTCATCTGCTCCCTATTACCTCTTCTGCTCCAATTACCATCCCTGAATTAGCTCCCCCTGGTAATCCTCTGATGCATGCGAAAGTAAAGAGTAATGGACGTACTGCCCAAGGCCTCCAATATTTTTACGCTGATACATACCAGTATGCTAATGCTACTGGTGTAGTAGCACGTCTTAGCCAGCACCGCCCACAATTAGCTACTTCTGATTATCATTCGCTGGCAGAAATAGCAGCAGAATCGTTCGATGGGCAGCAAATTGTGGAAATAGGCTGGACAGTAGATCGCTCAGTCAATGGGGACACGAATCCTCATCTGTTCATCTTCCATTGGGTAAATGGCTCCCCTACGTGTTACAATGCCTGTGGCTTCGTACAAGTCTCAACAAAACACTATCCTGGGATGCGTGTCACTGTCACACAGAAGGCACAGATGTATGGCATCAAGTTCTTCAATAATGCGTGGTGGGTTGGATATCAAAATGATTGGTTCGGCTACTTCCCCAGTATCCTTTGGAATGTCACTTTCAGCTCACTCGGCCTGGCTCAATGGTTCGGCGAGGTGGCGGCTCTAGAGCCCAATCCTTGTACAGATATGGGAGATGCGCTCTATGGTAGCAAAACCAATTCAGCTATAGTAAATGGCATTAGCTTCATAAATGGACCTAAAGTATCCATTACCTCAGGAACGGTGAGCAATAGCGCGTATTATAATTTAGGACATGTGACGGCAACAAGCTTCAGCTATGGGGGACCCGGAGCATGCTAGCTACTTGGTATTTCTTTCGTGAGGAACAAATTTTGTAACAGTTAGGTAACGGCGCTCTGTCACATAATGTTTTTCTGTCAGTAGCACAGCCACTGACGGAAAAACAAGTTGGTTCGCATGGCTCTATTGGCAATTTCATCAAAGGAGAATAAAAAGGCTCTGGACTTACTAAATCATTAGCTGATGGCAACCGGATTGTACACGTGTACCTCACCCATCAGCAGAGTGACACCACCAGTGGCAAAGTTGTGTGTATCGCCAGCCGCTGCCTGGCCTTCAGGCGATTGTAGTCCAGCTTGCGTTGTTTCCATACTTTCAAAATAGAGTTCCGCAATCAAATAGTACGGCGACTGCTCTTGTGGATTGAGCGTTACTGGCTTGTTGGTTATGAAACCCTTCAGTCCGGGGATTTTTTTAGCCAAAGGGCCGTGCGTTTGCGCGTAGTAACGGTCAAAAGCAATGGGATCCTGAGGGTGTCCGTAGAGGACAGTTACTTGGATCATAATATCTCCTTCAAGCGAAATAGCTTGTCATCTCTGACATCGGTTTGAACAACTCACAAGGATATTGTACTCGTCTTGCCAAAAATACGTGACATAAAATCTCAAGCTTGCGTCCTTTCCCCAAAACCACCGTCTATACCCTTGTACATGAGCATTGTACACTATGTGATAGAAAACCGAATTGAGCGGAAAGGAAACATGAAATGAATACAGTTCCTCAAGATGGTGAACAACTGCGGGCAGAGGTGCGTGAGCGCTATGGACGCACGGCGTTGCAGGTGTTACATGGCGATGAACCTGCCAGCGATGGCTGCTGCGGAACGAATAGTAGCGAAAGTAGTAGTGCTTGTTGTAGCACGAGCATCGGGGATGCCGTGAGCAGTGATCTCTATAGTAAAGCGGAACTTGGCGAGTTGCCTATCGCGGCAGCACTCGCCTCCCTTGGCTGTGGTAATCCCACCGCTTTAGCGGAACTCAAGGTGGGCGAAAAGGTGCTTGATCTGGGGAGTGGCGGTGGTATCGATGTCTTGCTCTCAGCCAGGCGTGTCGGGCCAACTGGATTTGCCTATGGCCTGGATATGACCGATGCCATGCTTGAGCTAGCTGAACGCAATCGTGTGGAGGCCGGGGTAGAAAATGTACGCTTTTTGAAAGGCGTAATAGAAGAAATTCCTTTGGCAGACAACAGTGTAGATGTCGTCATCTCCAATTGCGTGATTAATCTCTCGGCTGATAAAGGCCAGGTTCTCCACGAGGCATATCGTATAATCACGCCTGGTGGTCGCTTCGCCGTCTCAGATATTGTCTTCCAAGGCCACATCCCCGTTGCCATTCGCGGCGATCTTGAGGCATGGGCAGGCTGCATTGCCGGAGCATTGGAAGAAGAGACGTATCGCTCTCTGCTCAGTGACGCGGGCTTTACCAATATCGAGGTCGAGGTGACACGCCGCTATGCACTGCAAGATATTGCCACGAGCGGTGCTGATGCATCCGTAGCCGCGCTCACTGAAGAGGAACGCGGTGATGTGGATGGAAGATTTGTGAGCGCCTTTATTCGAGCACGGAAGCCCCTCAATCAGTAGAGAAGTCTGCTTTGAGGCGACAAGCCAACTAGACTGTCGTAGTCGTGTCCTAGGTGTCATGCTGAGCGCAGCGAAGAATCTCTGCGCCACGAGAGATTCTTCGCTGCGCTCAGCATGACAAGGCTGCGCTTAGCATGATAGGCCTTCTCTCCAAATGTCTGTAATAGTTGGTTAAGCATTGACTATAGAACAAAAGTTCAGTATACTATAGTCATGCTAGTACAAATGCTTCCAGATGCTCTGACAAAACTCGCCCAGATTGGCGATGCCACACACTTTGAGCCTGCCGGAGACCAGCCTCAAAGCGAGCAACGCCGTGTACAGTACCAATCGCGTAGTCTGGCTGAATGCATTACCAACGTTTCTACGCCGAAGGGCAAAAAGCCGGTTTTGAAAGTAATGGTCACGACAGCTTGCGAAAGAAATTGTCACTATTGTCCTTTTCGCGCTGGTCGCAGCAAGATGAAGCGTCTGACCTTCACCCCCGACGAACTGGCGAGTAGTTTGGATACTCTACAACGCGCTGGCAGGGTGGATGGCATGTTCTTATCGTCGGGCATCATCAAGGGCAGCGTAACGACCCAAGACAAGATCATCGATACGGCTGAGATTGTGCGCAAACGCTATGGCTACCAGGGCTATCTCCACCTCAAGGTGATGCCCGGCATAGAATATGAGCAACTGTATCGGCTGATGCAATTGGCTGACCGCGTCTCAGTGAACTTGGAAGGGCCAACGCAGGAGCGCTTGAATGCGCTGGCTCCCAAGAAAGATTTCCAACGTGAACTGCTCGGCATGCTGCAACTGGCGGAACAGATACGACGCCAGCACCCCTCTCAGAAGCTAGCAGGGACGGTGACCCAATTCGTGGTCGGCGCCGTCGGCGATACGGACCACGAGCTTCTCGCGCTCAGCAACCGCCTCTATCAGCACTATGGGTTGACCCGTGCCTACTATTCCGGCTTCAGTCCCGTCCTCCAAACTCCTTTTGAGAACCTGCCTCCCACCGATCCCCTCCGTGAGCATCGTCTGTATCAGGCCAGTTTTTTGTTGCGCGATTATGGTTGGAACGTAGAAGACTTGCCCTTCTTGCAAGATGGAAATATGGAGCTTGCCCTTGATCCCAAACGTGCATGGGCAGAGAGGCATCTGCGCGAAGCTCCTGTTGAAATCATGAGGGCCAGTCGTTGGCAACTCCTACGCATTCCCAGTATTGGCCCTTTGGGCGCCGATGCCATTCTCAAGGCACGACGACAGGGGCGACTCACTACTCTGACCGATTTGCAAAAACTGGGTATTCGTGCGCCTGAGCAGGCATCTCCGTATATTCTCTTATCAGGACAAAGCCCCTTAGCCCAACTGAGCCTCTTCTAACATGCCAAATTCCGAGCAATGCGGACGCATATTCACCGCTTTATCTGCTATACTGAGGATAGAAGAACGAATGTTTGAGATATGAAAAGGAGCCTGATATATGAGCACTGATACAGCATTGGTCGTCATCGATGCCCAGAACGGGGTCGTGGGAGAAGCCTATCACCACGATGAGGTGCTGGAGAATATCCAGGTGTTGCTGGGTCGTGCCCGCAGTAGCGGGACGCCCGTTCTGTATGTGCAACACAATGAACGAGGCGGGATGGAGCCAGGGATGCTATTGTGGCAGATTCACTCGGCAGTGACGCCGCATGAGGGTGAGCCCGTTATCCAGAAAGCATCACCCGATTCGTTTCATGAGACGCGTTTGCAGGAAGAGTTGGAAGCGCGCGGTATCAAACGCTTGGTCATCACCGGAGGCCAGACACAGTATTGTGTCGATACAACCGTCCGCAGGGCAGTTGCTCAGGGCTACGATGTGTTGCTGGTCAGCGATGCTCATACCACCGAGGATAGCGAGACCTTGCCAGCGGAAAAAATTATCGCGTTCTATAACGAGACGCTCAATGGCTTCTGGGCAGGAGAACGCAGAGTGCGAGTACAGCCAGCTAACGAGATTCATTTTGCTGAGCAGTAGACCTGAAGCCTATCATATATCGTTGCTTTCGCTAGTAGTCAGTCCAGATAGGTTTGGGAGGCAAAAATGTAGTGACATCCCTTGTGGGTGTCAGGCCCCACCACAAAAATCAAACTGGACTAACCACTAGGATTAGCATGACACTTGGAGGTGAATAGATGGATCCAGTGTGGAGAAACGCCCTCTGGCAGCAGTTCGGCGCGACTATCGACATGCTCGAAAACGCCCTGCTCTCCTGTCCCAGTACGCATTGGAATGGGCGCCTCTGGAGCAATTACTCAGACCACGCCCTGCCACCAGAAGCAGCAGAATTCTGGTATATCAACTATCACACACTCTTCTGGCTCGACTTGTATCTCACCGGCTCACTTGAAGGTTTCGCTCCCCCTACGCCCTTCACACTCGATGAGCTTGACCCGGCAGGTGTCCTTCCCGAACGGCCCTATACGAAGGGTGAGCTACACGCCTATCTTGTGCATGTGCGTAAGAAGTGCCAGACAACGATTGCTGAGATGACCGATGAGAATGCGCACCAACAGGTCGCTTACCCCTGGATCGGTGTAAAGTCGATGAGCTTTTTAGAGCTTCTTCTGTATAACATGCGTCATGTGCAGGAACATGGAGCCCAGTTGAACATGTTTCTCGGACAGAACGCCATTGATGTGGCCTCTGATTGGGTCCCCCGAGCGAAGGCCGACACTTAAATATACTTTGCTTGAAATAAATAGCACTCCCATTTTCTCAATGGTAAGCAACAGACAGGAATACGGCGCGGTCGGCCCGACCGCGCCGTATTCCTGTCTGTTGCTACATGCTCAAGTCACTAACTTGTAGGCGGCGTCTCGTATTGCGCTTGCGGCTGCTGTTGCCGCACCTGGAAATCAATCGAATTGAGCACGTCATGGAGGGCGGCATTTTGCTGATACGCTCCGACTGCTGCTGTGATGAGTAGAGGATGTATAGCCAGACCAACAGCACCTACTGCTATCTGATCCACCCAGTCATTTGCGCCTACTCTCACCAGCGTACCATCATTGCTATATTCCAATGAGATTGTCAATGCCTTATTAAACCCTGTAATCGCTCTCAGGGTGCTTTCTTTTTTTAGTTGCACCACCATATGGTTAGCATCGCCAAACTGTTGCGCCTGATAGCCCTGTCCCTGGAACTCGAGGACGAGCGTTTGCGCAATCCTCTGAAGATCGAGGTTCCTCGTCTGATAAAAACGTGTTTCCATGTCCTTCCTCTCAGTATTTATCGTCTATTAGCGTGTTCACACTTGAAGGCCCTGTCTCCCTTCCCATTTAGAAAAGGCAGCAAAACCTCTTAACACCTTATATTACGTGGCTAAACCAGCAGGGTTGTGACTTAGCTTTTATCTGTCAACAACACGACCTTGCCCTGAACTTTACGCTGCATCATCGCGTTGAGAGCTTTTGCTGCCTGATCGAGTGGATAGGTGGCGGAGACAAACGGTCGCAGCTTGCCCTGTACAAGCCAGGTGAGCAATGCTTGAAAATTCTGCTGATTGCCTCTTGGGTTGTGTTCTGTGAATGCGCCCCAAAATACACCTACGATAGAGCAGCCTTTGAGCAGCGGAAGATTGAGCGGAATACGTGGAATATCACCAGCCGTGAAGCCAACAACCAGGTAGCGGCCCTCCCATGCTATGCCGCGTAGTGCCGCCTCCGAGTAATCGCCTCCCACGGGATCGTAGACGACATCGACGCCCTTACTGCTGGTAAGCTCTTTGACCCGTGTCTTGAGGTCTTCTGTGCTGTAATTAATCACCTCGTCCGCCCCATAGTCTTTACAGATCGCCAGCTTCTCATCTGTTGAGGCAGCCGCAATGACATGGGCTCCCATCAATTTACCCAGTTCTACTGCCGCTAGCCCTACACCTCCTGCCGCGCCCAGCACTAAAAGTGTCTCGTTGGCTTTAAGCTGTGCTCTATCCTTCAGCGCGTGGTAAGACGTGCCATACACGAGGGGAAAGGCGGCAGCCGTAGCGAAATTGATACCGTTAGGGATGGGAATGGTTTTTGTAGCGTCGGCCGCTACTTCCTCTGCAAATCCACCCCAGCCAGCGAAGGCAAACACGCTATCCCCAACGTTAAAGCTCTCAACCCCCTCACCGACCTCTTTAACAATGCCCGCAACATCACTGCCAGGAGAGAAGGGCATCGGTGGCTTGAACTGGTATTTGCCTTGAATAATCAGTGTATCGGGGAAGTTGAGCGCACAGGCCTTCACACTGATCACCACCTGCCCTTTTTTAGGTTTGGGGGAGGCAATATCTTCCAGCACCAGGCTATCTGGTGGCCCATAGGCTTTACATAATACAGCTTTCATCGTGTGGCTCCTCACAAAATTAGGGGCTGCCAGCAAGACCAGCAAGGCTAGCAAGACAGTCCGCCAATGCTCTTTATGTCATGCATTATAGCAGATGTCTTGCCGCCCCTGTCTGCATGTTAGAGTTGCCATACCTGAGCGTTGGCGAACAAGACGGTGGTTTGAGAGCCACTACTATCTGAAGCTACTCCGATCACTCCTTGACCCAACGCGCTGTCCGTCACGCTATCAATGCGTTGACCGTTCAGATAGAGGTCAAAGTGGTTTCTACTTGCCACGACGCCGATAGTATTCGTGGTAGTAATGGTGAAGCCGCTGAGCGAGCCGCTTTTAATGATCTGGCTGCAATTGATGCAATTGGCGATATGATCAAAGAAATATCTGCCATTGCTACATACTTTGTAGTAGTAGACATCGCCGGTTGTTGGATTACCACGCAGCATGAGTCCACCGCATTCGCCGCTGATTAAGCGCATTTGTACCTGATAGGAGATGTTGTTAAAATTGGTGCTTTGCGCCGGGCAGAAATTGAAGCCAGCACCGGATTGGTTGGCTTGATATACTCCGTTTGTGAAGCTGCATGTGCCGGAAACCGTGCTTCCACTGAACCAATTGCTAGCACTCTGGCTGCTCAACGAATCGTTTAGCACCTGCCGATTGCTGAATGGGAATGTTGTCGGCACTATTGGCGTTGCTGGGGAATTAGTAGTGGCATGGGTGGGTTGTGAGGAATTGCCACTATGATCTGCTGTCTGTGTTAGTTGGATAAAGGTATTTGAGCTATTGCCGTTTGCGTTGTTCAGACCACGTACGGCTGAGAAAATACCGACACTACCAATGATGACCAGTAGCAATACACCAGCCAATATGATGATGCGGCCAATAGGCAGCGGAACGCGTTTGTTGTTTTCGGTGATTCGATTGATAAACTGGTGCCCACCTATCGTATGAGCCGGGGGTGTATTGGGTGTACCATAAACTGGTGGATGGTAGCTTGGCGGCGCTGGGGGTGTTTGTTGTGCCTGAACTGTCGATGCTAGTGGGTACACGTTTCCCTGCTGAGGTGCAATGGGAGCATGTTGAGCTTGTTGGGCGTATGGGACGTGGGGAAGGGCAGCGCGTTCGGTTTTGCTTATCTGTGTTGGCGGCAATACTGGAGGCGGGGGAGGAGCGTACATCGTTGCCGGAATTTGCACTGCTTGCTGCAATGCTTGCGCAAAGCTCATGATAGAGGGAAAGCGATTGGCGGCTTGTTTAGCTAATGCGCGCAGAATGACGGCATCGACAGCGGGGGAGACCAAACGATTGAGTGTGCTGGGTGGCTGTGGTTGGACGCTGAAATGCTGATACATCACCTGCTCCTGGCGACCGACGAAAGGTACACGGCCTGCTAGCAGCTCGTAGGCGACAACCGCGAGGGCATATTGGTCGGTGGCGGCCACAGGCGTACCACTCCACTGCTCAGGCGACATATAGGTTGGTGTGCCGCGCACGGATTGGCTGACATTGGTGGATGCGTCACTGCGCTTGGCGATGCCAAAATCAGCCAGCAGCAGGTCAGGATGATCGGGATTGGCCGGATTGTCGCGGATCAGGAAGTTGGAAGGCTTCACATCCTGATGGACAATCTGATGGTCATGGGCATATTGCAGTGCCTCTGCCGCCTCCACTATAAAGTAAGCAACATCCTGTAGCGAGAGCGGACCTCGCTGAAAACGCTGCTGGAGCCAATCGGTAAAAGAACCTTCGCGCCGATGTGGCATCACGATGTAGGTATAGGTGGTGCCTTTAACATTCTCTTCACCATAGCTGAAAAGTGGTAAGATGTGCGGATGGTCAAGGCTGGCAATAGCTTTTGCTTCGCGCTTAAAAAGATAATCAGAGCTGTTGACGGTCTTGCTTACTTTAATAGCGACATGTTGACCGATGCGTTCGTCTTCTGCCAGATAGACCTCACCCATGCCGCCGCTACCTAATTGTTGTAAAAGCCGATATTGTCCAAGTTGTAATCCAGTAAGTGACATAAGTGTACCTCTTTATTCATGAAAATAACGTATCTTTATAAACATATTGCCAGCTTATCAGGTTGCCAGATTTCACTATTGTTTCTAGCTGGTAATCAAAGTATAGCGAAGGCGGCCCCTCTTTGTATGCGTAAGATTACTCATTCGTCAATGACCCTCCTGCTTAAAAGCAGGGACTCCAAAAATGGAGGATGTGTTGACGTATCTTATGGGATTCTCTACAATGAGCATGAGGATGAAAACGAATTCTCTTAGAGGTTGTTTGGAGCGTTTTTGGAGGCGTGCATGGCAGATCGGGTAGGACAACAGATAGGCAATTATCGCCTACTGCGCTTGTTGGGTCAGGGAGGCTTTGCTGAGGTCTACCTGGGCGAACATGTTTACCTGGGGACCTCTGCTGCCATCAAAATACTACGTGCGCAACATGCCAGCGAAGATGTGGAGCACTTCCAGACCGAGTCTCGCACCATTGCCCGACTGGCTCACCCACATATTGTGCGTGTACTGGATTTTGGTGTCGCGGAGGCAACCCCATACCTGGTGGTGGACTATGCCCCCAATGGCACGTTGCGCAAGCGACACCCCAAAACTTCACTGCCTTCACTTTCCACCATCGTAACCTATGTCACGCAAATTTCCTCTGCCTTGCAATACGCTCATGATCAGAAGGTCATTCACCGCGATGTCAAACCGGAGAATATGCTGCTCGGTCGCGATAACGAAGTGTTGCTCAGCGACTTTGGCATCGCTCTGGCGGCCCAGAGCACAAACATTCACAGTACGCAGGGCATACAAGAACTGGCCGGCACCATCGCCTATATGGCACCGGAGCAGATTCAGTCGCGCGCTATCGCCAGTAGTGACCAGTATTCTTTGGGTATTGTTGTCTATGAATGGTTAAGCGGTACACGTCCTTTTCAAGGCTCCTTTGCCGAAATTGCGGTCAAGCATACGCTCGCGCCACCGCCATCATTGCGTGAAAAAGTGCCAACACTCTCACATTGCCTCTAGTGGCGACGATAAGACAGTACAGCTCTGGAACGCGCAGGATGGCAGCGGTGGCTACATCTACCGTGGGCATACCAATAGTGTCCGCTCGGTAGCATGGGCCAACAACAGTAAATACATTACCTCGGCTTCCTTTGACAAAACGGTGCAAGTCTGGCGTGCATGAAGTTGAGGCTGAAATCACTATGACCTATAAAAAATCTACGGCGGCAAAAGGTCGCGGCGCAAGGATGATAGTTCTTTCTTTCTTGCTGTTCCTGATCACCTCGTGCTCATCAGGTGCGCCAGCAGGGCCACTGCAAGGAGTGGCTACGGCATCGCAAAACGCTCTTCCCATGACCACCACTCCCACCAAGGGAATGTTGCCCGGACAGCAGGTATGGAAGCAAAATGTCTCATCATTGCTATTTGGCACCAACGATTACTACGAGTATAAACCGCACAACATTCAGACCGAGGCTTCCATACAGGATGCCCTGCACCATGCTGGTTTCACCTTGCTACGCAGTTTCTTTCCGGATAATGCCAGTGATGCCGTGATTGAGCAGCGCATGCAAACCATTGAACATAGCGGCGCAACCTGCCTAGGCGTCATCACTAATATCTTCAATACTGCCTTTAACCAGTACCTCGTGCGCTATTTAGGCCAGCGCTGCCAGATGTACGAGTACGGCAATGAGGCAGACTACAACAATGTCCCTTTGCAGACCTATTTAGCCATGTGGAATACGTGGATACCATTGTTGCGACAGATTAATCCAAATGCAAAATTCATTGGCCCGGTGACATTCAATCCAGTAGGCAATCATGACTTCATGCGTAATTTCTTACTAGGAGTCAAGGTGTCAGGAATTTTACCGGACGCCATCAGTTTTCACTGGTATCCTTGCTTTAATGATGCGGAGAGTGTTTGCCTTGCCAAAGCCAGTGACGCGAAGCAGGTCGTTTTGAATGTACGGACTCTGGTGCATACCATTTTGGGGAAAGATCTGCCGGTGGGTGTATCAGAATGGAACTTTGACCCTGGCAATCCACCCCCCTCTTATAGCGATGATGCGAACTTTATGAGCCAGTTCACAACTGTTGCCCTGACAGGCATGGCGCAAGCGGGTGCAGCTTTTGCTTGCCAGTTTGATGCCGCCAGCTATTCTGGCTACGGTCATCTGGATATGTTCGACCTCACGAATGATCAGCCCAAACCGCAATTTGTCGCGATACAAAAGCTCATCCAATATTACCGACCATGAACTTGCAAAGCCACAGTGTATGCTTGATAATATAATTGTACCAAGCCATGGTGCTCGCCTTTTTGTCAGCAACTTGCTAGGAAGAGAGCCTTCTTTATGAACGATAAAACCGATGTAACGGCCAAAGAACGAGTTGTACTCATCACTGCCCGCATTGAGCCGACATGGCTGGAGCGCTTGCGAAAGCAGTGGCCAAACTTGCGCTTTGAGCAACGTTCCTCACGTAAAGGCGAAAACCTTCCTGATGAGTTGTGGCGTGAAGTGGAAGTCCTGTACATGTCCTTTGCCACCTCTTTACCATCACCTGAACAGGTACCCAACTTGCGTTGGGTGCAACTCTATTCCGCTGGAGCGGATTATGTTTTTCCTCAGCCCCTTTTCCGTAGCGCTGTAATCTTTAGCTCGGTCAGCGGGCTTCATGCCGTCAATATAGCAGAGTATGTTTTCACCATGTTGCTGGCGTGGTTTCATCGCTTTCCCAATATGTTGGCATTGCAGCAACGTGAAGAATGGGCGCGTGATGAGGTGCGCTTAGCACAACTGCTACCAACGGAGTTGCGCGGTCAAACTATTGGCATTGTGGGCTATGGCAGCATTGGTCGCGAGGTAGCGCGCTTAGCCACCGCTTTTGGCATGCGGGTGCTGGCGATGCAACGCGGCGGCGACCATCGCGATAGCGGTTTCCAATTTCCAGCTATTGGCGACCCGGAAGGTACATTGCCCGAACGCTATTACCAGCCTGAGCAGTTGCACGCTATGCTTCGCGAATGCGATGTCGTGCTCGTTGCAGTTCCCCTGACACCGCAGACGCGAGGTATGTTTGATGCGTCTGCCTTCGCGGCGATGAAGCCAAACGCCTTTCTGGTGAATATAGCCCGTGGAGGTATTTGTAACGAACAGGACTTATTGCGCGCTCTGCAAGAAAAACAGATCGTGGGAGCTGCTCTGGACGTTTTTCAGCAGGAGCCACTTCCCGCTGATAGCCCGTTCTGGCACCAGCCAAATGTGTTCATCAGCCCCCATATGTCCGGCCTAACACCACACTACGATGATCGAGCCGCCACTATCTTCGCTGAAAACTTGCGCCGCTACCTCGCCAACGAGCCTCTCTTTAATGTCATAGACAAAACAAGAGGGTATTAATA
>JBBQXY010000074.1:0-25913 GCA_038209195.1 Ktedonobacterales bacterium | reverse complement strand
CGGTAGCCTGACCGAGAACCTGCTGCTGCGCTACTTCGCCAGTGGGGAGTCGCTTACGACCTCCACGGTGCGCGAACTACAAGGTCCACCTTTCTCTGAACTACAGGCCGATGCCCTGGCCC
This sequence comes from Ktedonobacterales bacterium, assembly GCA_038209195.1. Classification (GTDB taxonomy): domain Bacteria; phylum Chloroflexota; class Ktedonobacteria; order Ktedonobacterales; family Ktedonobacteraceae; genus JBBQXY01. The sequence goes on along the minus strand of JBBQXY010000074.1, from coordinate 25,791 downwards.
AGGAATCCTATACCCTCTTTAGTAGCGGACAATCGGCGGTAGCCGTAATGGAAAGTGAAATGCTGGGCGGTATTGTCACCAAAAGCGATCTGCTAGAATTCTGGGCGCATAACCGAAGCGCAAAGTAGGGACGTAGTGTGCGCAATACAACTTACTTAAGGATACAGCAAGCGTAGGGCGCGATTTATCGCCGCCATTGCCGATTTATCGGCCCGTTCCCACGTCGGATTCGCGCCGATAAATCGGCAATGGGCGCGCTGAAGCGGCCCCTACAGTTGTAATCCTCCCGCCATGGTGTACATTGCTTCGTTGAGGTGGCCTCCGTTGGGAGCTTGGGCTATGGCAAAGATGGGGAAGGCCAGACCATTGGAAAAGGTTGTGGCTATATAATCGCCTACCTTATTGTTCCCAAAGGGTAGCCATGTAGCATACATGGGGCCAGCAAGTTTTGTTGGTGGACGCCAGTTGTTCCCTCCGTCCACTGAGGAGACAAAGCCAACGAAGAGCGGGCAGTTACTGGCACAATGCGCGGCAAAGTAGTAGTACGTCAATCCTACATGAGCGGTAGTTCCTGACGTTGTTGGATCGGCACCCAGGCCCGAAACATAGTAATAGGTGCCGCTCGCAATCTGGGCCAAAGCTATGCGGTGGATGGGTTGCCAATTTTGGCCATCGGTTGACGTTGTCATTACCAGATCATTGCCGTAGCAATTTGGCTCATAGCTACAATCTACCCATACCAGGTACACTTTGCCCGCGTTATCCATCGCTGAAGAAAGCAGAATGTTATCGCGATACGCGACAGTTTGCGGGTAAGATTTTGCAGTAGCAACAGTCACGCTAGCATTCCAATTGCCCCCGCCATCGCTGGAAGTGAATACTTTGACGGCTGTTTGATTGGCATTGATCATGGTGACTACAACCTTGCCAGTTGGCTGTACAAGGATCGCGTCCCCCAGTCCAGAGGTACCATCAGCCGTGGTTTTGGGCGCACCCCATGATCTCCCACCATCGCTAGAGGTGCTCATCTGCACGATGTTGTTTCTGTTGTAGTCATCCCACTCGGCATAACAGTGCCCATAAAAGGGACTGCTTGCCGTATTATCGCAGGCAATCCAGTCTTTATCGAGACCGCCGTTATTGCCTGCATTCATAATAGTGATCGGCCTGTTCCAGTTGAATCCGCCATCGCTCGAAGTGCTCACTAGCACCGCCGGAGCCGTGATACCGCTCGATAGTGCCAGAAAGGCCACGGTAGTGATCATCCAGGTACCATGACGCGCATCATACGCAACACTGGGGTCGGTAATGCGGTCATAGGAACCGCCCACTAGCCTGGTGGTGCCGGGCAAGAAACCATTTTTCCAGGTGCTCCCGCTATCGGCAGAGGTTGCCCAGGCGATATTGGCACTACCGATATTGCTGAACCGACCAGCTTGAAATGCTGTGACGATGGTCGCGCCAAAGGAAAATGCGCTCGGCTCAACTTCCGTCTGATATTGCCCCACATTGCCGTAGGAGTCGCTACTTAGTTGTAACGGTTGCAAGGGGCGTGGCGTAGGAGAGATCGGTAGACTAGTAGGAGTAGGTTGGGGCGTGAGCTTAATAGGTATCATCGCCGTAGGGGTAGCTGTAGTCTGCACGGTTGGCGTAGAACCTGTAGCACACGCGCTGCCAAATAAAAGCAGCGTGATACAAGTAAGCCACAGCATCGCTGATGGGTGTATTTGTCCTTTTTGCCGCATCGAAACAACCTCTCACTTAATGTAACGTTCTGATATCACCTACTCTTGCGCTACTATATCATAGAGCATACACTTTGTGTGACAAGCAACTAAAGAAGATAGTGCAGGAGGGACAATGTAGTGCCAACAGTATTGAGGGTCGATGGTCATAGGTTTTTCTTCTACAGCAATGAGGGAGTTGAACCACCTCATATTCATGTACAAACTGCTGAAAAGTATGCCAAGTTTTGGCTTTCACCTATTCAGTTAGCAGATGCCTTCGGTTATAATAAGAAGGAGCTACAAAGAATTCAGAATATCATTGCAGAACACTCGGAGCTACTTAGGGAGGCTTGGAATGAGCACTTTGCACATTAGGACAGCACAAGCGAAAAATGTCTATTTTGCTATGGAACGTTTACATGTAGAACTTGCTGATGGACGGGAAATAAGTGCCCCTCTGAGTTGGTTTCCACGTTTACAATATGCTACGAATGAACAGCGTCAGCAGTGGGAATTGATTGGACCAGGTGTTGGCATCCATTGGGAAAGCATAGACGAAGATATCTCTGTAGCTGGTCTGCTCGGACTACCAGCCGATTAAATGAGCAGGAATGATTGTTTGAGAAATACCTTGTAGACGATAAAAAAGGAGTGGTTGTGAACGTATTGGTAACTGGTGCCGCAGGTTTTCTTGGCGGTCACCTCGTGGATATGCTCGTAGAACAAAATTATGCTGTGCGGGCTATGGTGCGCCCGTCGGAGGATGCGAGCCATCTGCATACACTTAAAAATGTTGAGGTGGTATTGGGCGATTTGACCGATGAGGCATCGCTGAAACGCGCTGTACAGGGTGTGCAGCGCGTTTTTAATGTGGCGGCAAAGACAGGACCGTGGGGCACAGAAGATACCTACCGCGCAATCAATGTGCAGGGACTGGCCGATTTGATCCACGCTTCACTGGATGCTGGCGTGCAGCGTTTCGTGCATACCAGCTCGATTACAGTATATGGACATCATCTGCAAGGTATTGTGACCGAGGATGAACCTTTTCATGCTGAGGACAATCCCTATAGCCGCACCAAGATTGCGGGCGAGAAACTGATCGCCAATCTAGTAAAAGATGAAGGAGCATCCGTTGTCATTGTGCGTCCAGGGTGGATCTATGGCCCGCGCGATAGTGCCAGCTTTGGTCGATTTGTCGCGATGGTTGAGTCGGGCAAGGGCTTTTTGCTTGGCTCCGGCAAGAACATCGTGCCAGTGGTCTATGTACGCGACGTTGCGCAAGGACTCATCAAAGCGGGTGAGGGTGGCGATGAGACTATTGGTCGTGCTTATACGATTGCCGACGATAAACGTGTCACTCAGGCTGCATACCTGAATACGATTGCCGAATGTCTGCATGTACCCCCTGTATCGCTGAAACTACCGTATACGGCAATGTATGTGGCTGGTCGCTCGGCGGAATTGGCCTGGCAAGCTATGGGACGGCGTAATGCTGCCCCACCACCAGTTACTACCTACGGCGTGACCCTGCTCGGCGGCGATCAAATATTTTCCATTGGACGGGCGCGCTATGAGCTTGGCTATGAACCAGCCTTTGACCTGGCTCACGGCGTTGCCGAAGGTGTACAATGGTACCTGGAAGCGAAGAAGGATGCTATCGCGAACCAGGCACCACGCGAGGTCGTTCAGGCGTAATCCACCATTGAGGCATAGCAATGAAACTAACAATAGCGGTTGTACAGTTTGCGATAGAACAGTTCGCCCCACAAGCAAATCTGGCAAAGGCTGAACAATTTATTCGCGCAGCAGTAGCGCAACATGCTCAGCTCATCGTTTTCCCTGAGGATTTTGTGACTGGCCCCTTATCGGGCAACAAAAACTACGTGGATTATGATGGGCAGTATGTGAAACATTTCCAACACCTGGCTGTACAATACGCTATTGCTATCGTGCCTGGCTCTATCATCGAAGGGGATGCGGCAGGATTATATAACACCAGTTATTATATCGCCAGCTCAGGGGAAATTCTTGGTAAGTACCGTAAGGTGCATCTCTGGCTCCCCGAACGCAGCTATATTACTGCTGGCAGCGACCATCCTGTGTTCGCAACCGACTATGGGAAGATTGGCCTGATCATTTGTTGGGATTTAATGTTCCCAGAGGTGTTCAGAACGATGGTGCAGGCAGATGTGAGCATCGTCATCTGCCCCAGCTACTGGTGTTTCGAGGACGCGGGTGCAGGCATGAAGCACGATGCCAATGCGGAAGTTAAGCTGGTGAATGCACTGTGTGTGACACGAGCGTTTGAAAACGAGCTTGTGCTGGTCTATGCCAACGCGGCTAATAGCGAAAAAAACGATGGCGCGGAGGAGCACCTGATAGGGCGTTCCCAGATCACCGTTCCTTTCAAAGGGGCAGTCTCACACTTGGAGCACAATCGGGAAGCGATGTTCGTGCAAGAGATAGATACAGCGATTTTGCAAGATGCCGCGCAAGCCTATGAAATCAGAAAAGACCTGCGCCTGAAAATGTAGCACTCAGTCGACATACAGTGGGCGTGTCTCTTTCCCAGTAAGCTGTGGTGGCAGCGGTTTCCGGCGGCGCACCTGGAACCAGTTAAAGAGAAAAGCCAGAGTGAGAAGCGCGAAGAGGCCATCGCGTACCGCGACTGTTTGGATGAAACCCGGTACGTACTGCACCAGCATGACGTTGGGCGTGCGCGTATAGAGGTACGGGTAAATGATGGACGTCAACAGCGAAATGATACCCCACGAGATCAGCCAGAACGTATCCAACCCAGTGGCATAGGCCAACAACGGCATCAGCCACATGAGATATTGCGGACTAAAGACTTTGCCCGTCACAACAAAGACGAGCAAGAGTGCGATAAAGGCCTGTACAATATCTAATTTTCCACGCCATTGCAGTAGAATGGTATAGGCATACCCCAACACAAAGAGCACCTCAAACAGCAGCGCAACTTTACTGCCCAGCGCACTGGCGATATTCAGCGATCCAAAGGTAAATATTACGTGGGCAGGGTAGCCCAATTGTGTGGCAATCCACAAGATAGTGCTACCGATTGACTCGATTTGCACCGGGCGTTGCGCAAAATAGCTGAACTGGCTCAGTACCGCTCCCTGAAAGTCAAGGATGGCGAAAAGGCCAGTCGTGCCGATAATGATGCCGAAGAAGATAAGAGCATTTTTCCAGTGCCAGCGGAATATCCCGCGCAACGTTTTCCAAAGTTCGCCTGGGAATGACCAGAGCGTCATCGTACTCGAGGGTCGATAAAAAAGGTTGGCATCGTATTGTTCCGCGATAAAAAGAGCTGGTAAAAGTAGCAATGGATATATTTTTAATAACGTGCCAAAAGCTAATGCGACATACGCCAGTGTCCAATGCTTATACTGCACCGCGATAATACAGAGCAGTGTGAGGACGGCTGGTATCAGGTCAAAGCGTCCTTCCGCCGTGGCCCACGCCCCAACCAGCGCGTAGAAGGCAAAGGCCAGTGCCGAGCCGCGTGGTCCATAGCGCAAAAGCAGCCAGTAAATAAGCACAGCCGTGAGAGCCATCCACAGTGCGAACACCAATTGGTAATAAGGGATGGGCGCCAACAATGAAAGAGAAAATACCAGTAATGTTAGTGGTGGATACTCCAGCGGTAGCATATGGAATGGCAGCGGAACCATAGCCGACGGTTGCAAAAATATACACTGCGAGGCAGGCAGCAAGTGAACTGCACTGCTGCCGAACCAGAATGTCAGCGCGTAACACTGATAGCGAGCCGCATCGGTGGAAGGCCAAAAGATTTGCCATGATGCGCCGCAGAACATCAGAATCGTAACGAAAATAATCGGCAAATAGGCGACGAGACCGCTCTGTGCCACTAAGGCATTCCAAAATGAAAGCAGTGACTTTTTCATCGCCACAGCCTGTTTATTCGATACTTGTTCATGTAACAATGGTCTTTATGCCGCCTCTCAACCTGCGTAATCTGTAGAGCTAATTTGACTTCTTTTGAAAGCTGGTGCTACAATCCCAAAAGTGAACGCTAGCGTCGCGCTTCTGCTTGTGCTCTTCTATCCTTCTCGCGAAGGTCTGCACATTCCAAGACGATTCGTAAGTGAAGCTAGTAACTCTCGCTCGTATTTCCCAAATATGGAAAAAAGGAAACATCATTATGGTTGATAAAAGTCGCTTTGAGACAAAGACACTCCAGGTTGGAGATATTGCCCCTGACTTTACCCTGAAAACAGGAAAAGAAGAATGGCGTCTCAAAGATTTTCGCGGCAAAAAGAACATCGTACTCGCATTTGTCCCTTTTGCCTTCAGTAGCGTCTGTTCCGCGCAACTGCCCGCCTATGAAGCAGAACTTGATCGCTTCAAGGACTTTGACGCCGAGATCGTCAGTATTAGCATGGATAGCACCCATGCACTCAATGCCTGGCGCAAAGCTATGAATACGACCTTCCCGCTCCTCTCCGATTTTTACCCACAAGGGACAGTGGTTGACCTCTACGGAGTACGCCATGCCGCGGGTATGCCAGAGCGTGCGCTAGTCGTGATTGATAAAGAAGGCGTCATTCGCTATATCGAGGTCTTGAATACTCCGGGCGACATGCCCAATAACGAAGACCTCTTCGAGGCGTTGCGCAAACTCTAACATTGTGCAAAGCTCTGCTCGAAACATAGAGAGAATGCGAGACTGCCGTAATGTAATACCAGTCTCGCATTCTCTTATGCTATCCTTCCTCAAGTGCCTGTTTCCAACTATCGTCTTGTCCCGTATATTCGGGGTATTCCTGTTCCCAAATGATGCCAGCTTCCTCTCTGGCCTCCCAACGGCGCAGCACGTCATGCAGCACTTTCCGTTGCAAATCCACCTGCCCTGGTCCACCCAGACAATTGCCTAATTTGAAGCCTTTGGGATAAAATCCGCGTGGCGGACCTGCTTGCCGCGAGTTTTCAGGAATAAGTGTAATCAAGACGGTCGGGATGCCTACCATCTCTATTTCCCTTTGAATCGACACGACCGTGCGATGGCACAACGGTCAACCAGCGGTTAATACGACAGCATCCGCCTTCGATTTCAGGATGATCTTTGCCATTTCAGGTGCGGAGCGCTCGTACAGGTCGCGTAAATGCTGGCTATATCCCATAAAGCCAAGGTGCTTATCGTTGACACCACCGATAATGCCCTCAGCCGCCAATTCGCGTAACCGATCAATGGGGAAAATACAATTAATATCCTGGTCAGCATCCGCGTGATTGTAATGATCGTGTGTAACCATCAATTGGTTGGCCTGTACATCACCAGGAATGATGCGCCAACTATTATCGCCCTCTACATTGTATGGTTCCTGCTCGCGCAAATGAACGCCCGCTGTCGAAACCAGCGCAACGTTCGATTCTTTCAACTCACGAAAATGCGGCGTATAAGGAATACACCGCCTGGACATCGCCATGCTCTATTATCCTTTTCTAGGTAGTACTATTGACCCCAGTATATCACAGCCGTGCCGCTTCTCCGCTTGCAAGAGTCAATTTTCTCTTTGTTGGTGAATGTGGTTTCTGTTCAGTTCTGTTCATATTTATTCAAGCTCTATGGTGTCAATTATGGTGTCAAAAATTTCGTGAATGATAACCCTTCGTCAGGCTTCTCAAGCAGATAGAACACTTTGAAATAAAGAGAACACATCTGTAGATACATGTGATTTCGACTCACCCCTACTTTTCCTGATGTGAGAAAGCTAGTCAGGGTATTGCTCCTGAAAGAGGTGTGCATACATCTAGACAGAGATACGACAGGGTGCTAGACTTCCCAGAGGAAGAGGTGCGCAAGTGAGCACGAAAGACCAGGTGTCGTGTGACGGCCATTTTTCCCCGTGGGTCGAGATTCGTTGTGGAATGATGCAAGGCTGAAGCTCACTTCAGCAGCAAAGAGAAGAGGTACCAATGCCGATGGTAGGTTTTACCACACTTGAGACGAGCAGATTGCGGTTGAGACATTTTAGGGATACTGACCTGGCGGCATTTATGGCCTATCCTTTAAGCCGGGAGCGGCAACCGAGCAGAAGCTGGTCGAGTTTCGAGAGACCTATGAGCCTTTTGTGAGCGCCCTGTCCACTCGCTTGCTGGTTTCCCTGCCCCCATGGCTTCCTCCAGAAGGCAGTCTCGATGATTGGCAGACCACTGCATGGGATAATCTGTTGCCATCAACTCGTCAGACGCTCATCAAGGTGATGCGCAGGGAAAAAAATAGTCTGCTGTAGAGGGCACCATGTGCCATAATAGATTGGATGCTATCACTTCACAGTCGATGAATAAACACCTTGTTATGAGGAGGGATAACCCTATGGCTAGCTGCGAACAACTGGCGGGTGAATTGAATGTGCTTGAGGAGTTGCTGAAGAAGACCTCAACCGAACACAAGCGTCAGGAAATCATAGACAGAATAGACCAGATCAAAGCGGAACAGCAAGTACATGGCTGTGAAGAGACAGCGAAGCCTGAGTAGGACAGGTTAGTACAAGCGCTTTAGTGGTCCCAAGTCTCTGGCTCTTCCACACGCTCTGGTGCGCTCATAGCTATCAATAAAACGGTCGCTGGCTCCCTGTGATTCCGAGCTTTTCCAGACGCTTGATGCGGAAGCAATTGGACCAACTGAGCTCACACTCCGGCCGGCCGTAACCGTCCCAAGGGGAGTGCGCCAGCCCTCCCACCTCCACTTGTGTGGTGCGGATGCACACATGTGGGGATCCTCGCTGTGCAACAACTGCTAGTGTTCAATGGTGAGGGCGAAGGAGTCTCTTCCTGCCCTGATGCGCTCCTCCTCCGAATTGCTCTCTCGGCAATACAACCAAACTTTCCTCTAGCATACAAGAAATTTGATACCATCCCGCTGTTGTCTACCGACATGGAGCAAGACGATAATCGCATGATAGTGGTGGACCATTGCTTGCTTCCTCTTTCATATCGATACATGCGATTTTGTCACGAACCTATACTGTCCAAAGGGGAAGCATAGCAAAAATTCAAGAGATGCGTTCTTTTAGCTATTTCCTGTTCTCCCGCTTCTCTCCCCATCCTGAGACGAATAATGGGCGTTTGGCGTTCGTCCCTCAGCCTGAAGAGGGCTTTGGGCAATGGGCTAGGCTGTTCTGGTCGCATACGTTCGATTCAGAAGTGTATGCTTGCAGCGCTTCAGCAGAAGGCAAATCCAAAGGAACAACTCTGATGAGAAGAAATATCCAATCCATTCTAATACTTGGCACCTTGGCGTTTTTGCTAGGGATGCCAGCCGTTCTTACCCATGCCCGTATGAACACGGTTGGGGCTAGCAAAATATGGTCCGCAACGAGGAGCATGAGCACCGCCCGTTACTCTCACACGGCCACCTTGCTCCACAAAGGCCAGGTCCTCGTGACCGGAGGAGTCGACAGTGCTGGTAACGTACTCGCCAGTGCCGAGCTCTACGCCCCTGAAAGTGGAACCTGGTCCGCTACGGGGAGCATGAACGTCCCTCGCTTCTCTCACACAGCTACTCTACTGCACAATGGCCAGGTTCTGGTGGCTGGAGGGTTCGGCGGCAAGCACCTTCTCGCTACTGCCGAGCTCTACAACCCAGCCAGTGGCACCTGGTCCTTCACGGGGAGCCTGGGCACCAGCCGTTTTTCCCACACGACCACCCTACTCCCTAACGGTCAGGTCCTCGTAGTCGGAGGAGCCAACAGTAGCGTTCTCGCCAGTGCTGAACTTTACGACCCCAGGCGTGGAACGTGGTCGGCCACTGGGAGCATGAATATTGCCCGTTACGGGCACACGGCTACCCTCCTTTCCAATGGTCAGGTTCTCGTGGCCGGAGGCTATGACAATTCCGGCCACGTTCTTGCCAGCGCCGAGCTCTACAACCTAGCCAATGGCACCTGGTCTTTCACTGGGAGTATGAATACCACCCGTTACAATCACACGGCTACGCTGCTCCCCAGCGGTCAGGTTCTCGTAGTCGGCGGTGACGATAGCACCTTCAACGTTCTTGCCAGTGCCGAGCTCTACAACCCAACCAGTGGCGCGTGGTCCACTACGGGCAGTATGAGCACCGCCCGTTACAACCACACAGCCACTTTACTTCCCAACGGCCAGGTCATTGTGGTCGGCGGTGACAACAGCAACACCTTTCTCGCCATTGCTGAGCTCTACAACCCCAAAATTGGTACGTGGTCCTCCACTGGGAGCCTGATCACCGCCCGTATGGGTCACACGACTACCTTGCTTCCCAACGGTCATGTCCTCGTGTCTGGTGGCACCGACAGTACCGGCAACGTTCTTGCCAGTGCCGAGCTCTGGCGTTCTAACTGAGAAGGCTGTTCAGTACACAGCTTTGTAGGTAAGCAGATAGAAGATGTTGGTTGTCACTTCAAAGGTCATGGGAGAGCTACCTGGAACTTTAACCCGAAAAGACGCATAATAGTGTTGAGGGAGCAAAAACTTTTAAGCGTACAATAGATTTGTGGAGATTTTCTATGTTCCAGCCAAATTGGGAAGAATTCTATCGCATTACGAAAAACAACCCGCCCTGGGCACGTCTGGTACGCGCAGTCTCGCTGCTGGGACATACGGGTGAGGCTTTGGATCTGGGTTGCGGCGGTGGTCGCGACACGCGTTATCTATTGGCAAGCGGTTTTCAGGTCACAGCAGTTGATAACGAGGCCGCTTCTCTCGCCGCGTCGGCGGACCTTCCAGGTGAGCGCCTGCACCTGGTTCAATCGACGTTCGAGGATTTTACCTTCACGAGCTACGATCTGATCAATGCTCATTTCGCCTTGCCGTTTATACACAAAGAGCAGTTTTCCGCGGTCTTTACTCGCCTCAAGACATCTCTGAAACCGCGTGGGATCTTTGTTGGGCAGTTCTTCGGCGTACACGATAGCTGGAATACACCAGAAACGAGGATGACGTTCTTTACGCACGAGCAGGCCCAGGCACAGCTGGCAGGTCTGGAAATTGTCGAATTTGAGAAAGAGGAACATGATGGGACAACCGCTCTTGGCGATGCTAAGCACTGGCATGTATACCACATCATCGCACGTCAATCCTGAGTAAATAAGTTAACTGCTGCGTTGACTTTGCATTGACGTTATTTTATACTGATTGCGTTGAAGAGTTGAATCACCAACGCATGCTCCCGATTAAAGGTGTGAGAATGATAGACCGCTCAGGACACCAACTTGGCAATTATCGTATCATTCGTTTACTTGGCAGGGGCGGTTTTGCGGATGTTTATCTAGGCGAGCACATCTTTCTCAAAACTCAGGTTGCTATTAAAGTCTTGCGCACTCAGCTATCCAGTAGCGATATGGAAGACTTCCTCAGAGAAGCGCGCACTATTGCTCGCCTGAGACACCCCAACATTATTCGCGTTTTAGAGTTTGGCTTAGAGGACAAAACGCCATTTTTAGCGATGGATTATGCTCCCAATGGCACATTGCGCCAGCACCACCCGAAGGGGTCTATTCTGAGCATCGCCACTATCATACCGTATGCTAAGCAGATTGCCAGTGCATTACAATATGCCCATGATGAGAAGTTGATTCACCGCGATATCAAACCTGAAAATATGTTGGTAGGCAGTCAGGTCGAGATATTGCTCAGTGACTTTGGTATTGCTTTGGCAGCCGAAAGCTCACGCTATCAGAACACCCAGGAGGTTGTAGGTACGGTGGCCTACATGGCTCCTGAGCAAATCCAGGGCATGCCACGTCCGGCCAGCGATCAGTACTCCTTAGCCATCGCCGTGTATGAATGGCTGAGCGGTGCCCGGCCATTTCAGGGCTCATTCACTGAGCTATGTACGCAACATATCTATGCTGCTCCACGCCCATTGCGAGAGCGCGTGCCAACCATTGCGCCTGAAGTTGAACGCGTAGTGTCGAAAGCACTCGCTAAGGACCCCCATCAACGCTTTCCGAGCATGCAAGCCTTTGCCAATGCATTGGAAGAGTCGTATCAACTTCAACAAGAAACTTTTGTGAGATTACGCATTAGTGCGCAACTTTTAACCCCTCCGCCTCCCACTACGAGAACGTTAGCACCACCAACTATCCCTCCACGACAAGCAAGGGATAGCTCATTCCCCGGAATTTCCTCCAGTAGTCCAGACAACAATTTTGCTGCCGGACAAGAACCAGCACTTATCACCGGGCCTGTAGCAGGGGCAACTGACCAGGCACAAGTAAAAGTGCGACGCGTCGGGAAAAAAGAGCTGCTGTCTATGTTGATAGGCACACCCCTTTTTGCCTCTCTCCTCTTTTTCTCGAACTCCTTCGAGTTAAATAACTTTGCAAGTACTGCATTTGTCACGTTAGCGTGGATTGCCCTGCTTTTCTTCTGCAATACCTTTGGTTCCTGGGTGGGTCTTTGTATTGGTGGTGTAGGGTTCTTACTCGGCTGGGCCTTCAGTGGTATTGCGCAGAATCAGTACCTTTTTGATAGTGTCTTTTGGCGATCGGAGCTGGGTTTCGGCATAGCTGGCCTCTTTGCTGGCCTGGCTGTCCTCGTTACAAAGGGGCGTTACAATAATTTTCCAGCTCTCGCAACGGCGACTGGCATCAGTGTCATCGCTACGCTGATAGGCATCTTCATCGCTTACTTCCCCCATATCAGCACTCATGATCTAAGTGTCATTCCAAGTCTAATATTGTTACCCGCTATATTAGCCCTCTTTGATGCACTATCCAGTCGTAGTAGAAAATGAATAAATTGAAATCATACATGCATTGAAATTTTATGCAGAAATATGGTAAACTACCGTATATCTACATATCAATGATGATCCACAAACGGGGGATAGCCGCAACCGCCTAAACTCTGAGTGTGTCCTTTTTGTGCTGCTCTTTAGTGCTTAAAACCAGACGTAAATGATATTTAGCTGGGGGGTTAAATGCACTACTGCCGTTTTTGTGGGGCGAAAATACCCACAGACGCTATTTTTTGCCCATATTGTGGACGTACAATCAGGGATATAGCAGATATTGCTGTCCCTACCGAGCCAGGTAAACAGTTTTCCGATAGTCTACCTACCCTCAAAAGTCCACCACAACCGCAGGGCGTAACGCCAGAGATGGGACAGCAGGCTGCCAATGCTCCACTTGACTCTTCCCGTACCGAAGGGATGAGTTTACAGAATACCCAGTACCGAGCAGACCCACAAAACGGTACTCAAACGGTAATGGCACGTCCTTTTAACAATCAACCTTCGCGCGCACCCCTGCCTTTTGGGCAACAGATACCGTCGTGGCGATTTGTGACGGGTATTCAGGTTTCCGCTGTAAGATTAGCCGCCAATAAGAGAGCCAGGTGGATTATTCCCTTGATCGCTGCCGTTGTGCTGCTTGCCGTCAGTGGAATTTTTCTGCTCACGGAGAATCAGCCACCAAGCATAGCCGTGATTGGGAATAATACTGTCATCGTTGGAAAAACGCTGCATGTGCATGGCACTGGTTTCCTGCCAAATGGGAGCGTATTGCTCAAGCTGGAAGATGGGCAAGTGCTCTCACCTTATCATGGCAATGGCGTTGGGCAGACAGAACACGGTACCAATTCAGCAGGTTCGGCAAATGGATTGATGTTGGTGGCAGGATCATTGTTGCCCACGTCTCTAGCTACTACATCGATCTCAGTGAATGCCGCGGGAACTTTTGATGCCACGATCGTGGTAGATGAGAACTGGGAGTTAGGCCAACATACCATTCACGCGACAGAAGATCTAGGTGCGCGTACCGCGGATTTACAATTTACTATTACCCCGAAACCCGCTGTACTTGTCGTCAATCCCACGACGCTAGACTTTGGCAGTATAGAAACTGGGAGAAAGGTCTTTCTCTCAGTGAGGGTTGTGAACGGAGGAGGAGGTGTACTTAACTGGGTAGCAGACTCAAAGGGAACGCCGTGGCTAACAGCGCAACCGGCTACTGGAGTGATACAAGCAGGTAATTTAGCGCAATTAGTTTTTATAGCTGCCGATACTAGCCATTTACAAGTTGGAAACTATCAGGCAGACTTGCGTTTCAGTGCCGGTGGAAGTGAGGAACAGGTCGCCGTCAAGCTCACTGTCATACCTCGCGGGCAGCCATTCACACGCATGAATATCAGCCCTGATAACCTTGACTTTGGCAATCAAATTGTAGGGACCTCGTCCACTCTACCGCTTACCATCAGTAATGTCGGTCCACAAGCATTGAACTGGAAAGTGAATGCAGGGAACACGAAATGGGTAACGCTTAGCCGCAAGAGCGGGACTATTCAACCAGGAGGACTGCCACAGACAATCTATGTGACTGCCGATGCCACAACGCTCACCGTGGGATCATATTCGGCAACGCTGCAGTTTGCGTCGAATGGCGGCAACGCACAGTCAGGCATAAAACTTGCCGTGACTTCTCCTCCTCCACCCCCTCAACCAACAGCAGAGCCACCAAAAGTTCATCCTGCCAAATTAATGGTAAGTCCACTCAGTCTCGACGCAACCAATAACTGCTCTTATACTCAAGGGCAAGGGTGGGACTGCTTGGAAAAACTGAGCAATCTCTACTCGGCTCAGACTAACCTCAACTGGACTGCCTCTGGTAGTGGGGCAACAGGCATCACCTTTTATCCAAAGCAAGGTACGTTGTTTCCGGGTCAGTTTGCTCACGTAAATGTGCTTATACCTGATATGACCTGCCCCAGGAATGCTACATTGACTTTCACTGGGCCGAGCAATACAGTACCAGTAGCATGGCATTGTCCACCCTCTCAGTCGCAACTTATTGTGGGTCCAATGACTCTACACGCGAATACAGATTGTACTTTCGGTACGTATGCTTCAGGCCAGAGTTGGGTCTGCTCTGCTACACTGATTAGCAAAGGTACTCAGCGCAATCTTGATTGGTCTGTAAGCAGCCATGGCTTAACTGGTGTCTCTATCTGGCCCGCGAAGGGAACAATTCCCCCTGGTTCTTCAGAGCAGGTAGTGATAGTGATACCCAACGTTCCTTGTCCAGCCAGTGCCAGTTTCACTTTCTTAGGAGCCTCGACGCCGACTGTTATCACATGGAGTTGTGTACCACCACGGCTCATAGTCAGTCCAGACAAGTTCTCCAATGGCTGTATAGTCTGTACCGTAACACTAGGGCTCGCTCCAGGTGAGCAGGGCAGTTTATCATGGAAGGCATCCAGTAGTGGCATTAGCGGCATCAAGTTCGCTGCACCACAAGGTACGGTAACCGAGGGGAAACTCGTGCCAGTGACTGTCACCGTCCCAGACACTGATTGCCACGATGGTGCTCTCTTCACCTTCACTGGTGTAGCAAATGTCGTGCAGGTGCCGTGGCATTGTTCTAAAGAATCGATAGTGCTGACAGTCAGTCCGTCCAATTTTGTGGCTGGAAGCTCTACTTGTCCAGCCAGCGACGATGGCTGGAACTGCACCGCGACCCTTGCGCAAAGTTCTGGTTCTCAACACAGCTTGCAATGGAGTACCAACAGCGCTTTACATAAAGTAGGCTTCTCGCCAGCAAATGGTGCATTGGCGCCAGGTGATATTCAGCAGGTGAATATCTTTATTCCCAAGGGCGATTGTTACACGGGTTCCTTCAGTTTCGAGGGCCCCTCTGGTACCGTCCCTGTACCATGGAGCTGCGTAAAACCGCCAAAGTTGAAATTTGGCTTAAACAGTTCAATCAATGCGAATAGTCAATGCCTGGGTGGCCAGTCACAGGTTTGGAGCTGTAGTATTGAACTGAGCAGCGATACCAGCAATCAGAGTGCCGCGAACTGGTCTGTTTCTAGTACGAATGCTGGCGTATTTTTTAGTCCGTCTAGTGGTGTAGTGCCGCCAGGTCTGTCAGAGGCAGTAACTGTCACGCTTTCTTCCGTGAGCTGTCCGACGACCATTGTTCTCTCTTTTACAGAGATAGATGGCGGGAATTCGAACCCTGTGTCGTGGAGTTGTGTCGCACCCCCAACGCTCATGGTCAGCGCGAACAGTTTCAATGCAAACACGAGCTGTCCTGTAAGTAATGGCGGTTGGCTGTGTACGACAACCGTCTCTTTAGCTCCTGGTTCTACAGGTTCCTTAAACTGGTCGGCGAGCAGTGGACTATCAGGAGTGGTTTTCACTCCGTCAAGCGGAACCGTATCTGCTGGTCAAAGTATGCCAGTCAGTATTTTTGTACCCAACGGCGATTGCCAGAATGGTACCTTCAGCTTTATGGGCTCAGTCAATATTGTGGACGAGAGTTGGGGATGCATACCACCACCGCAGTTGTCTGCCAGCCTGGGTAATTGTGTCTATACCGCTGGTCAAGGCTGGAGTTGTCCCGCAACGGTCAGTAGCGATGCCAATAACCAGAGCACAGTAACCTGGAGTGCAAATCAATTGAGTGGAATAACCTTCACCCCAGCCAGTGCAACTATTGCTCCGGGACAATCGACACCAGTGACGATCACCATCCCCGATATGACCTGTCCAGCGAGCGCTACCTTTACCTTCTCTGGCACAGGTGGGGCAATTCCGGCCAGCATTTCATGGAGCTGTGTGGCCCCGGTGATGACCGTCAGTCCAGCAGTGACCTGTCCTGTTGATAGTAATAGTAACTATGCTTGTACCTTCACTCTGGCTCTGGTCGATGGTTCACAGGGTGATTTAAACTGGTCTGTATCCAACAGTTTATCGGGCGTTACATTTAATACGTCAAGCGGAACGCTGGCGCCGGGTATATCAACATCCGTGACTGCCACCGTTTTAGCCAGCGACTGCCCCGGCGGTTCCTCCACTTTCACAGATAGTGTAGGCAATACCTATTCTTCATCATGGACATGTGAGATGCCAACGCCCACTCCGACGCCGACGGATACGCCTTCCCCGACGCCGACGGATACGCCAACAGCGACGGCGACCGCGACGCCCACGAATACGCCAACAGCGACTCCGACCGCAACACCAACGCTACAGGTAACACCCACGAGTTTCGATACAACCAATTGTACTCAAAATAGCGATGGGAGTTGGACGTGTAACGCTACTCTCTCGCTGGATGCAAGTGCAACGGCGAGCGTGAACTGGACAGCTTCCAGCAATTTTTCGGATGTAAGTTTTAGCCCAAGCTCTGGCTCCCTGGCACCAGGTACTCCGGCTACAGTCACGATCACGATCCCTGCTAGCGACTGCTCGAATGGCACCTTTACCTTTACAGAAGTTGGAGGGAGTGCGACAACCGCTCCTTGGAGTTGTAGCTCACCTACTCCTACGCCGAGTGTGACGCCAACAGATACCCCCACTCCTACGCCGAGTGTAACGCCAACAGATACTCCCACTCCTGTGCCGAGTGTCGTGCCAACGGATACCCCCACTCCTGTGCCGAGTGTCGTGCCGACAGATACACCGACGCCTACCCCAACCTCGGCACCGACCGCTACGCCTACTCCTACCCCCACTGCGGTGCCGACCGCAGCGCCAACAGATACGCCAACCCCAACTCCGACGAATACGCCTACTGCACAAGTACCTAATGAGATGCCAATGGATGTACCCTCTCGCACACTAACATGATGCTGAAAATCGGTCGCATCCAATGGCATTTGCACTAAAAGAAACAGAGCGGAAAGAAGGCCAGTGCTGCATTGGCCTTCTTTCCGCTCTGTTTAGCTACTTGACACCTCAATAACAATATGTTATATTCTTATATAGCAAATAGCAATGAAGGTATCGTGCTGCTAGCGAATGAACATACGCAAGGACGTTACTTTCTTCAACATGTATATACTAACTTTGTAAGGATACTGCTACTTTGTAGGCGCGTTTTAGTACAGGAATTACTGGTTGGAGGAATTGTTATGTTCTCGCGCCAGGCTCGACGGAAAGCCCAATCATTATCGCTAGTTTTGCTAGGCACAATGATCCTCGCTATCGCTCTGTCACTTACACTCTTTGCTCGTGCTGCATTGGCAGCTTCACCCCATGTAGATGTGATGGTGCTCAATACCGAAATTGGTCCCACTTCTCTGCATTTCCTCACGCAGTCGATATCGAACGCCGCCAGCGATGGGGCGCAAGCACTGGTGATTGAGGTAGATACCCCTGGTGGCGATATCGGTGCCATGAAGTCTATGACTGAAGCAGAGTTGAACTCGACCATTCCCATTATTGCCTATGTTTCACCAACGGGCGGTTATGCTGCCTCTGCTGGCGCATTTGTCACCCTCGCGGCCCAGGTTGCCGCTATGGCCCCTACTACTCGCATTGGTGCCTCCAGTCCAGTTGATATTACGGGGGCTGATCTTGGCACGACCCTCAAAGCAAAGTTAGAGCATGATCTGGTGGCCTCGATGACAGGCATTCAGAATCGCTACCATCGCTCGGTTGATTTGGCTACCAGGATGGTCACTGATGCGGCGTCATATGATGATGCCACCGCGGTGAGCCAGGGCATTGTCGATCTGGAAGCGAACAGCTTGACCAATTTGCTCACACAGGTGGATAGGAGGTCGGTGCAACTGCTTTCTGGAGCGGTGACGTTACACACAGCCGGAGTTGCAGTGCAAATAGTGCAACCGAGCATTTTCGACAACCTTTACGGTTTCTTGCTCGATCCCAACGTCATCTTTTTGCTCTTCATCGTGGCGATGATTGGCATTTACCTGGAAATATCACATCCCGGCGCTATTCTCCCAGGCACGGTTGGGGCCATTGCGCTCTTGCTGTTCCTTTTCGGCATTGGCACGCTCTCACTGAACTGGGCGGGATTGGCGTTGATGGTGCTGGCCTTCGTCCTCCTTGTGTTCGATGTCCGTCTTCCAACCCATGGTATATTGACGATAGGCGCTATGATTTCGCTAGTCTTTGGTGCGCTCCTTTTCTTCAATAGCGGTGGGCCGTATAGTGGACCGCAGGTCGATCCTTTACTGGTCTACATCATGGCTGGCCTCATGGGGCTGATCAGCTTTACCTTGATTACCTTCATCGTACGAGCGCAGAGGCGTCCCGTGACCACTGGTGTTGAGGGTATGATCGGTGCCAAAGTTACCGCGCTAACCCCACTTTTACCCGAAGGGCGCGTCAGTTATGGCGGTGAAAATTGGGCTGCCGTGTTAAACGATCCCACAACCTCTGTGGATGCCAACACCGAACTACAGGTAGTTGCCGTCGATGGTCTGCGCCTGTTTGTGCAGCCACTGCATCTGATCGACCCGGTTGATGTCTATACGCGACATACACTTGAATAAAATGTTACTGCTTCAGTCAGGAGGTTTTTCATGGACTCTACCATTGTTTTCACCTTAATTGGCGTTATTGTGATCATCTTGATCTTGTTTGCCCTCTCTGGATTGCGTGTTGTGCAGCAATATGAGCGCGGTGTCATCTTTATCCTTGGGCGTTTGACGGGTGCCAAGGGGCCAGGCGTCTTCTGGGTGCCACCGGTGATTACGCGCATGATTAAAGTCGATCTCCGAATTGTAACCTTAACCGTACCACCGCAGGAAGTGATTACGCGCGACAACGTCACCATCAAAGTGACGGCGGTGCTCTACTTCTACGTGGTGGACCCCAATGCAGCAGTTGTCAATGTGATGAATTTCATGCAAGCGACAACGCAAATTGGGCAGACAACACTGCGTAACGTCCTGGGCCAGTCGGAATTGGATGAACTGTTGGCGCAACGCAAAAAGATCAATGAGGAACTGCAGACGATTATCGATGAGCACACCGAGCGTTGGGGCGTCAAAGTCACCGCGGTAGAGATTAAGGATATCGAATTGCCTGTGACCATGCAGCGTGCCATGGCGAAGCAAGCTGAGGCAGAGCGTGAGAAGCGAGCGAAAATTATTCATGCTGAAGGTGAATTACAGGCCTCTGCTCAGTTAGCACAAGCGGCCCAGGTCATAGGCTCACAGCCCAGTACACTCCAATTGCGCTACCTGCAAACGCTGACCGAAATCGCGGTCGAGAAGAACTCAACGATCATCTTTCCGTTGCCGATTGATATCATTGAGCCGTTTGTTAACATGATGAAGAGTCAGACGCGTTCCATTGAGCAGCAAAATGGCGACAAAGAGCACCACAATGGCGATACTCCAAAGACACATAGCACGCCAACGTATGTACCACCGTTGCAATAACGCACTATTACAGCGCATAGCACAAAGCAAGGGTATCGACTTCACCAGCGGAGAACCCTGCCTGCTGTCCACAAGGGACAGCAGGCAGGGTTCTCCGCTGGTTTCAATATGTAGTGATGTCCCTTGTGGGCATCAGCGGGATGGGGGCATCAGCGGGATTGGGACATCAGGCAGGGTTCCCGATACGCTCTTAGTTATGCTGTTAGGGTTGAATTTCTCCTTGCTTGCTGCGGAGATACTCGGAACAAGTACGATAGGTTTCCTCGGAGATAAGCCCTCTGGACATATAATGGTTGAGCATAATATCCAGTTTCAAAATACTGATCAAGTTGTAGCCGAGGTCGTGTAGACGTTTTACTGCGCCGTGTTCACGGTCAACCAGCACAATAACATCCTTGACCTTCAAGCCATTTTCTTCGAGCAGGGCTGCCGTTTCCAGGATACTACTTCCTCGTGTAATGAGGTCGTCGATAATGATGACCGTGTCACCGGGCGTGAAACGTCCCTCTATGCCACGTTTGCCGGTACCTTCCGGGCGGCTACGAGCATAGATAAGCGGAATATTGGTTTCTAACGAGTAGGCTGAAGCCAGCAGCAATCCACCAACGGGGACGCCAGCAACGACCCCAAAAGGGTGAACCTTTGGGCGGCGTAAAGATTGAGCGAGGCTAATTTCTTGTTGCATGAGTTTGCTGGCGACGCGTAGGGCTGTTGGGTTGCTGATAAGTACCTTGGGATTCACAAATACAGGTGAGCTGACTGCGGATTCGCTCACAGTGAAATTTCCGAACTGTACTGCTCCAAGATCGAACAGCATTTGCGCCAGCCATAGATTATCCAGAGACTGCTCTTTCATGGGAGGAGGCACGCCTTCTTTCTTTTCTTTCAACGTATCCCTATCTTTTCTAAAGAGGGTTTTGCAATACCAGTATATCATATGTCGCACCGCTAGCCAACTATCGATTCGCTCTCTTGCGAGAAATGTTATGCTATGGTACGCTACTTTACACAGTATAGGAAAAATTCAGGAATCTACAGGTGAGTTAACAGTTATGCCAATTGTCAGTGTCATACAGGTGGGTAAATCATTTGGGGCGGAGCGCATTTTTGCGAATGTAAGCTTTCAGGTCAATGAAGATGATCGTATCGGGCTGGTTGGCCCGAATGGCGCGGGTAAATCAACCCTATTAAATATATTGTCTGGGCGTGAGGAGCCAGACGAGGGAACGGTTGCTATCACACGCAACTCGCGTATTGGCTACCTGGCACAAGTCATGGAGTTTCAGCCAGAAAATACACTGCGCGCTGAAATGCTCACCGTTTTCGCGGAAGTGCGTCAGTGGGAACAGTCGATCAACGAGCTTGCCATTGCCTTGTCAAAGCCGGAAGCACAATTGGATAGCTCCCTGCATGAAGAGCTTCTCCAACGCTACGCTACGTTTCAGGTGAACTTTGAACACGCTGGCGGCTACACCTACGAGAATCGTGTCGATCAAGTCCTCGATGGCCTGGGTTTTACGCGTGAGCAGCAGGAGTCGCCCGTGCTGCAACTGAGTGGAGGGCAGCAAACACGGGCTGCCCTGGGCAAGTTGCTCTTGCAAGAACCTGACCTCTTGTTGCTCGATGAACCGACAAACCATCTTGATCTCGCCGCGCTGGAGTGGCTGGAGACCTACCTTTCCAACTGGAAAGGGGCCATGGTTGTCGTCGCGCATGATCGCTACTTCCTCGACAAGATTGTCTCACGCACCATAGAAATGGCCTTTGGCGGTATAGAAGAGTATCCAGGCAATTATACCAAGTACCTGCATTTGCGCGAGGAGCGCATGGAGCGTAGAACGCGTGAATACGAGGCGCAGCGGGCACATATCGCCCATACCGAGGATTTCATTCGTCGCTATAAAGCAGGCCAACGGAGCCGCGAAGCACGCGGGCGACAGAAATTGCTTGATCGCATGGAGCGCGTGAAGCGTCCTCAAGACTTTCCCGAGATGCACTTTGAGTTTACCTCTGTCGTGGATAGTGGGTTGGTGGTGATTGCGACGCAAAAGCTAGCCGTCGGGTATATCAGCGATAACCTGGAGCGCACCGAACTAGTCAGGGTGGCTGATCTTGAACTGCTGCGCGGTGATTGCGTTGGCCTACTGGGGCCAAATGGTTCTGGCAAAACAACCCTACTGCGCACAATTATCGGTGAGCTCTCCCCGCTGAGTGGACAGGCCATTATCGGTCATAATGTGCGTATCGGCTACTACTCGCAAACCCATGCTGGCCTCAACGCGGAACGCAGCATCATCGACGAAATTCGCCAGGTCAGCGTCTTGAGCGAGGAGGGCGCACGCACATTTCTCGGTCGCTTCCTCTTTTCTGGTGATGACGTCTTCAAGGCCATTGGCACATTGAGTGGTGGTGAACGCAGTCGCGTTGCCTTAGCGAAACTGACGTTACAGGGTTCAAACCTCTTGATTTTAGACGAACCAACGAACCACCTTGATTTGCAGTCGCGACAATTTCTTGAAGAGGTGCTGGGGGAATTCGAAGGGACACTACTTTTTGTCTCGCATGATCGTTACTTTATCGATAGCCTTGCCACCAAGGTCTGGGTCATTGATGATGAGGTGCTTATACCCTACATGGGGAATTATACCGAATATCGCACGCGCAAGCAGCCGATAGTGCTCGATGTCCCTCTCTCAGCGCGTGCCACCAATAGCAGCAAAAATGGCTCGGTGCCTGCGGTCGCAGCTACCAAAGCAGCTCCATCTGCCAGTAGAGCAGGTGGTAGGAAGAACAGCAAAGTGAAAGTGCGCACGCTAGAAGAGGTCGAGAGCGATATCGAGAAGGCAGAGGCGCATGTGAAGAGCATAGAAGTAGCTCTCTCCGCGGCCGCACTGAACGCCGATGCAGCACTCCTGACCCAGTATAGTGCTGAATACGATCAGGCCAAAACGCGAGTTGATGAACTGCTCGAAGAATGGGAACGCTTGGCGGAATCTGCCAGTTAAGCACTTGGTGTCCTACGAGTTACTTTTGCTTTCTGCGCACCCCTGTGATGAGACCAGCGATAAAGGCGAAGAGTGCTGCTATCAGCGGCACGGCGGCAGCGACCGCGAGCCAAATTCCAAAAATGAGCAGAGGTACCAGCAAGGCTGGATTATTCTGTAACATGATATAGATTCGGCCTTGCCCAATTTTGTTGAGACCCCCTATGAAAGCCACCCCGCCCAGAATTGCTGCTGTCAATATACTGATGAATAGTGTAAATACGAACCGAAAAAATCCATGCACATAAGAACCGTAGACAGCATTGACACAAAGAATCGCCAGTCCCAGGCTTTGCAATACAAATGCAACCATGAGCGGTACATGGGGTTGCAGTATTGGTAGGGCCGCACCTGCGCTCCCTACGATCAAACCTAGCAGTTGTAATCCTGCGCCTCGCAAAAAGGAGGTGGGACCGCTGTTCTGCTTTGCTACCGCGGTGAACCTCTTATTTGGGCCTTGACTTTGCGTTGCAGCCACGTGTCCCATAATGCTTGTCTTGATAGCATACGATTCAGGATTGTTGGGATCGAGTTCAAGTGACCGCTCAATTGCTTGTAAGGCGGGTTGGTATTGTCCTGTGTTCGTTAAGAGTGCCGCTTGTACACTCCACCCCAGCGCGTTGTTAGCATCGATTTGCAACGCCTTTTCAACGCAATAGAGTGCCTCTTCAGATTTACCGATTGAGCCGAGTAGTTGTCCCTTGAGAATGAGCGCGGGTACATTGTTTGGCGCAATCTGTAATGCTTGCTCAAGCACAGTAAACGCTTCGCCAGGATTTTGCATTTGAACAAGATGGCGTGCCTGTCGTAGCCGCATCGTGCTCTGCTGTTCAGCCACTGAGATGTTCAATGGCCCTGAGGTGGTGGGCGACAATTGTGCGGTGGTTGTTGCCTGGGTAGCTGCTTGCGTTGACATGGGTGCCGCGTTGTAAGGCTGTGCAGGTGGGGCATAAGAGGCACTTTGCTGAAAGGAAAGCCCCCCCGTTTGTGGTGACGTGAAGGACGTACCTTGCATGGGCGAAGATTGACTTGGTTGTGTGGGCGGCAAAGGGGTGTTTGCTAATTTGGGCAGCACAGCAGCCGGAACGGGCATTTCGCCGACGAGAACCAGCGGTGTGCTTTCTTGACCAAAGAGTTGCGGTCGCTGCTGCTCTCCAACAGTGCGCGAGAGAAAAGTGTGGAGGCCTTGCAGTGTAACTTGTTTGGTTGCCGGGTCACTGGCGGGGCCGCAAAGCCCTAAAATCATGTTGTAGGCAAGGCGACCCAGGCTTCTTTCACCTGCCTCAGGAGTTCCTTCCTTGCCCCGACACGAACTCAAGATCAGTCGGTTACCCGTGTGTTGTAAAGCATTGAGGATATGTGGGCTGAGGAGTGGCCTGGAGTCAAATTGCGTAGTTCGGCGCATCTCCCACACACGGCCATTTTGAAAACAATCGAGGATAAATACAACATGGGCAGCCCGACTTCGACCCATAGATTGTTGGATCAAGGTTGGTAGGTGGATGGCGGTAGCAGGTTGTTGCGCGTTCGTATTGGCGAGCGCAAGATAGCCATCATCACTTGTTGCGTCGACAAAGGCATGACCGGCAAAATAGACCAGGACGAGATCGCCCGGCCCAGCGTTTTGTGTGCAAAAGCGTGTGACGAGCGACTCTATGAGTTCGTGCGTAGCGTAGGCACCCTGGACATGCTGAACATCAGGCGGCGACCAGTTGCCCCCTTTAGTATTGACCAACCATTGCGCGATGGCCCGTGCGTCATTCTCGGCATAATGCAATGGCCGGAAGCTTGCATCCTGATAGGAATTGATACCAACGATCAGGGCCAGGCGTCTGCCCATGCGCTCACTCCTTAACAACCTAAAATACGAATAAACAGTGAAGCTATTGTACGACACTTGTAGGTTAGAATGACAATTTGAGGTACGTGAACGGTACTTTTTGGGTAGCTAGCTAGCGCGAAAAGAGCTGATAACCTTGTGATATACTCAAGTACAATGTCATCCACCAATTACTGAGGAGCAGAAATAGATGCCGCGAATCATAGGCTTGACCGGAAATATTGCTTGCGGCAAAACTGCCGTCGGACAGATGCTGCTGGCAATAGGTGCCGAACGCTACATCGATGCAGATGCTGTCGTGCATAAGCTTTACGAAAGTGGACAACCAATCGCGGTGAAGGTAGCAGAAACCTTTGGCAAAGCAGTAATCTCCACTGATGGTAGCGTGGACAGAAAAGCTCTCGGAACTGTAGTTTTTCACGACGCGGACGCTATGCGACGGCTTGAAGCCATTGTTCATCCCGCCGTAGGCATTGCCATGGCGAGCGAGTTAGGGGCTGTCAGCACTACTGGTATTGCCATTATCGATGCGGTCAAGCTTTTAGAGGGAGAATCAGGAAAATTTTGCCAGAGCAAATGGATAGTGATTTGTACGGAAGAGCAAGAACTGGCACGCTTAATGGCACGCAATAACCTGAGCGAGGAAGAGGCATGGGTACGCATCCGCGCTCAACCATCGGTGGCCCAAAGACTCCCATTGGTAGATGAGGTCATTGATAACTCTGGCTCCAAAGAAGAGACACACCGCCAGGTCGCGCAAGCCTTTCACCGTTTCTGTGAACGTTTTCCATCATAAATCTAACATTCCGTTGATCTTTATTTGAAGGGATTGGGGCATCCTGAGATGTAGGGACGTCCCTTGTGGGCGTCCGGCACGGGTGTATGAAAAAGTTGTAGGCAATCAAGCAGCAAAGCCTTGCTCCCAGAACGAGTTATAAGACTGGTTGAGAACGCAAGTGCGCAAAGCGAGGACCGCCTCCAAGCCATCAGGAGTCCAGCGCATGCCAGAGCGTTT
>JBBQXY010000073.1:0-26051 GCA_038209195.1 Ktedonobacterales bacterium | reverse complement strand
ACAGTGTCGTCAGAAAGGTATCAAGATCTATCATGTTAGCTCCTTTTCTTCGAAAAGTTCTGGATATGCTAACTATAGGTTCCTTTTACCTTTCTTTTCAAACTCTTCCTCTCTTTTCTAATTCACACCAAACGTTTAAGGCTTGGGAGTAGTGTGTAGGGACAAGGGGCCGCGGCGGCGGTCGATGGGGGGCCTTGTGCTTGTCCTCGTCCTGTGGGAAGTCCAGAACCCCCACCAGGACAGGCACAAGGCCCCCACATCCACATCCCCTCGTCCCCCTGTCCCTACACACGCTTCGCACGCCGTTCCACCTTATTTGAATGGCATTGCGATTTATCGGCCCGTGCCAGTTACGAGCGTAATCACAGAAAAGGCGTAGGAAGCGATTTCATTCCAAATTTGGGCGCGATGCAAGAGATTCTCGATAGTGTTGCTCTAGTTTTAACCAGAATGATGCTGGAATATGCAGCACCTGCTCTAATTGCAAAGCAGTTTCAGCAGTGATAGCCGCTTTCTTTTGAATGATCTCATTGATTGTCTTAACTGGGCGACCCATGCGTTTGGCCAATTCTTTCTGTGCCATGCCTATGGCCTCTAGCGTCTCTAACAGCGTCTCACCAGGAGGCGAAACATAATCGGGATGATATTCATTTTGCAACATATTAGTCATTATAAACCTCCTTCTGTTGAACATTCAAATTCACCAACATCGCCTGAACAAAAACGGTACAAGAAAAGCAACTGGGATAATATGTGACATACATCACACAAACGCTATAAGCTTTCGTGTTATGATAATAACAATAACAATATATGATATATACTTGTCTTTCTAGTAGGAGATAGGGCTATGAAAAGCTATGCAAAACGACTGAATACCTCTTTATTCACCAATGTAATAGTATTTCTATTCGTCACGTTCACCTTAGCAGCCTGTAGTGGCCCAGGCGGTGGCAGTGGAACGGCCTCCACGCCCACAGTTTCTGCAACAACGCCCACAGCAACCGCAGGACATGCAACCCCGACAACCACGCCGCAGATACAACTGGGCACGCAACCATGTCCCAACGCCGTAAAAGCTCCCTCATACTGGGATGCAATTATCCCCACGCAAGCGAATGTCAACAAAGTTGAAAATGTGTACTGTGGCAATCTGGTGGGCAATACGAGCTTACAAGCACTAGTTACGGTCCGCGCTAATGGAACGGGTGCCATCCTGGATGTCTATGTCTATACCCATATTACCGATCCCAATCCTGCCCAAATCTTCAAATTGCAAAGCCTCTATAAGGGTAATGCCAGGATCAGCGGCTATAACACTGTCCTCACCGCCGAAGTAGACCAGTCCTCTAGCGTTAATAAAAATAGCACCAGTAATGCCGCGCTGGTGCAAGACCTCTTCCGCGAGTTCAAGTGGTCAGACAGTGTTGGCACCTTGGTTCCGGTGACATTCCCCGGCATCTTTCCTGATCTGACGCGCTACCAGGCAGAAGCAGCCCAGCAGGAAGTCAACCAGGGACACCAACCTTGGCGACTCAGTGCCACCCAGACGGCACAAGCTCTCGCGAGCAGTGCGAGTCTCCTCATGTGGAATTCCAATGCCCCGGCAACTCTCGTCAGTGGCGGCGGACAACACGATCTCAACGCCGTGGTGAATGTGAAGAATACCTTGGCTGTGAGTGGCACAATTACCGTCACGTTGAGCCGCCTCGAGGGCAATAGCAATGGCGGTATCTGGGAAGCGACATCCGTCATCAGCAATGGTATGTCTATTACCTCGCCGCAGGAGCGCAACCGCCTGAGTAGCCCCACGGCAGTCGCTGGTTCAGGTAGTGCATTCGAGGGTGTTATTGGGCGCGTATTCGTCTTAGACCATCTCTACACGGATATTGGGCATGCAGGCGCTAAAGGTGCCATAGGCAATGGCAACACAACCTTTGCCACCACTGTCAGCTACACATCCACCTTCAAAAATGGCACTGAAGAAGGCATCCTGGTACTCTATAGCTACAGTAACGCGAACGGTTCCATTGCCGGGGCGGTGATGATTAAGGAAATGCTAGGTTAAAGCGTTTTCACAGCTACCACAATATCGCGCTTCTTGATGACCCGATCCACCGTATGCGCCAACTGCGTATACGGTGCTTCGTTGCGCACTTTGAGATGCGTGTATTGCTCTACCAGTTCCACCATATTGGCACGTTCGATGCGCGTAGCATTCCAGGCCAGAGCCAGCGTTCCCCCTGGCACAAGCACCTGTTCCCAAACTGGCAAAGCTTTCTGCAATAGAGCGACAACCTCGCCAAAATGCTGAATGCCATAGGGCAAATCGCCCACAATAGCGTGCATACGCGGACCACCAGGTATTTCTTGCAAGTGCAGGTTGGCCTCGTGCGTATTGCCATGAGCCAACACTAAAACGCGAGTTTCCTTCTTATGCCCAATTTCGAACTGATAGCGTCTGCCAGCCCGACGCCCACGCTCGTCCAGTTCCTTGAAGGGAATATGTTCGCTATGCAAATATTGTCGGATAAAGACGGCAGTTGTCTCAATATCTTGCCGTTCGAGTTCAATCCCAAAGGCATCGTGACCATGCGCCAGGGCCAGAAAGAGCGTCGTGCCCCCACCAGCTAGCGGATCTAGTATTCTCAACCGATCAGTAAATTGCTGCGCGTAGCCACCCGCGAAGAGCGCAATATTGAGCAACACTTGCGTAAAAAGTTCATTGGTCTTCCCCTTGTAGCGGCGGACTTCCGCCATCTCTACGGGTAGAAAAGGGGTAAATTGCGGTTCCATTGGATGTAGCAGTGGCCCTTGCACATCGCCAAGCTGTTCAAAATATTCGTATACCTCGCTGGTCGCCCCTAACCGCGAAAGAATGGGCATGAACATGTCAGCAGAGAGCGTATCGTCCAGCGTTGCTAAAACAAACGCTTGACCCGCGAGTGTCACCGGGGCTATATCGTGTACAGCAGACCCCAGCGGACTGGCGAGCAGTTCTGGTGCCGCCAGCACATCAGCCATGTTGGCGTATTGTGTGCTACGTTGTGGTGTAATTTTCAGCGCGATTTTCATGCAAAAAGTATAGCATATAATGGGCTTGAAGTGATATATTTTTGGCGTTCCTCTTCCCTCATTGCCTCCAACGCATTACAATGATATATAACAACATTGACGCATGTGGCCAGTGGGGATGCAAGGGGCGACCGCCCCTTGACTGGCACCCTGTCTGGGGGACAGGTAATAGGGCTGCGCCCTAGTTCTCCTCCCTTTCCGCCGCCGAAGGCGGCAAGCAGGGGTGCAAGGGGCCGCGCCCCTTGACTGGGTTCTAGGGCTGTGCCCTAGGTCTTCCCCCTTTCTGCCGCCGAAGGCGGCAAGTCAAATAAAGTGAAACAAAGTACTACATGGAGAATATAAATGCAGCATATTGTAACTATTGATGAGATGCGCGAACTAGAAGCACGGGCGGCACGCGAATATGGCCTGACCTCACCCATCTTGATGGAGAACGCCGGCAGAAGTGCCGCCGAAATTCTGGCACAACAGATTGTTCCCAAAGACTACCCGCAGCGTCCCTTAAGCGAACTGGACTACCTGCTACTAGTAGGTCCCGGCAACAATGGAGGGGATGGACTGGTCATTGCCCGTTACCTGGCAGAGTGGGGAGCCAAGGTCAGCATCTACACCTGGAAAGAGCATACGCTTACCGTAGGTATGTACCAGCTTCCAAGCGATGAGACAGCGGAGGGGCTGGAGCATGCAATTAGCCATGCCGATTACGTGCTGGATGCCCTGCTGGGCACCGGACGATCACGCCCATTGCCCGACAGTATGCGCACACTATTGAGCCGAGTAGAGCAGGAGCGCAAACAGCGCAAAACCTTGCGCGTGATCGCCATTGATCTGCCAACGGGGATGAATGCCGATAGCGGCGAGGTTGACTCCGGCACCATTCATGCCGATGATACGATCACGTTGGCGTGTGCCAAGCAAGGTTTTTTCTTCTTTCCGGGGCGCGATTATATCGGTCAACTCTACGTCGGGGATATTGGCCTGCCACCAGAGATGGAGCAAGCCCTGCAAACGGAGATGCTAACAGGCGAACTGGTCAACGCTCTCTTGCCGCAACGTCCATTGGAGAGCAATAAAGGCACGTTTGGCAAAGTCATGCTCTTCTGTGGCTCGCCACCCTACCCAGGCTCGGCCTACCTGGCTGGGAATGCCGCTGCTCGCATTGGGGCTGGCCTGATCACTCTGGCGGTGACAGAGAAAATGCTGCCCATCTATGCCAGCCAATTTCACGAGGCCACCTTTGTGCTCCTCCCCGAAGAGGATGCTGGTAGTTTTGAGCGCGCGAGGACCTTGCACAGCTATCTGGAAGGCTACCGCTCCCTGCTCCTTGGACCAGGTTTAGGACAATCACCCTACATTCGCGAGGTCATTCTGGAACTGTTGGAGTATATACGCTCCATGCCCGATGAGAAACGCCCACACCTGGTTGTCGATGCCGACGGCTTGAATAACCTCTCCGCGCTGGAACACTGGTGGACATTGTTGCCGAAGGAAACGGTCATTACGCCTCATCCAGGCGAAATGGGACGCCTCTGCCACGGCCTCAAAGTATCTGGCGGAGATATTGATCGGCTACCGTTGGCACGCGACAAAGCCAAAGAGTGGCAAGTGACGCTTGTCCTCAAAGGCGCTTGCACGATTGTTGCGGCCCCGGACGGGCGTACACGCATTAACTTTCAGGCCAATCCCGCGCTAGCCACGGCTGGCACAGGCGATGTACTAGCAGGCATGATTGCTGGCCTCATGGCGCAAAAGGTGGACGCGTTTGCTGCTGCCAGCGCAGGAGTATACCTCCATACAGCCGCCTCGGAATTAGTTAGCGCAGAGATAGGTCATACCGGCCTACTCGCCACCGATCTATTACCAAAAATCCCCCGCGCCATCATC
This sequence comes from Ktedonobacterales bacterium, assembly GCA_038209195.1. Taxonomy (GTDB): domain Bacteria; phylum Chloroflexota; class Ktedonobacteria; order Ktedonobacterales; family Ktedonobacteraceae; genus JBBQXY01. Next base: position 21,092 of record JBBQXY010000073.1, on the reverse strand, counting down.
AAGATTGGACATGAGGAATAGCAAGGAGCACGGTTCATTGTTTGCATGAAGGCAGTATTCATCGTGTGTAGGGACAAGGAGCGGACGCGGCGGTCGATGGGGGGGCCTTGTGCTTGTCCTCGTCCTGTAGGATGTATCGAACCACCACCAGGACAGGCACAAGGCCCCATCATCCTCATCCCCACATCCCACTGTCCCTACACACGCTTCGCAACCCTCGATACAAAAATTGAACCCGCCCCCATCACCCCGGTATAAAGAAAAAAACAATACAAGCAATAAGGTAAAGTGCCACCAGTTGCACACCCGCCAGCCAAGAAGATTCGCCGTCCAAGCTGATCAGCGCGAAGAGAATGGCGGCAAGGCCCATAATGACCAGTTCAAGCGGCTGAAAGACCATATCGAGGTGTGTCGGGAAGAAAAAGCTGATCAATACCAGTAGTGGCGCAACCAACGTTGCCACCTGTATCGAAGAACCAGCGGCAATCGCCATGCTGAGGTCGATGCGATCTTTGATGGCAATATAGACGGCACTTGAATGTTCAGCCGCATTCCCAATAATGGGGATAATGACAAGACCAATAAAGACCTGAGACCAACCCAACTCGACAGTGACCGGGCGAATCGCGCCCACCAGCAGTTCACTATTCCAAGCGGTACCAATCGTCGCCACGCACAGTAGTCCCGCCGCCAACCAGAGATTGGGTGGCACACGCCGCTCATCTCGCTGGTGTGGGTCAAGATTGCCCGTGACTGCCTCTACCTTCCCTTTCCCCTCTAAATCCTCTGTTTCTTCCCCCTCTACTGGCTCCACAGGGGGAGAGACTGGTTTGCCGTGCCACCGGGGATTGCGCCGCGCTGCACGAATATGAAAGACATGCGTTGCCAGATACATGCCATAGACCAGCAAAAGGACAACCGCAATAGCCACGCTAAGCGATTGTACGCGCTGCGGCTCTTTAATGGTCAGGCTAGCGGTAAAGGGAATGAGCAAGCTGGAGACCGCCAGCACCATCATAACCGCATACTGTCCAGCGTCTCGCGCACTATAATATTGTTTACCCCAACGCCATCCACCCACGGCTAGCGAACTACCCAGCACCAGCAAAATATTGCTAATCACTGACCCTGTAATCGAGGCTTTGACGACGGAGAGCAAGCCTTGCTGCAACGCGAAAATGCCAATGATGATCTCAGGCGCATTGCCAAAGGTAGCATTGAGTAGTCCACCCGCGATAGGGCCGACATAATATTCCAGGTCTTCGGTGGCACGTCCAATGAGCGCTGCCAGGGGGATCAGGCCGATAGCTGAACAAATAAAAATGGCCATTTCCTGTTGCTGACCCCATATCAGGTTAATAATAGGAGCAACAATGGCCATTACGAGCAGATAGTAAAGCCAGCGCGGCATAACAAGCATCTCCCAAGGCGAAAGTGAATGTAAGCACCTTTAGCTCAGCGGCTCGACGACTTAACCACTTTCTCGTCCATCGACAGCATGCGAGGCACTACCCCGTCTGATTATACGGCTGCTACTTTGCCGGTTTCATCGACCACGTTGACGGTGATCTTTGGCTCCAGCCGTGAAGCAATTTTCACAGATACGGTAAAGGTACCAGTACTGCGAATGGGATTCGGCAGATCGATCAGGCGGCGATCAACCGTGATGCCTTCAACCTCGCGCAGACCAGTAGCGATATCCTGGCTCGTGATCGAGCCATAGAGACGACCCTGCGTACCCACACGAGCCTTAAAGGTGAGCGTGATATGGCCCAAGCGTTCGGCCTGTTGCCGATTCAATTCCGCCTGTTTCTCAGTTTTGCGCTGTTCGGAGGCGATGCGCTGCTGCCGATTCGCTATTAACGAAGGGGTTGCTCCGGCTGCCAACTGGCGGGGTAAAAGATAGTTACGGGCGTAGCCATTCGCTACTTCCTTCAAATCACCGGCCTTTCCCAGGCTCTCAACATCTTGTAAAAGGATTATTTTCATCTAGTAAAGCTCCTCATTGAGGGAACGGAGAACCCCCGTCTACCTCGACACGCATTAATACGGGGCTTAGTGTACCATATACTGCTTTTTAGTGCAACCAACATAGGCAAGTAGTTCTCCATCCTTCCGGAGGAACCGTAGGGCGCGCACCCTGTCCGGGGGACAGGTAATAATCGCCGCCATCGCCGATTTATCGCAATACCATTCAAATAAGGCTTGGGAGTGGTGTGTAGGGACACGGGGCGGACGCGGCGGTCGATGGGGGGCCTTGTGCTTGTCCTCGTCCTGTGGGAAGTCCAGACCCCCCACCAGGACAGGCACAAGGCCCCCGCATCCTCATCCCCTCATCCCCCTGTCCCTACACACACGGTGTTGCCGTTCATCCTTATTTGAATGGTATTGCGATTTATCGGCCCGTCCTCGCCAATCCCCCTAAAGGTCGGAGACCCTCATAGCACTCACTTGCATCACATTACTAACTCTGTTACATTGTCCGTATAGCAGAAACCTGGTCGATGCGTATGAGCTAGAAAGAGGTCTGCATGCCGGGAACGAAGCAACCACAACAGAGACGCGGGAATCCTTTTCTGACACCAACTATTATGACCTTAACATTCTGGCAGTTGCGACGAACATGGTTCCTACTTCTTTTTATGACCCTTGGTATGATCGCCGCCGTTGTCATCGTGTGCGCTATCCCGCTGCTGTCCGACGTGATGACGACGGCTGGACTGCGCAATACGCTCAGGGCAACGCCAGATAGTACCGATTTTCAACTGATCGTGGGAACCGATGGAATATCAAGTCCAATCGCGCAGAATGTATCCCATCAATTTGATCCCCTCATTCATCGCTATTTAGACAGTATCATCAAGCCTGAGCAATCAGCTATTACGAGTGATGACTTCTCATTCAACCCACCGCGCCAGAATACCGTCCTCACCGTCTACGGTACCTCAATGCAACAGGCCGCCCGTCATCTTGGGCCGATACAAGGCCGCCTGGCTCACATAACCAGCAATCCTGTCAACCAGATCGAGATAATGCTCTCCTCTGCTACCGCACAACTTATGGGAGTGCATCTTGGCTCAACCTTTGAGCTCGCTATGAACTATATCGTGTTTCCGCATGGCACCGACTTTTTACAATCTTCAACTGTGGTTACCGCACATGTGGTGGGTATCTTTACGGTAACTCCGGCTAATGCCGCCTACTGGCATGGTGAAGATTTTCAAACCATCAAACTTTCCGTAGGTTCGACACAGATACTCCATCACACCTTGCTTGTCCCTGATAACGCATTGTTGGCTCTTTTTGACCAGCTACGTGCTACCTATCATACCGATGCAATCCACACCTTGCTGGGCTCCGATGAGTACCTGTTCATCTGGCACTACCGCTTGGACCCCTCACAGCTTTCCATCAAGGATCTCAATAGGCTAATCGACCAACTCGCGGGGCTCCGGGCTACTACCGATAGTTTGTATGGTAGCCTGGAGAATGGGGCAGCGCCCGAAGTCGTTCTCTCATACCCCTATTTTACCAATGTAGAACTCTCAAGTCCAGTCCTCAGTATCAATGGAAATCCTAGCAGCCTGGAAGAGTTTCGCAGTCGCGTCTCCGCGGCAAGCATTCCCGTTGGCGTCTTTACCATCCTTACCCTCTCGCTCATTCTCTTCTTTGTAAGCCTGTTAACCACCTTGTTGGTTGACCGCCAGGCCGATACGATCGCTCTTTTGCGCAGCCGCGGGGCCAGTCGTCGGCAGGTCTTTGGCTCGTTGCTACTGCAAAGTAGCGCGTTGGAGATCATCGCTCTTGCGCTTGGACTTCCTTTAGCCACCGGTTCCGCTCTTCTGCTAGCGCAACGCATGTTGCCACCCTCGCAACTCGATGCACTGAACATTATTACCAATCAACCAATTCAGGCCACATGGGGAACCATCTGGTATGCGCTGGCCATCGCGCTGGTCGCTCTCTTTACCATGGGTGTCTCACTTTTCTTTGCCGCTCGCACGGATATCTACTCACAGCGCAAGGAAACGGCTCGCGGCAACAAACGGCCTCTGTGGCAGCGTTTCAATCTTGATCTGATTGCTGGCGTTATTGCCTTGGGTGGCTATGGCATATCTCTCTACATTACCAATATCGGCACTGTGTTGCCATCGACGGTGAAAGTTCTGATCACAACGCCTTTATCGCTGATTGCGCCCCTCTTTTTCATTCTGGGTTGCCTGCTCCTTTTCCTGCGTATTTTCCCCCTGCTCCTACAGTTGGGGGCACGCCTTGCGACCAGAGGACGAGGGGCTGTTTTTCTGCTGACCTTTGCGCAGACAGCACGCTCGCCACGCCAGCCTTTACGGATGATTATGCTACTCGCGCTCGCAATCTCTTTTGCCCTCTTCTCACTAATTTTTATCGCCACGCAAACGCAACACGTTCAGGAAATTGTCACCTACCAAACAGGGGCTGACTTTAGCGCGGAACTTTTTTCTCCTGCAGCGTCGCCCGCACCAATCATCAACCTGTACCAGTCTATTCCAGGCGTGCTCTCTGCCAGCGCGGGATTGAGTAGTCAGGGCTTTGGAGGAACGGCTGCCCTTCCCATGGCTATCCGCGCCGTCGATGCTGCCAGTTTTGGTAACACCGTCATCTGGCCCTCACAGCAAACCTCTCTAGCCGCTCGCTCGCTGCTATCTGAGTTGGTCGCGCTCCGCCAATCGTCAAATGGCAACGATGTCGTACCCGCTATTGTCGATCAGACAACCATCAGTAAGCTTTTGCTGCATATCGGCTCACCTTTCACCATCACCGTAAACAATGTGTATCCTTCCACTATGCATTGCGTCATTATTGGCGTGGTAGAGCGTATTCCAACTATCGATACGTTGATCGTGCCAGCTAGTAATAACGCCTCTCCCGTCACAGGAAGTGTCCTGGTCGATTATCAAACCTACGCCAAAGCCTATGCGCAAGATGTCAAAGCGAGCAAGGGCCACGATAGTACCTTCCAGGCCCCAGCCATTACGCAACTCTGGTTGCATACCAGGGACGATGCCGTTTCATTAGCGAGTGTGCGCTCGGCCCTTGATAATCCCAATATTCATTTAACGAAGTTGGTAGATCGGCGTCTGCTACTGGCTACGCTGCAATCTGACCCACTCTATCTCGTCCTGGATGGAGTACTTATTATGGGAACAGTGACTGCCCTCCTCGTAGCATTGGTGGGAGATGCGCTAGCTTCCTGGTTAAGTGCGCATACACGCCAGATGAGCTTTGCCACCTTACGCGCACTTGGCACGACCACAGGGCAAGTAATCAGCGTCTTAACATGGGAGCAAGCCATTGTCTATATCACAGGTCTGCTGCTGGGAGGTGCATTCGCGGCCCTGCTCGTAGCATCAGTAATCCCAGCACTCACCTTTACCGATATCAACTCGAACCTGAGCAATGCCCAGTTTTTTGACTTGCAGTCCGCCCTGGCAACCCAGATAGTAGTGCCACCATCGCTCCCTTTTGTACTGCTCATCTTAGTCGGCATCTACGCGCTAGCATTGGCCATCATGGTCCGCATCGTCTCCCAGCCAGCCATTAGCAGCTTGCTGCGCCTAAACGAAGACTGAGCATTCTATTCGACACGAACCTCTGCCCATAACTTGACGCCTATTGCTCTGTCAAGCTTCGAATGAGGGCGCCACACAATAAGTAGGGACAGTGGTGGAGGTGGGGTTGAGGATGGGGCCTTGTGCCCAATACAGTTCACGTAAGGATACAGCAACCAACCGTAGGGCGCGATTTATCGCCGCCACCGCCGATTTATCGGCCCGAATGCGCATCAACCTAAGCCGCACCCATCCATCCAAGGTACCCTTGTGGGTCTTCCACAGGGAGGTTTTGCAACGCCTGGTTCAGAGCCTTGTCATCCTGACCGACAGAACCTTGTCATTCTGAGCGAAGCGAAGAATCTCCGGTCCACGAGAGATTCTTCGCTTCGCTCAGAATGACAGACGATGACGGGCTGTATGTGTATGGACTACTCACATCGTAACCTGGTGCGTGCCAGCACATCGTAGCCACCCTTGCTTGCCAGGACGCAAGGATCGCATGCTCCAGGCAAGGCAATACTATCATTTTTTGTGCTTTTCTGCTGCCTTTGATTTGCAATCAGTCAGGGTTCTCACGATAGCAGAGAGTTGTTAGTTTCTATGTGAGGATTAGACCTCAACCATCTGTAACCGTCTCTCGTGGTGTTTCCTGTGCGTAAAACATGCGGCTCATTCCCGTTGTTGCTCACTATTTTCCCCCGTTGTCCATGTGTTCATGCTATAAGCTCAGCCGCGAAGCACCGCAGCAAGGCCCTCGCTGAGCGTCGTGCCTCGCAAACCCTTGCATCAACAGGCTTCCCATGCTATACTAGCAAGGTAGAAGGCTAAATGCCCTGCGCTTCCCGACTGGGATGGAAACACTTTGGTGACAGAGGCCAATTGAAGCTCTTCAACGGCTAAATGCCCTGCGCTTCCCGACTGGGATGGAAATATGGCAGGAAGAATATACAAGGTAGTAACAAGAATGGCTAAATGCTCTGCCCTTCCCGTCTGCGCTTAAAGACAAAAAAGAGACTCAGAGTTTGATATAAACCCTGAGTCTCTTCTTGCTCTGTTCTAAGGAAAATGGCCAGCCATTAGAACTCTAACGCTGGCTGCTGCCTATTGCCCTTCATCCTGCTTACCACTCCCCATACTGATATTTCGTCTCTTGCTCAATTAACGTAATCTCATCATCGTCCAATCCAAACGTCTCATATACAGTTATGTTAAGCTGCGTCTCTAATTTGACAATTTCGTTCGTGAAATGTTCAAGCTGCGGTGTTTGTGCCATCCTCTTTCCAAGCGAGTAGTCTGCGAGCGGTCGCCACAGCTTACTATCCACTTCCAAATCAAAGTAAATAGCACAACTCAGATTGGCTAGACGCTGATATTTCTCGCTAAATCGATCACGAAGGTCTTTATATGCCGCTTCTTGTTCTTTGACGTCTAGAATAGTGATACTTGGATTGCTTTCAATTGTCGCGATTGAACCCAATGCATTGCTGGTACTTTGACGAAAGTCATCATTACTAAGCAACGATAATTGCCCGGCATCTTTTTCCGCCTCTGCTGCTTTCTTCGCTCGTTTAAGGGTTTGCTTTGTTCTTGGTGCTTGATCGTTTGATCAAGAGAACGCTCCCAAGATTTTGCATCTCCGACAGCATATCCCCCTTGTTTTAGATCATTCTCCGTCAGAATTTTGCCCTTATTGACCTCTAAAACTGTGTTGTTCAGATAGAAGAAATAATCTGGCCGCTGCACACCATCCGGTGTCTTAAGCGAAGATTGAACCTCGAAAACATGCCCCAAGATTTGGAGAATGGGGCGTATCCAACTATATTCAGTTTGAGCTTCATTGGCATTTTTAGCAATTGGCAGAAAAGTATGAGCGAGTTGCTCCATTTGCCCCATCGCCAAAGCAGCCTCTTCCCACAGAGAATTCCACTCTTCCGGCAGTTTATGATCAAGGAAGTAGTCAGAGAAGAGACGCTGATTATGATGCGGAGCATTCGAAAGCAAAAGTTGCGTAGTCAAAGTACCCTTCCATCTCTATAAAATTCCTCATGTATAGGAGTTTTTCCCAGGGTTTTTATGCAGCTTTATAGCGCCGTACATCCACTTGGACGCCATCATTGACGACGGATTCCGCGATCTGAGAAAGTCGCTTACCCGTTGCTGCATCCACATATTCCTCGCCGCAGATCGTACAGATTTGGTCCGGGACATCACCAATCACCACGGTCGTCTCATCTCGCGTCAGTGTGACAGTCGTGGTTCCCGGTTCCGTTTCTCCATATTGGCAGATTACACACTTCATACCTTTTGCCTCCTGCTTCTGCACTATACCATAGAACAAAGAAATATTATAGAGATTAGAGGCCCACATCCCCCCCATTTATTCAAGGTTGCACCCAACCCACTTCTCCCTTATAATGAAGGCAATTATCAGATCCAAAGGTATTATCAAATACATCATTGTTGGTCATAGTATGTTTGTTAGAAGGAAGTGTGTGATGGATATCGAAGGTACGTATACACTGCAAGCCATACCAGAGGATGTATGGCTTTGCCTCATGGATAGTCATCTCTTACAGAAGAGCATTCCAGGCATTGAACAACTAGAGCGGCAGAGCGAGCTAAACTATACTATCTCCATGCAGATCAAGCAAGCACCACTAATGGGAACGTATCGTGGGCATGTTGCCGTCGTTGAGCAAAAATTCCCCTCGGCATATAGTCTCAAGTTTGAAGGCGAAGGCAAGCAAAGCAACGTGCAAGGGGACATTGTGCTTACATTGAGCGAACAGGGCGAAAATACAGTGGTGGATTATAAATGTACGCTCAACCTCGGCAAAATGGGAACCCTGCTCCCCGTCCCACTGGTAAAGGGAAATATTAAACACATTTTCCAGCAATTTTTTGCCGCCTTAGCCGAACACCTGCGCTCAATTATCCCCTATTCGATAGAGATGGTCGAGAGTAACCATGACCTACTCGTTACAAACACAGCGCAGAAGCAGGCAGTTTTTCTGCCTTCTGCTCGACCAGCTTTCCTTTATACCCTTGTGCGCCGTTTCAATCTAGGGGATGGCGATACACAGTTAGAAGAGATATGGGTCAATCGCTTCTGGCGAGCAAGTATGATCTCAGGACTATTGCTCCTGGTATGGCTAGGCACCCGCCTACCAAGAAAGCAGCATTCCTAACCCATAAACAGCCCGTAGGGGCCGCTTTACCGTGCCCCATAGGCATGAAGTTAAGTATGGAGTGCGGTTTCTAGGGCGACCGCAAGGGGCGCCCCTACTCTCTACCATTGGCCTTTCTCTCTGCAAAGCGGCTCGCAGAGCCGCCTCGTGTATAGTAGGGGCGCACCCTTGCGGTCGCCCTGGTGGGGAATTGAAGTGCTTATCAATCCTTAACTTCATGCCCGTAGGGGCCGCTTCAGCGTGCCCCTAAGCTTGCGTGAGAGGTACTTTAACCCATCATGGAGCGCAGGCGGGCTTTCCAATCGTCGTCATCGTCCGCATTGCTTGTGCCGCCGACGCTCCAGCTACGCGCACCATCGACAAGCTTTGTTGGCAGCGCAGGAGCACGCGCCTCTTTATCCCCCAGATTGTGCAGTGCCGTCTGCGCGGACTTGCGCACATCATGCACGGGGTCTTGCAGCAATGGCAAGATGGCTTCTTTCGCGTCCTTCACACCCATCCGTCCTAACGCTCTGGCACTTGCCGCACGCTCATCAGAGGTGGGAGCATGTAAGAGGTGTTCGAGATCTGGCACCATTTCCACGAGCGAGAGATCAGCGATCAGGCGCAGGAGGCGGCTGCGGCGCATCGGGTGGGTCAGAGTCACGAGTGCGGCACGACAATCGGCGACGATTTGCGCGTCATTCACGATGATCCCGTGCGCCTTGGCCTCCATCAGAGCGGTTTCCGGTGAAACGTTGGACGTGCCCTTTAGAAATGGCTCAATCCATGGCGCTACCACCTCAGGTTGGTCAGTATTCTCGTGCAACTTCAATGCCCACGGATAATGTTGTTGCAGCCAGCTATACAGGGCCAGCGTCATCTCCGCGTCGCGCGCCGCGTAGGCCACCATCGCCGGGGGCAAGGGCCTCCTATTCCAATCTGTTCGCTGTAAACTCTTGTCTAGCCGCACATTAAAAGCGCGTTGCAACATCGCTGCCAAGGACGATTCGTGCTGCCCAAAAATGGAACGGCTGGCCGCTTCCAAATCATAATAATGGACGACATACAATCCGCGCTCAGCCATCACACGCATATCGGCTCCGGCCCCGTGCAGGAGCACAACGATATCCGACGTCGCTACGACAGCAGTCAGAGGAGAAAGATCGCTCAAGCGCAGGGTGTCTACCACGAAACAGTGCTGCTCAACCGCCAGTTGCAGCAACGCGAGCCGATGGGAAGAGGTCTGCGTGTCTCCTTGAATATGGGAACGCACCTGGGCAAATTCCGCGTCAACGGCAACGACTGTAGACTGCCGCAGGATGTCTACCGCGTACAGTAACTGCTCAGGGCGATCAACCCACATGCGTGTTGCTTTCGCTGGGAGTTTGCCGACAGGTGGAGTTTTACCAAGGTAGCCAGGTTGGACATTGTCAGTATTTTCTGCTGCTGTGGGTGGTATTTTATTCTTTTCGTTCTCGTTCAATGCCGCCGCCATTCTACCTTTACAAAAGACCCCTAAGAAGACTTCCTACTAATCATGGTTGTGTTACACACTATACCAGATTTTTGGGCAAACGTACAGTATAGGTTTGCCTTTTTGCACATGAAACTTGTGTGCGCGTCAGAGCTATGCTACACTGAGTCCAGAACAACATGCCATCGTAGCTTTACTAGTACTCTGTCAATCTTCAAGTGGAGGGCGAGGGAATCCTGACATGTAGGGACGCCCCTTGTGGGCGTCCGGCCTCACCCATCACTTGAACCTTGACAGCCCACTAGCTTTACTAGCTCTACAGTTTTACAGGAAAGTTTGCATTATGACACACAATACACCAATCACTGTTGCATATGGAGATGGAATTGGGCCAGAAATCATGGACGCCACCCTCCATATTATTCAAGCCGCCGGTGCTCGCATCGACATTGAAGAGATCGAGGTAGGCGAGAAGGTCTACCTGCGTGGCATTAGTGCCGGTATGGAACCGAACGCGTGGGAATCACTCAGACGCACCAAGGTATTTCTCAAGGCACCTATCACTACCCCGCAGGGTGGCGGCTACAAGAGCCTCAACGTTACTACGCGCACAACTTTTGGACTGTACGCGAATGTGCGACCATCAGTGGCCTATTATCCTTTTGTAGATACGAAGCATCCTGAGATGAACGTGGTGATTATCCGCGAAAACGAGGAAGACCTCTACACCGGCATCGAATACCGGCAAACGCACGATATGATGGAAAGCCTCAAGCTCATCAGCCGCTCTGGTAGCGAGAAGATTGTGCGCTACGCCTTCGAGTATGCCCGCAGCCATAACCGCAAAAAAGTCACTTGCTTCATGAAAGATAACATCATGAAGTTGACCGATGGTCTGTTCCACCGCGTCTTCAATGAAATCGCCATGGAATATCCCGATCTCACCAATGAAACCTGGATTGTCGATATTGGCGCAGCCAAATTGGCAGACACGCCCGAAGCCTTTGACGTGATCGTATTACCAAACCTCTATGGCGATATCCTCTCCGACGTGGCGGCACAAATCGCGGGTTCGGTCGGCCTGGCAGGCTCCGCCAATATTGGCGATAATTGCGCCATGTTCGAGGCCATTCATGGTTCCGCTCCCCGCCGTGCTGGACAAAACGTCGCCAACCCTTCGGGCTTGCTTTTAGGCGCGGTGATGATGCTGGTACACATCGACCAGCCCGATGTCGCCACACAGGTACACAATGCCTGGTTGCGCACCATCGAAGATGGCATCCACACCTACGACATTTATGTTGAGGGTATTAGCAAACAAAAGGTTGGCACCAAAGAGTTCGCACAGGCCGTTATTGCTCGCCTGGGCCAACAACCACAGACCTTGAAACCCGTCGCTTACACCTCAGCACCGGAGCACATCTCCCATGAACACGCCACCATTACAACCAAGCCAGAACAGAAAGTTTTAATGGGTGTGGATGTCTATCTGGAATGGCGCGACGGCAGTCCCGACCAGTTGGGCGAGGCGATGCAAAAAACCGGCGGCAGTGACCTTGAATTGAAGATGATTACCAATCGTGGAGCCAAAGTGTGGCCACATGGTATGGCTGAAACCTTCTGCACCGATCATTGGCGTTGCCGCTTTATGTCAACCACCACCGATCAAGCCATCGCGCATACGCAAATTATCGCGCTACTGCAACGCGTAGCGCAAGCCGGTTTTGACTTCATCAAAACAGAGAACCTCTACAATTTTGATGGGAATATCGGGTACTCTCTAGGCCAGGGCGAATAGCACCACGGAATATGGGTTGGCGGCAATTTTTGCCGCCAAACACGTACATCTTATCCGGAAACCTGAATGCCCGCTAATTTCAAAATGTAGTGATGCCCCTTGTGGGCATCAGGGGGATGGGTGGGGTTTCTTACTCCCTGTCGAACTGGTAGAAAAGGAATATAGTGACACTATGCCTGACGAAATATTGGCGAATAATGCGCGTTTCTTACAGGAACAGCATCTCCCTGTTATCGGACATACCCCGCGCAAGCACATGGCCGTTGTCACCTGCATGGACTGCCGTTTAGTGCGTTCCTTCGAGGATGCCCTGGGTCTGGAGCGCGGAGACGTAGTGGAGCTACGTACTGCTGGCGCAACGATCTCCAAGGTGGAGCGCGAAGGCAAGGGCAACGACTTGATCCGTTCTCTGGCCGGCGCCATCTACCTGCTTGGCGTACGCAAGGTGCTGGTCATCGGTCATACCGAATGTGGTTTGTCGCATGTCAACCCAACGGCACTGACAGCTTCTATGCAAGCATTGGGCGTAGACCCGCAAACGTTGATTGAAAAAGAGGGTCTGGGTGACATCAATGGGCTGGTTGACTGGGTGGGAGCCTTCAATGACGTTCATTTGAATGTCAAAGAGGTGGTCAACGTTATTCGCAGCAGCCCCTACCTTCCCAAAATTCCTGTACATGGTTTCGTAATTGATATCGTAACCGGCAAGCTGGAACTGGTGGACAAAGGGAAATAAGTCATGAACCCCAAGATTCATTTCCGCTCTCTTGTTTTAGCGTTACTCATAGTGGTTGGGCTCGCTCTTTCCGCTTGCTCCACCAGCGGTAGTACCAATACACCAGCGACTCCCGTTACGCATGTGAGCAGTACGGCAACGAGTCAGGCAAATCATCTCATTGCTGGTCCTGTCACCTATGTTGCGCTGGGTGCCTCAGACGCCGTGGGGGTTGGTAGCACCCAGCCTGGGTCACAGGGCTATGTGCCCTTGCTGGCAACACGCCTACCGAAGGGTTCGCATCTGGTGAACTTGGGGATCAGTGGCATTCACCTGCACGCGGCTCTCACCGAGGAACTCCCCATTGCCCTCACGACGTCTCCCGAACTGGTCACGATCTGGTTGGTTGCCAACGACTTTGTCGGCGGGGTGACCTACAGTGATTACATGAACGATCTGAATATTCTGCTAGCGCAATTGCGTTCACATACCCACGCCAGCCTCGTTATGGCGAACCTGCCCGACCTGACACGCCTACCCGCCTTTGCCAATCAAACAGCCACACAAAAAGCTCAGATGCTCCAACAAATTCAGCGCTGGAACACCGGTATTGCCGCATTCGCCAAGCAGTACAATGTGACATTAGTTGATCTCTACAACCATGGTAGCCAGATAACTGCCCACCCCGAATATATCAGCACTGACGGCTTCCACCCCAGTCCTGCTGGCTATGTCCAGTTAGCGAACATTTTCTGGCAAGCCATCAACGGCTAGGACGGCATGCCTGCGCAACTGTTTTACCAACCAACTGCGTAGGAAGAAAATACCAGACTACTTATCCCAGCCGAAATTGACTCCCAGGAAGTCGTACAGGCGGGCGTTATGCGGCTCGAAGTACTCTATCAGCCGTTTGCGCAGTGCCGGATCCATCTTGGAGTAGGTATAGTTGTTATAGGTTTCGTATGTTTCCTTGCCTAAGCGGAGATCTGCTTCGGGTAGGTTTAGAAAGTCTAACACTTGCTTGATAGTAACGGCTGGATTGGCATAGAGCTCCTCGCTTTTGAGAATCAAGAACTGCTCACGCGGGAACAGCTTCATCCACGCCTGTAGTTGATCTACATAGATGCCGCGACTAAGATACTCGCGTTCCATGTATTCGATACTATAGTAGTATTCATTTTGCATGATCAACTCTAGCTCTCTAGCTGCCCGTTCCTCCTCATGTTCTATGGCATTTTCGAATGATAAGGTCGCGAAGCCGTGATCAAGCGCATGGTAGTATTGAGAATAAGCCCGATCAACTGGATTACGTAGCAACACGATGAGCTTGACATCGGGCATGCTTTGGGCCACTCTTTGCGGGGCGTGCGGATAAAACAAGTAGCAAGGGGTTGCTTCTCCAGTCAGAAAGGGTTGTCTGGTGCGCAGTTGGGCTTGATACTTTTCAACCATAGTAGGGAAGTGCCCTTGATACCATGCCAGGCTCCTGTCAAATCTGCGATCAAAGTAATGGACTTCTTTCGTAGAGGCAGGTCCGATGCAGTGATGAGCTTGTAAGTACTGGTAGAGAGAAGTAGTGCCACTTCGTTGTGCACCAATGACCAGGAAATCGGGCAAGAGACGTAGCGGGGAAGTTATCCCTCTGTAAAGTTTCTCGTACAAGGGAGTTGTGCTGTCCCACTTCACCGGCATCATAGAAGAGGCTGGCGGACTTTCATCTGTAGAAACTATATCTCTGGAAGAATTTGCATCCGCGGACCAGATGGTTTGTACAAAAGATTTCATATGAGTGAATTGTAACGCTGAAGCCCTGTAGCGACGCGCTACTCTCCTTTCAATTCGTTGTTGTTGAAGCAATTGATGTCACAGTACTGATTCGTTTCGTGCCCTTCTAACCTGTTGCCAGTGCGTTGGGGAGGAGTAGCAGCCATTTATGGATCATTGACCAGAGGGAGGGATAGTGTGAAAGTCGATCCTTGCCCTACTTGACTCTCAACATGAATAGACCCCCCATGGGCATGTATCACCCAATCGACAATGGATAGACCTAACCCGCTTCCGCTCCCCTTCCGCGTTCGCGCTGGATCAGCACAGTAAAAGCGTTCAAAGATATGGAGGATATCATCGGGAGCAATGCCAATCCCTGTGTCTTGGACTTCAATACAGCCACAGTGATCCCTGACCTCGACCATAAGCGTTACGCTCCCCCCCGAATTCGTGTAGGTAAGCGCATTGTCGAGGAGATTGATCACGCACTGAATGAGTCGCGAGATATCACCTCGTACCGTAACTGGCTCCAGCTTGTGTACCTGGAGCATAATGCCACGCTCCGTTGCCAATGGATCGAGTGTCCCCACGACATCAGAGACTAGGAGATCGAGCCGGACTAGCTCGTGGTCGAGCTGCACCTGTCCTTCATCCGAGCGTGCGAGTATCAAGAGATCACGGATAAGATGCCCCAATCGCTCGGCTTCGGCATTCACGTCACGCAGAACAGCGATACATTCCTCTCCATTGGGAGACTGGGCCAGTGCCACATCCGTCATACTGCGAATGGCGGCGACAGGTGTACGCAGTTCGTGCGAGGCATCTGCCACAAAGCGACGTTGCTGCACAAAGGACTGGTTAAGTCGCTCAATCATTTTATTGAAGGTAAGAGCGAGATGTTGTACTTCGTCGCGGGAGCGTGGCACAGGGACGCGGCTATGCAAGTCCCCCGCACTAATATCCTCGGCAATGCGTGTGAGATGGCGGATGGGAATAAAGGCCCGCGCCGCGAGCCAGTAGCTGCCAATGATACCGAGGATGAGCGCAAACGGAGCTATGAGGAGCAATTCCTGGACTACTTTCCGCAATGATGTATTCAAAGGGGTTAGTGTCTGACCAACCTGAATGACACCATACGGTGTGCTATTATTCATCAGCCTGACACTGTACAATCGCACCAGGTAGCCATTCGTTGTCGTGACAGTGCCTTGCCAGGGCGTACCATGCAAGGGCTGAGTCACACTGAGAGAGGGTACCTGGAGAACACGAAAGGCGGGTGTCATGTAGATAAGTTGGCCCGTCGTATTGAGAATTCTCACCAGTGCGCCAAAATTCACATCCGCATTCCGAGCATTTTGTTTGAGCGTGCTATGCTCGAGGAGAAACATCTCCTGTGCTATATCGTCGGAATTGATGGTACCATTATCGTCGGTGATATCATTTGTAAGTTGTTCCGTGCGCACTTTAAGTGGCCCATCGTAGGTTTCAATGAGTTCTGACTGCAATCTCAAGTACAAAACAATGCCGATCAGGAGAAGGAGTACTACAAAGATGCCTGTGTACCACAGTGTCAACTGGACGCGAATCCCCGGCAGCCCCATGCCGCGCAATTGATGAATCATTCTACAGGTTCCTTCAATTGATAGCCAGACCTACGGATGGTATAGATAATATTTGGCTCATTTTGTTCACAGAGCTTACGCCTCAAACTGTGAATATGCACATCAATGACATTGGAGAGGTGCTCGGCATCATAGTCCCAAACATGTTCAGCGATCTTTAAACGGCTCAAGACATGGCGCGGGTGGCGCATCAGAAACTCCAGGAGTGCATATTCTTTGCCGCACAAGGCAATAACACGGTTTCCCCGCCGCACCTCATGAGTTTGGGCGTTCAGGACAAGATCCAAGCAATGCAGTTCCGCCGTCTTGGACGGGCTCTCACGTCGCAGTAAAGCTCGTACTCGCGCCTCCAATTCACCGAAAGCAAAGGGTTTTGTCAGGTAGTCATCTGCTCCCAGGTCCAAGCCTCTGATACGATGATCGATCTCATCTAATGCTGTCAGGAGCAAAATAGGCATGGTCCGCCCGTAGTCACGTAATTGACGGCAAACCTCAAAACCATTGAGTTGTGGCAGTAAAACATCGAGAATGATAAGATCATATGGTACCGCTAGACCCGTTGAAAGAGCTTCTCTCCCATCTGTTACGAGGTCAACTGCATACTTATTGCCCATTAGTCCTTTCTTCAGACTAGGGCCCAAATGAGGATCATCTTCAACAATCAGGATACGCATAAGAATTCTAACCTTGTAGGCTCTATCACAAACCAGCAGTTTCTTAGAGATGTATTGCCTCTATCTATCATTTTAATTCGACCAGGAAATCGACTGAGGTCCTTCTTAGCATACAGTATCTTGATTAAGTGAAGATTAAGACAGTCAATAGTCCTTATTACTGATTGATTATTTGTAACTGTTCAGGTGTCTTCATAAAGTCAGTATAGGAAGAACTCCAAATTTTGGATAAAAGGGATGTAAAGGCCGCCCTCCCTTGCATCTATGCTTTTCAATTGAAACAGAACACAGTAGTGGTTATGGAAATTCGGTTTTTCAATTGAAACAGAACACAGCAGTGGTTATGGAAATTCGGTGAAGAAGTGTGATAGCGTGGAAGCAAGTGCGGGAGAAGATATTTCTGCGCCTGGACTAGAAAAAATCCAAGAGCAGAAACATGCCATGAGCGCAATAGTACGGTGACTTTTCGCTATACCACCGTCTTAATATACTGGCTTGCCATGTGTGCTAGTCCCATAATGGAGAGCATAGGGTTCACACCAGAAGCCGCGGGGAAGAGGCTACCATCGCAGACAAACAACCCTTTGACGTCATGAACCTGACCGTTGCCATCGGTAACAGATTTTTTGGCGTCGCTACCCATGCGACACGTCCCCATCTGGTGGGCGGAGAAGCTCATGATGCGATTGACGCCCATACCGTGCCGCTCCAATTGGCGATCAAACGCACGGAACTGCTGCTCACTGACAGGGCCACTTGCTGGTTTTTCCAGTTTGGTGCGCCTATTGTGCAACGAAAGCACCTCGGTAGCACCAGCGGCAAAATGCGCACGCGTTGCCTGTCGTAAGCCATGCAGGAGATGATTGCGATCATAGACCGAGACGACGTAGTCGATAACGGGCTCACCATACGTATCTACGGTAATCCTACCTTCGCCTTTGTCACGCGTTAAGATGATAAAGGTCGCGATATGTGGCGCGGCTAGCATCTGCTCCCGATATTCTCGCGCTGAGTACCACGGCGTAGCCAGGCCAAGCAGACCAGGATGGGCCGGTGGCACCTCCAATTTATAGCCGAAATTTCCTTCTAGGTGCGAGAATTGATCGCTATACGCTGATTGCATCACACCTTGCCAGCCATAGACTTTTTCGGGATAGACACCAGCAATCGTCGTGGTAGGGTGGAACTTTAAATGATGACCAATGTGCATGTTTTCTACACCCGACCGCAGTAACAGAGCAGGCGAGTTAATGGCACCCGCGGAGACCACGACGGTTTTCGCATGAATCGTCACCTGATGGGTCTTCCCCGTTGCCGTGTTGGTCACAGTGGCCTGAACTCCTACCGCCTGCCCCTTCTCGATCAGCACCTTGTCCGCGTTACACTGCACGATGATACGTGCGCCATGATCGAAGGCATCTTGCAGGTACGTTTTCATGGTCGATTGCTTCGCGCCGTAGCGACAACCAAAGCCACACGTTCCACAACGCTGCTGACAATCAATCGCGTTGCGGCGAATTGTCTCGCTATGGTAGCCCAGAGCGGTGCAGCCATCGACCAGCAATTGATTCTGTGTGTTATGCGCACTGTTCTCCGTATTGACATGAATGCGCTGCTCGACCGCTGTGAAGCTGTCTTGCAGGCGCGAGCCCATCAAATCTTTCACTCCGGAAAGGTTTGCCCACTCTTCCAGAATATAATCGGGCGTCCGGAAAGAGGTCATCCAATTAACGGTAGTGCCCCCACCGAGAGCACTACCGGCGAGGACGATCACGCCCAAGTCTTTCGAGGTGAGCGTACCACGCTTGAGGTAGAGTTCCGGCATCGCCTGAGCCTCTTGCAGTGTAAAGGTGGCCTCGTTGTGATACCCACCCTTTTCCAGCACAATGACGCTCTTCCCTGCCATAGCAAGTTCACCAGCGACAACGCCCCCACCAGCACCAGAACCAATGACCACGACATCGGCTTCCAACGTACTATCTTTAGCGATGCTCAGAGGCTTAATAGGCTGCGGTGCGTCGGCAGGTGGTGGCGATGGCGCGACATAGTCCAGAGCCGACCAGTTGGGGTTGACACCTTCCGCGTTGGGAACGGAGTAGAAAATGAAGCCGGAGAGACGTTTCAACGTTTGATAGCCCTGACGCAGGGCCGCCACAGGGCTATTGGCCATCGCCAGCAAATACTTTTCGCGCTGCTGCTGTGCCAGGGCAATGAACGGTTTGGCACTACCCGCCAGCATGAGTCCAGTTACCGGGCTGTTAAACAACCCCAGCAGTTGATGAAATTGGCCCTGGGCTTCAGCATTTTCATAGGACAATGTCTCCACCACCAGTTGCGCCACGTTTAACTCGCTCGCCCGCCGCTGGTAGTAGGCCTTGAGCGTATCAGAACTACCGGAGGGCGCTTCCAGAGACGGGAAAAAGGTATCGCATACAGCTTCTACAATTTGAAACTCGTCAGGCGTAAGCCAAGCAGCACCGCTGCCATTTGTCGCTTTCGTATCCGAGGATGGTGTAACAGCCATTGGACAAACCCTCCTTCATTGGAGCGAGAGACGCGTTCAATTAAGATACAAGCAGTATAACACATCAATGTATGAATATATCGCTGGTTAGACACTTTTGCTCATAGCATGCTATACTGCATCGTGACCACTCACTCAACAGCATTATTTCGCATGACCTATGGAGATATATTTAATGACCACAAGTGAAACGACACCACAAGAATCCTCTAATACGAAAGGGACGCAGGAGAAAGTTGCCGAGCTACAACAAATGAAAGCTGAGGCGATGCTTGGTGGAGGGACGAAGCGCATAGAGGCTCAGCACCAAAAAGGGAAACTGACCGCCCGTGAACGATTAGACTTGCTGCTCGATCCTGGGACGTTCAACGAACTAGACATGTTTGTGACCCATCGCTCCTCCGATTTTGGCCTGGAAGAGCAACGTATCCCCGGCGATGGCGTCGTTACTGGCTATGGGCAGATCGATGGTCGCTTGGTGTATGTTTTCTCGCAAGATTTCACCGTCTTTGGTGGCTCGCTCTCCGAGGCCCACGCCGAAAAAATCTGTAAAATCATGGATCTCGCCATGAAAAATGGCGCGCCAGTCATCGGTTTGAACGACTCCGGCGGCGCACGCATCCAGGAGGGCGTGGTTAGCCTGGGGGCCTACGCCGATATTTTCTTGCGCAATACGCTGGCCTCTGGTGTCGTACCACAAATTTCCGCCATCATGGGACCATGCGCCGGAGGTGCGGTCTACTCACCCGCCATCACCGATTTTATTTTTATGGTGGAGCAGACCAGCTATATGTTTGTCACCGGCCCCAACGTGCTCAAGACCGTTACGCACGAAGATGTTACCTTTGAAGACCTGGGCGGAGCGATGGTTCACAACAGCACCAGCGGCGTCGCCCACTTTGCTTGCCCCAGCGAACCCGATTGCATCCGCATGATGCGCACCTTGATGAGCTATCTCCCCTCCAACAACCTGGAAGACCCACCACGCATCACGCCCGTGGACTCGCCAACGCGGGCCGAAACTGCTCTGGATAGCATCATCCCAGATAATCCCAATAAGCCGTATGATATGAAAACAGTAATTGGCTATATCGTCGACGATGGCGAATTTTTCGTGGTACAGGAACATTTCGCGCCGAACATTCTGGTAGGCTTTGCCCGTATGAATGGTCGCTCCATCGGCATCGTGGCCCAACAGCCCGGCGCATTAGCTGGCGTCCTCGACATCAATTCTTCCGATAAGGCAGCGCGTTTTGTGCGCTTCTGCGACTGTTTCAATATTCCCATCGTGACCTTTGTCGATGTACCCGGCTTTTTACCAGGGGTCAGTCAGGAACATAATGGCATTATTCGCCACGGTGCCAAACTCCTCTACGCCTACTGCGAGGCTACCGTACCCAAAATCACGGTCATCACCCGCAAAGCCTATGGCGGTGCCTACGACGTAATGAATAGCAAGCACGTGCGCGGCGATATCAACTACGCCTGGCCTACGGCGGAAATCGCGGTCATGGGGGCAGAGGGCGCGGTAAATATCCTGTTCAAATACGAGATCGAACATGCCGACGACCCCGAACTAAGGCGCAAAGAACTGATCAACGAGTATATTGAAAAGTTTGCCAATCCCTACATCGCCGCCAGCCGTGGCTACATTGACGAGATCATCGAGCCACGTCATACCCGCAGCAAGCTCATCACTGCCCTCGAAATGCTCAAAAATAAACGGGATACCAACCCGCCCAAAAAGCACGGCAATA
>JBBQXY010000072.1:0-27154 GCA_038209195.1 Ktedonobacterales bacterium | reverse complement strand
GCGTGTATAGTAGGGGCGCACCCTTGCGGTCGCCCTAGAAAACGTGCCGCATAGATATTGGTTGGTTTAATGTGTACCTACGCGGGATAGTAGGGCCATGCATTCGATGTGATAGGTTTGGGGAAACATATCAATCGGTTGAGCGGCTACGAGGTTGTAGCGTCCACCGGAACACAGCGTGGCAATATCGCGAGCCAGGGTACTGGGATCACAAGAGACATAGCAGATATGGCGCGGTGCTAAGATCTGCAAGGCCTGTAAGGCCTTGGGATGGCAACCGGCACGGGGCGGATCTACGAGAGCCACGTCGAGACGCTCACGGCGATAATGCAACTGCCCAAGGATGCGCTCCAGCGTCCCCTCGAAAGCATTGATGTTGTTCTGATTATTCAGGGTGGCGTTGGCACGAGCATCCATGACCGCGCTTGGTTGCGACTCGATGGCGACGACGCGAGCAGCGCGACTGGCCAGAAAAGCGGAGAAGAGGCCCACGCCACTATAGCCATCCAAAGCCACTTCGTTGCGCTGGACATCCAACATCTGCATGGCTTTCTCAATCAGGACGCCAGTCTGCACCAGATTGACCTGAAAGAAGGAGTCGGATGAGACACGGAAACGGCGTCCCAAGACCTCATCGGTCAAGAATTCCTGCCCGGCGACGACACGTCCGTAACGTCCACCGACCTTTTCTACAATGACACCGACGATCCCTGGATAGATGGTCATCAGCTCCTGGGCGAGCTGTTGTGGCGCTTCAATTAAGGAACCAGGACGGGCATGCAAGCTCAGCAGTGTTGGGACGGCCTTCACCGCATTGGCGCCGGAGATATTCTTATTGACTGCCCCAATGGCGCCACGAATCGTGAATCCTTGCACCATTTCACCGAGGGTATCGCCGAAATAATTCATAAGCTTATGACGAACGCTGCGATACACCATATCTAGGGCTGGATGGAGGAGGGCGCACTCTTCTAAATCTTGTACATCGTGGCTCTCGGTCATTTTAAAGCCGACTTCGCCATTGGTACCAATCGAAAAGAGGGCGATGTTGCGGTACTGCCAGGGGGAAATGCCATTGGGCATGCCAAGGGTGGGATGGACAATAGCGTCTGGCTGTTTCCCGATACGGACCAACAGTTGGCGCACAATGTGGGCTTTCCAAGCGAGTTGGGCGGGATAAGCGATATGTTGCCATTGGCAGCCACAGTCTGTCAGTTGGGGATAGAGCGGATCAATGCGTTCTGGCGCAGGACGCAGGATTTCTAAAAGGGCGGCGCGTGCGTGTCCCCGGCGTTCCTCGACAATCTCTACACGTACCCGTTCTCCCGGAATGCCTCCAGGAACAAAAAGTACTCGTCCCTCGTAGCGACCTACAGCATCTCCACCATAGGCCAAGTCTGTTAGTTCAACGTCAATGCTCATGTTCACCTCGGCGGACATTCGCGCGGCAAAGATTTCCTTTGCGATTACCCAGGCTAGCCTGGGTCCCCACAATAGCCACTTCTACCTACGCGCCATATGTGTCCGTCCCATCTTTCCAACATATTTTATATTTGCCTTTACGGCACAGTATACACAAGATAGATAACCTGTATAAACGGTACAGAAAAGGCAAGGTTATAACGTGAGCGGTTGTTTAGGTTGGCTATAGAGTCGAGTGCCAAAGCGGCTCAAGAAAACTGCACCTAGCCCTAACAAACCCACTCCCACACTGATGAGCCAGCCAATATAGGGAAGAGACCCGAGCAGTACTATCACTGTCAGTCCTACCACTATCTGCATGAACCGTGTATTGCGATGCGGGGCCACCTTGCTCATCACAAAGTCTCCAACCAACCCACCAATCGAGACAGTGCCCAGCCCCCACGCAGCTATAAGTCCTAATCCTACTATAATCGCTAATGGAATAGACAAAACGAGAGCAATCAATACAATCAAAACTGGTGGGGCGAGCAAGATAGTCAGCAGGCCAAGCAAGGCACTGCGTCGCATTTTGCTGACCACGGTCGTGCGCACAAACATCACATGTTCTGGGAACAAGGAGGTCAGTAGTAGACCCAACGCCACCCAGATGAGCAAGGACCAGAAAGAGAAGCGAAAGCCACCGAAATCGCCAAAGAGCCAGTTGACACGGGTCGTTTCGTCAATGAGCGAACCATGTAATTGATAGTCCTGCGCTTTTGTCCAATGTCCTCCATAGAGATGAATATCGCCATTGATATGGGTACTATTCATTAAAACGATATTACCGCCGTACAGATCGGTATTCCCGTTCACGGTGCCCGCGATGACTACATTACTATCAAAGCTAACAATGTCGCCTTGTACTGTCCCGTTGATATAGACGGTGCCGCCAAAGGTGGTCAGGTCGCCACATTCAACTTGCTGTGCATCGATAACAACAGTACCACCGAATGATGGTCCATGCTGCCCTTCGGTACAATTTCCCTTATCAGTGCGGGTATTGTGACCCTGACCGGCAGCCAGGGCAGTGGGAGTGAGCCCTACCAGTAAGCCGCCACCTCTGCCAATGAAAAACGCGACCAGACATATACAAGCGATGAGCGCGATGAGAATCCATTGTCTACTTCTGACATTTCGCATACAGGTACTCCATGTCATAGCCACCGATCAGGTCAGACTAGACTGAACCGGACCAACAGCTATAACCTTCGCCATTTACGCCTCTTGCGGATGGCGCATTAAGCGAAGCCACATCCCCATCATGACCACCAAGACGAAAGCCACGCCTAACAGGAGCCTGTTATCGCGTGTGACAAGCGTCAATCCAATCTGCATGTACTGCATGAGTATGATGAATATATCAACAAAGCCGCTCGACGACGAGAGCAAGTTGACCAGCAGAGCAGGTTGCACAATGGTCAAGGCAAGCAGCAAAAGTGGAATACTGCTGAGTGTAAAGAGGGTGAGCGCGGCTAAAGGCACACCGACGACACGGAAACGAGCCATTCTTGATTGCTGCTGCATGTGAATGTCTTGAAGCTGCTGTGTGATCCGCTTTTGCTGCTGTACCGCCAGCATAATGCGTTCAGTCGAGACGCTGGAGTACGAGCGGGAAGCGGGTGACAGGAGCAAGGTATTGAGACATTGCAGACGCAACTCATGGGCGCGGCAGCTTGCACAGTGCTTCAGATGTTGCTGAAGCTGCGCGGCATCCGCGGGTGTCAATTCACCATCGCGTTGTGCGGCAAGCAAAAGTCTAGCGTCGCGGCAAGGCATCTATCTGCTCCTCCTCATTGAGTGAATTTTGTTTCATGTAGCGAGCTAAAAGCTCACGAGCACGATGCAGACGGGCTTTCACTAAGGCCGGAGTGAGTTTGAGCGTGGCAGAAATCTCTTCATAGGAGAAATCGTACCAGTAGCGCAATACAATCACTGCACGGTACTTACTGGGTAACCGCTGCAAATAGGTTTGTATCTCGTCTTGCTGTTCACCTGCCACAGCAGACTGTTCGGGGCTCGTGCCCGTATCGACAATCCATTCCAAAAACGGTACATCTTCCAACGGCAAGGCCAGGAAGCGGCGGCGTCTCAGTTGGTCAATGGCCAAGTGAGAGGCAATCGAAAGCAACCAGGTGCTGAATTTATGGGCAGGTTTATAGGTTACAAGCTGGGTGAAAGCTCGCACAAACGTTTCCTGCGTCACATCTTCGGCTTCCGTTGCATTGCTGAGCATGCGGTAAGCGAGATTCTGCACAGCATCTTTATATCGCTCGACGAGCACCGCGAAGGCTTCTTGGTCATCTGCAAGCACGAGCTCGACAAGCGCAACGTCGCTCATCGCCTCCACGATAGCCCCTCGCGCATATACTCTAGATGGACTGTCTGTTCCCCGTACCCCCACTGCTGTCTGACTACGTATTAACCGACCTGAGCTTGTTCTATTTTGTGAGCCAGTATCGGTCCCTGTACTCCGACTACGGCGCGTCCGCCGTGCTGAAGGTTGGGCTAATGTGCCTACGGCTCCCAGCGTACTTGAAGCTTGTAGTATTGATTCCATTCTATTTTCACCACTCGTTCGGTATCAAATTTCATTCGCGAGACAGATCATTAGTTAAAAAGAAATGAATGTCCTTTATCATTACTTACGAGTAGTAGATAAAAAAGTTGTAATCTTTTCAGAAGTGTAACACGCTTGCAAGCAAGTAGCAAGGGGGAAGTACTTCAAGCGGAGTTAGCGTGGATGCCTATGCAGTGTTGCACAGGCATCCACGGCGAATGAACAAAAATTCACGAAGGGATTTAGTTTTTATACTACGTCGGCAAAGATCTGACTGACCTGACAACTGAAAGCTGGTAGCAGGGGGGACTGTACAATAGTGATGCAGTTCATTGCAGCGCATACGCGGAGGTGCTATACTGCACTCAATAGACTAGGGAGGTTGGGGACACAAGGATGGAAGATGGTGGATGAGATTGTGCTGATACGCGAAGAGTAGAGAAAAGACGGTTTTTTGATAGAGGCGCAGCAATAACGTCTATTTAGATAGTATGCAAGGCAGAACACCTGAAAACAAATTCATGAGAGAGCAAGGTCAGACGAACGAACACCATGGAACGATTAGCGGTGGTCAAAGTAAGCTCAGCTTCGGCAACTACGACCTGATCCGTCGGATTGACGTTGGAGGGATGGGCGAGGTGTATCTCGCGCGCCAGCGTACCACATTTGATCGAGAAGTAGCCATCAAAATCATCCGCTCCGATCTTGTCCATGACACGACAGCCCGTAAGCGGTTTCTGCGCGAGGCAGAGGTAAACGCGTATATTAAGCATGAGCACATTCTGCCCTTGTTTGAATTTGGCGAGGAACAAGGACGCTTGTTCATGGTCACGCCGTATATCGCGGGTGGCAATCTGACGCGGCGCTTGCAAACTGGTCCCCTCGCGCCTTCCGAAGTCCATGCTCTTTTTACCGCCCTGGTGAAGGCAGTGGGCTACATCCATCGACGTGGTGTTGTGCATCGCGATCTCAAACCAAGCAACATCTTGTTAGATCAAGATGGTATCAACGGCCAAGTGTATGTGCGTCTGATTGATTTCGGTATTGCCACTATCCAGGGAGCCGAGGCCAGCCCGCCCTTGACGAGCGCCGGAACCGAGGTAGGAACGGCGATCTACATGGCACCTGAGCGTATGTCGGGCGTCGCGGCACCGAGTAACGACATCTATTCGCTGGGCATTATTCTGCACCAGATGTTGACGGGCAAACTGCCTATGGCGAACCAGCAGATGTCACTACCACAACCAATGGAATATGTGATTAAGCGTTGCCTCGCACCCCAGCCCAGTGATCGTTTCACGACTGCCGAAGACCTGCTCAGTTCTTTTGAGTATGCCTATCAATATATCAAGTCGGCTCCGCAAAAACCGGAGGCCCCTTTGTCGATTCCACCTTCACCAATAGCTGGCAGCCCGGTCATACCCGTCATTCCCCACCGTATGAACACGCCGCGCCCAACGCGGAATACCAACCCACAGATCAAAAGCTTGCCACGATCTGAAGAAATGCCACCGTTACCAATGAACGATCCGGTACAAAGGGCCAATACCTTTAGACGCGAGGACTATGGAGCCCCAACCGTCGACATTGACGTGTCGCAGTTATCGACGCAGCGAAAGCCTGTTTCCCCACCCTCATCGCCTGCTGTTCCACTAACACGTCCTGTGAAGCGGCGGCGCAATCCTATTCCGGTCATTATTACGCTCTTGATTGTCTTTATTCTACTGGCAATGGCTGGGATATTCTTCCTTGAACTTCAACCGGCGCTAGCAGCCAACGCTAATGTTAATTTGGGTCCGCAGGTGCAGGTCGTCAAGCAAATCTTCCATCTTAAAGGGAGCAATTCACAGTCAAACGTTGATGTGAATACGTCTACTATTCCGGTGAAAGTTCTGAATAGTAGCAAAACTGGTACATTATCGGGCCAGACCAGCCAACAGTGCATTATTCCACCCATTATCGGCTGCCAGCAAGTCGTCACCCAGGATGACGTTGATCGCCTCTCAACACAGTTGCGGCAGAGCCTCGATAAGCAGATTCAGCAAGATTTGCACCTACAGGTGCAAATCAAGGGAGGGACGCAGGTTGGCTCCATCCAATTTACTGACGCGCCCGCAACGCCTACACCAGCAGTGGGCACGCAGAGCAAAACCGTCACCGTTTCCATTACCAACCAACAAGGACAGGGAGCCTACTTTTCCAATCAGGATGCCAGAACAGTGGCTCTTGCACTACTAAAGCAGCAGGCCCAGCAACTTGGGAAGAACTATAGTTTGCTCAACGCGTCGATCCAGATTGGTCAGCCTGCTTACGAGGGTACTGATGCCAGCGGGCAGGTGTTAATCAATATCGCAGCCGCGGGAGTGGCGCAATACCAGTTTTCCGCAGCCCAATTAAACAGCATGCAAAAGGGCTTAAAGGGTTTGAAGCTCGTCGACGCGATTGCGTTTGTCAAGCGCCAGCCAGGGGTAGACCCGGCGAGCGTCTCCATTCACATTACCAATGGTGCTACGGTGCCGAGCACTACCTCGAACATCCATATGATTCCGGTCAATCCCACGACGCTCCCAACATTCACACTACCGCAAGTAACGCCTATACCGACCTCGACCACCTTTAGCAATAGATTGGTGAGTCCACTAACCTCAGTAGCCAACACTGCCCCGGCTCAATAAAGATGGATATGGACGGTACGGTGGGCGACATAGTGGAGAAAGACGCGAGCAAAAAAGTATCTCAATCTGCGCAGACAGTGCCACAGGACTTTTTGTCTCCACCGCCAGAACGACGCTATGTGCGCTCGTTCCTCTTCACGCGGCGCGTCAATGCCCCGTTTGTGCAGGTCCATCTGCTGGCACGTATAGTGCTGGTGTTGTGCCTATCGGGGGCGTTATTGCGCACTATCAATACAGCTCAACCAGATCTATGGGGGGCTATACTGCTCTGGTTGGTGGGTTTGCTACTGTTCTTGCTCAGCGGTGTCAGTCCAAGGGTGGCGCGTTTCTATTTCTTGCTAACATTACCCGCGCTGGTGGCTCTCTTTATTACCTGGATCGTCTTCAATCCAGTTGCTAGCGGGGTGACGCTGGCGCGACTGACCATCTACTCCGGGCAATTGAGTATTGGCCTGGCTCCGTGGCAAGGAGTCTTCATCGCCATCGTCGCGCTCTATTTTCTGTGGACACGCAAGCTTTTTCTTGGCATGGTTCTAGGCGTTGTAGTGGCCTTTGCCCTGGCGCATTGGGTAGCTCTCCCCGCCCTCACGTTGACGAAATTACATGTTTACCATCCGCTCACGCTGCTGGTGAGTACACGCGGACTGTTGGTGGCAGGGACGAAGGTCATAGGATACGCGGGTATGATTATGGTCTCCATTGCGCTGGTGATGACGGCTCGTGATGCGGAGTTAAGCGGCATGCTACGGCAACTACGCGTTCCGCCGATGGTGATCTTCTTTCTGAGTACCGTCTTCCGCTCGTTAGAGCTGGCTCTAGCGGACTATGAGACGATTCACCAGGCCCAGTTGGCACGTGCTGTTGCTGCGCGACCACGCAGTTTTATGCGCCGCCTGCGCGATCTGGCTAGCGTCGCGGTCCCTATGGTCGCGCTGATGATTCGTCGTTCCAGCGAAATGGGCGATGCGCTGCTGGCAAGAGGTTACACGCTAGGTAAAGCCAGTAGCGACTTTTATGAATGCGCCCCTTGGCGGCTGATCGATTGGGGGGTTGTCGCGGTGAGCTTGCTGTTGCTGTATTTTGCGCTGGGGATGCATCCGATCTTGTAAGGGTGCTGGTATGCAACACGTCTTGTTCCTATGAGGAAAGATTATTCAGAAATGGTCCAACTGGAAACCACTACATCTGCTTCAGTAGGGCAAGCATGCTTCGCAAACAATCAAGAAGGTTGTGCTGTTCGCCAAGAATGTCCCATGATAGTGCGGAGTGAGCATAGCGGAGTTGGTCACGATGCCCCAGCGCACCACAGAGGGCGGCTAAAGGGGAAGCCATTATTACAGCGGAACGAAGGTGTTCCAGAGGGGCAATGTCGCTCCAGACGGCTAAATACTGCTCGCAGAGGTATTGACCTTGCTGCTGATCCCAGTCGCTCAAGGGAACCCACAAACTCAAGAAGGGATGAGTTACGCCAACAAAGCCTGACCAATCGATGAGGGTGCATGTCTTCTCATTCACGAGAATATTGCCACGGTGGAAATCTCCATGATGGAGGCTAGCGGGAATACCAAGCTGGGCTAATTCGGCACAGAAGGTCTTCAAGCGAGGAACACTCTGGTGCAGGAGCGCCTGTTCTGCTTTGGAGAGGGGGTGCTGTGCATTTTGCAATAACGAGGGGAGTTCAGCAAAGAATGGCTCGATGCGTGCGGCTAAGCGATCCAGGCGCCAATCATGACAACCAAGGGCTAACAATTCCTCAGTGTGCTGCGTGAAGTCACGCTGCATACGTGCATAAGCCTGTAGTAAGGAGGCCCAGCGAGAGAGATAGGCAAGAGGATCAGCATGGGGCGGCATTTTTTGACCTGAAACAGCTTTCATCAACAGCCAGCGTCGCTCTTTATGCACGGCAAGGACGCGCGGAACCAGTGTGGCATGGTGAAGGCTCAAGCGTAGTAATCATCGAATCTCTGCTCTACCATGCTATGTTTCCTTTTGAGAATTTTGAGAAAGGCTTTAGTGAGACCATCTAACCTCAACATTATGTTGCGTGCCGTTACTACTTCAGGGCTGATACCATCTCCTGGAGCAATTCCACCATGCCCTCGACTTCTTGCACCACAATATCGGCGTTTTCCAACAGTTCGGGCAGGGTATCGGGATGCTGTACGACTATGGAGAGGGCCAAAACGGCGTCAGCGCGGCGGCGAGCTATTTCGTACACGGCATCCAGGTCTGTGCGATCATCGCCGCCAAAGATGAGGCCGCTCAAGGCAAAACGCTGGCTAAAACGTCGTAAGGCGTGGCCTTTGTTCACGGCGATGGGTACGCGTATCTCGACAATGCGTTTCCCTTCGCTGAGCTGCATATTGACTGCACGGGCAGGTTGCTCAAGAATAGCCAGGATACGTTGGCGTGTCTCCTGGGGGTCTGTGGCAAGACGATAGTGAATAGAACCGCCAAAACGCTTGCGCTGCACGACGACTCCTGGCAGGTTTGGCAGTTGTTGCTCAACCAGGTCAAGCAGATAGTTACCGGGTTCAATAGAGGCTAAAGCTTCGGGCACGACCTCGATTGGATGCGTTGTTGGCAGACCTTCGCTCCACTCCAGGCCGTGTGTGCCGATATAGGTTAGTCCTTCTACATTGACTTTAGCGGCACCATCGATGATGGCACGGCCTGTCATAATCGCCACGTGGGCGTGTTGACTGGCTTGTTGCAGTAAAGAGGCAACGCCAGGATAGAGCTGTGCCTCCGCGGAGGTGGGGGCGATGGGACTGAGTGTGCCATCAATATCAAAGACAAGGCCAAGGGGCCGTTCTGCTAATACTGTCTGTAATGTGTATGGTGGATGTTTGGGCATAGAGAATTTTTCCCTTCCTTTCGCTTCTATAGTATCACAGCACAGTGCTCTGTTGATCTTCATTTGAAATGCCGCCTCCGGCGGCGATTAAGGGGGGAGAACTAGGGCGCAGCCCTAGAACCCAGTCAAGGGGTTGCACCCCTTGCATCCCTGCTTGTTATATGAAGATCAACAGAGCACAGGGAAAATTCTGCTATACCAACCCGCGTTCGTAGGTGTAAAATAGCTTGCCGTCCCACTCGTATTCGGCTCCGGCAAAGGCGTCGCGCACCATCATCAGGTCGGGTACGTAGGCCGCTACACTATCTAGCTCCATGTTCAGGACGTGATGGCGTAGGTAGTAGGCGAGGAGGCTAATTGATTCGGTGGTGCCATCAATATATCCAATAGAGAGTTGATGCCCTCGGCGGTCCTCCAAGCGTGGCTCCGCGATAGCTAGACCATCCAGCCTGTCCCAACGGCGCAGGATATAGACCTGTTGAGCAGCAATCTTGCGCGCTAGCAGTTCCCCGGTGATGCTATAGGCCACGAAACTGTAATAATACAGACCGCCAACGACGGGAAAAACATTGGAGGCATTGAGGTAATCGATGATATCGTCGATGTCGTCCTGGTTTGCCAGTTGGGGGGTATCCGTTGCATAGTGTTGGCGCGTGGCAGCGGCCTGGGGAGTGGCACGATAGAGGGCGTATGATCCCACGCGTTGGAAATGGCCTCGCTCGGACAAGCTGATCGAGCTGGTGTTGGTAGATTCGGTAATCAATCCAGCTTTGGTCGCACCGCGCTGCATCGCTTCCGCCAGCATGGTGGTAATGAGGGCGGCGGCAATGCCATGGCGGCGATAGGCCGGGTCGACACGCATGCCCTCCAACCATGCATCGGTGGCATTGAGCATTTTGAGATGTGCGATGCCGACGGGATGTTCATCGGCGACGGCAACCAGCAAAAGTCCCTGTGTATCCCGTAGCCACTCATCCCAGACATATTCGATATAGTCGCCCCAATCCCAGGTGTCGCGACAAAACGCCAGTACCGCGTCGCGATCTTCAGGCCGAGCTGGACGAATTTCTGTGTTAACCATGCGCTCTATCCCTTCGCTTGCCCGTGCATAGTCGTTTGCTTCTCTTCATTTCCTGTATTGAATGTAGCGAGAAATGCTAGATTCGTCAATACGCTGATAGAGAGATGAAACATCTAACGTCAACGAATCGTGTTAGTATTATCTTTGAGCTAACAACTACTTATCCCGGGAGCATACTATGCAGCAAAAAAATGTCAAACAAGATACTACTGACGATCCTTCATTACAGCAGAAACCAGTGAACGACAAGCCGGTGAACGAGAAAATAGAAGAAAATGTACAAGTTGTCGTTGGTAAAGCGGAGCAAGAAGTTACGCGCAGTAGCGTTCCGTGGTATCGGGCGTCGAAGCGTGCGTACTTACTGATCGGCATTTACGCGGTACAACTGGCTCTGTTCGCTCTGCTGGCATGGTTTGTGCATGTTCACCCCGTTCTTGCCATTGATGTAACTATTACGCGTGAGTTTCAGGAGAATCAGACGCCGTGGCTACGCGCTATCATGTTTGCTGTGAGCTGGCTGGGCTTCCAGGCATTGCTCTTTATCCTACTCTTGCTGGTGACTGCCGTCGTCTTATGGCTGGTAAAGCTTCGTTTAGAGGCGATCACCCTTGTCGTATTAAACGTGGTGAGTAGTCTCTTAAATGGTTTGATTAAAGTGATTGTGGAGCGTCCACGCCCAACGGCCCCACTGGTGGATATCCTGTATGCAGTAAATGGCCAAAGCTTTCCCAGCGGTCATGTGATGTCGTACATAGCGTACTTTGGCTTGCTCTTCTCGTTCGGCATCATTCTTTTGAAGAGAGATCGCTGGTGGCACTACCTCATCCTGGTTATTCCAGCACTGTTCGTGGTATTGGTCGGCCCTTCGCGTATCTATCTGGGAGACCACTGGGCCAGCGATGTGTTGGGGGCCTACCTGATTGGCGGCGTTTTACTTGGTATTACCCTGTGGATTTATCTCAAGCTCAAAGATAAAGGGGTATTGAGATCAAAAAGGCCATGAGCCGAGAGAGAAGAGACAAACAAGCGGCAAGGCCACTACTTGGCCTTGCCGCTTGTTTATTTTATTTACGGGTTGACTTCTTCGTCGCTACTGTGGGTCATGGCATTCCCTTCATCGTGGGATGCTGCCGACTCCTCATCTTGCCCATTATCTGTGTGACCATCTACTGGTGGTAGCTCATCTAGTTGGTTGTCAGGAGGAGAAGTAGGTTCCAACGGCTCTGATGAAGCGGAGGGCATTGAGGGAGCTTGAGCGTTGTTTTCCTGAACATCATTCAGATCCTGAGTACTGTCCTGCGCGTGCCCATTAAGATCGGGTAGTTCTTGTTGTAAAGCGAAGCCTGACTTGGACGCATCAGCATGTGAGGATTGTTGAGAGGAACGGACTTGTGCTAACTTTTCTTCAAGGGCCTGCACATGCATTCTGCTAGCGACCAGCTTTGTCTGAGCCTTGATGACTTTCTGCTCCGCCTTCTGCTCGTCTCGTTTGGCCGCTTCCAGCTTGAGCATAGTTTTCGCTTCCTGTTTAGCCTGCTTTTTGTGCTGTTTGTGGTTTTCGTTGTCAGAGGGTGCGGATTTCGCTTTTTTAGGCTGGTTGTCGGTGGTGGTGGATTTCTCTTTTTGTGCTGTCTTTGCCATGATTTTTCTCCTGCTCTTGCATCTTTGGTGTGACGAAGTTTCACTAACGTAAAAAGATAGGTTCCTGGTATCGACACGCGCTACTGTGATATTTCGTCTCAACACTGCGGTGGGTTGTTTATTTTGTGATAGCATATCATATGATGTCTAGCAGTCACAATGTTTTTTTATTTAAAGGGCAACTGACGTATGGAATTGAACGATACGACGGATTATCAACGGTGTTTTGCTTGTGGGCAGCGCAATCCTTTTGGGCTCCAGTTGGTCTTTTGGCTGGAAAATGGCACGATCGTCGCGGACTTTCAGCCAAGGGAGGAGCACCAGGGTTTTCCGGGGGTGATACACGGTGGGATCGTGGCTTCGGTGTTGGATGAAACGCTGGGGCGCACCTCCATTCTGAGCGAACATCCAGAATGGACGATGACCGGACGATTGGAGATACGCTATCGACGCTATGTACCGTATGGCCCGCTCTTGCGGGTACGGGCCTCGTTGGGGAAACAACGGCGACGTATGGTTCAGGCCAGTGGGGTGCTCACATTGGCGGATGATGAGCAGACTATCCTGGCGGATGCACAGGGAACGTTTTTAGCACTGACCCCATCAGTTGTCGATACTATTCTGAAAGATTTTCCAGGGCTGCGCGGCTTTTTTGAGAGTGGGAAATAAATTGCTTGATGGGATGAAGAAACGGGCGACCATTGTGGTCGCCCGTTTCTTCATCCCATCAAGCAATTACCTATTTTTAGCTGAATTGCTCGGTGCCGGTGCTGTTGATGTGGGGTTGCGGCTCCACTGGTGGTGGAGGCGCGATAATCTGGGGGACGCCTTCGGAGCGCGATTGCGGTGAGGCAATGATCGCCCCCGTCTCGCGCATGATGTCTTGCAGTTGTCGCGAATCGACGACTTCGTGTTTGCGTAGCTCCTGGGCAATGCGATCTAGGGTTTCGCGGTGCGATGTCAGCAGTTCGACGGAGCGTGCATGGCACATGCGTACAATACGGTCAACCTCATCATCGATGGCTTCAGCGGTCATTTCGCTATAATCGGAGGGAGCACCAGTCTCGCCACCATTGGCGAATGGGCTGGAACGCTCGCTAAACGAGATGGTACCCAAGCGTTCACTCATGCCCCAACGCATGACCATCTGGCGTGCGATAGAAGTGACGCGTTGCAGGTCATTCTCGGCTCCGGTTGTGATGTGCCCAATGGCGACCTCTTCGGCGGAGCGACCACCCAGGGCAGTGACCAATTGCGTTAAGAGGTAGTCTTTCGAGTAGTTGTAGCGATCATCCAGCGGCGTAGACATCGTGACACCTAAGGCTTGACCGCGTGGCACGATAGTTACTTTGGTGATGGGGTCAGCGTTTTCTGAGAGCAGTGCGGTCAAGGCGTGACCACCCTCGTGATAGGCGATGACGTTGAGGTCTTCGTCGTTGAGCACCAATGGACGCTCGGCACCGAGGAGAATTTTGTCGAGAGCCTCGTCAAAACACTTTTGCGTGACGCTATCCAGATTGCGGCGGGCCGCCAACAGGGCTGCTTCATTGACCAGGTTGGCCAGATCGGCTCCGACCATACCGGCAGTCGCACGGGCAACGGAGACCAGTTGCACGTCGGGCGACAAGGGGACATCACGCGAGTGTATCTTGAGGATGGCGAGACGCCCAGTCCAGTCGGGGCGATCGACGGTGACGCGGCGATCAAAACGTCCGGGACGCAGGAGTGCCTGGTCCAGTCCATCCGGTCGGTTGGTGGCAGCGATAACGACGACGGCCTGACGGGTGTCAAAACCATCCATCTCTACCAGCAACTGGTTCAGCGTCTGTTCGCGCTCATCGTTGCTATTGATGCTGGTACCGCGCTGGCGTCCTACGGCATCGATTTCATCAATAAAGATGATACTGGGTGAGGCTTTTTTGGCTTGGTCAAACAGGTCACGCACGCGGCTGGCACCGACGCCAACCAGCACTTCGACAAATTCTGAGCCAGACATGGAGTAGAAGGGGACGCCAGCTTCGCCCGCGACCGCTCGTGCCAGCAAGGTTTTACCTGTTCCGGGAGGGCCTACGAGTAGGACACCACGAGGTATCTTGCCGCCGAGGCGTTGGAATTTGCCAGGGGTCTTCAAAAACTCGACGACCTCTTGTAGCTCATATTTGGACTCGTCCACGCCCGCAACATCGGCGAAGGTCGTACTGGGGCGATCTTCGAGGATGAGCTTGGCCCGACTTTTGCCAAAGCTAAAGATGCCCTGCTGCCCCTGCCCTGCGCGTCGGCTCAGGAAAATGAACAGGCCGATAATGAGCACCCAGGGCACAATGGCAAAGAGAACATTTAACCAGAAGCTATTGTCTTGCTGGGGCTGAGTGGTAAATGTCACGCTCTTGGACATGAGCAGTGCTGATAGCTGTGGGTCGCCATTGGGCAGTTGGATGACATGGTATTGAGTAAATTTACCGATCGGCGAACGGAGATCGCCAGTAATGTCCGTCTGACCGTTGAAGATGGCGGTTTTGACGTTGCCCGCGTTGATCTGGTCATAGAATGCGTTGTAGGTGAGTTGATCGACCTGGGACGTGCCGGTGTTATTAGCGGGGTTGAAGTACGAGTAGGCGTAAATACCCAGCATGACTAGAACGATTATGAGCAACCAACGATTGAGGTTAGAACCGCCGCGACCGCCGGGTTGTCCGTTGGGGAGACCGCCATTGCCGCGCAACGGATTTGGAGGGCGTTGCGGTGAATTGTTGTTATTATTTTGTAACCAGAGCTTTCTGGTTGGTACGTTATCCATGCAAGATTCCCTGCTTTCTGGTTTTCCGACAGGTCTATATATTGGTGTGCCTCTGTAGTAGGACGAGGTTTCTCTATCCTATAATACATATACGTGTAACAGGACCATTGTGTGATATAAATCTATTATATCTTATTGTGTCCCTTGGTGCCACTAGGGATGAGCCTAATTGATTCAGATGAGTAATTTCTCAGAGGTTGCAGCATAAGCATGCAAAGATCAGTGAGTTTAGAGCGGCTGGGCCTTGAGCTGTAGCACGATTTGACAGGTAGTATGGGGTGCAATTTCCAGACGGTCGGCGGGACGATTGAGGGCGTCTTCGCTGCCGACTGTCGGTTCGAAGCAAGCGAAGGCATGATCGGGTTTGGTGGGAGGCTCCGACCAGACTTGCATATTTGCCAGCGCGTAGGCACCGTCAACAGGCTGTTCCTGGATCGTCAATGTGCCTTTGTGCGGTACCTGGATCGCCACGCGGTGCTGGAACGAACAAGAGCTGTCGGGAGGATTCGTAGCCCAGTTAACCGCGGCAAGGTCAAGGCCGGGGAGATTATCGACGTTAAGCTGGGCTTTATCCTGCTGAGCAATGGCAAAATAGGGGTGAAAACCAGGGGCGATGGGCATCGATTCATCGCCCCTGTTCTCCATCGACAATGTGTAGGTTAAGGTCTGCTCGCTGGCAGTGATGGTAGCAGTGAAGGTGAATTCATAGGGGTAATCGGGGCGTGTCGCTGCGCTACTGGTCAATTGGATGCTCAGAGATGTTTCATCTTGCGCGCTAATGGTCCAGGGTAATATGCGTCCGAAGCCGTGGATGGGCAAGGTGGTGTGCTTTTCCTGAAAAATACCGTCTTTGAGGCGTGAGAAGTTGGGGATCATTAAGGGCATGCCCCAGCGTTTCACGTTGCCTGTCTCCATGGGGCGGTACAATACTTGCCAGTCGCCTACCTGGAAGTGGGAAACGAGGCATATTTCGGGGATGATCCCGATGGTGGTTTCACCGAAGGTGATTACTTTTTCGCGTTCCGTGGGAAAGTTCATCAATTCTGCCATACGTTCATGCCCATCCGTTCATTTGTTTTGCTGTAGTATTGTATTCAAACTAAGGATGAAGTTGCAAGTTTTTTGCGTTTATCACACATTGCTGTCAAATTCTTTTCATGCAAGCTCTGCAAACATGGGAACATGCAGCTTTAATGTGTCCAATACTTCCAGTACAGTCATGGATGGAGCGCGAAGATTCCCTGCTTGCTTAATCAATATCTCAATCATACTTTCACGATGAAGATAGAGTAAATGTACCAAGAACTTGTCTGGTGATTGAGCTGCGATCTCAAAAGAGGAGAGGATTTCTTCGGGGAAATCTTTTAAATTTTGCGTGACAATGACTTGTGCTCTGCAAGCTACAGCCGCTGCCAACACATGTCGATCTTTCTCATTGTTAGGCATGGATGCAATCAACGGTCGATGATGCGCAACAAATGCATCACTAAATTGCTCTTTAATCGTCGTGACCAGCCGCTGAGCTTTAATTTCTGGCATCCCTTTTTTCTGAAGGTTACGTTGTACCTCTTCCAATATATCATCGGTTAGTTGCATCCTATACAAATCTGCCTGAGCAGTACGCAAGAGCGTATCACGCAATGACGCAGGAAAAAGAACACACGCATCAAGTACAGCTACAAATGACATAGCTAAAAATCCAACTTTCAAGCCATTAGATTTATATACGCCGTTTTATATTCATGTATCTCGCAAGCCAAGTAAGCAGAAGGCACCCTAATCATACATGCCTAATTCTTGACTCATCTGCGCTATCTCATTAAGGGCGTGCTCTCGCTCAGTATCGCGGCGTGTTTTATACTGCATAAGATCACTAAAGCGAATACGTCGGTGGGTCCCAACGTTAGCAAAGGGGATCTTTTCTTGTTCAAGTAATTTTATCAAGTATGGCCTTGAGACATTGAGTAAGTTGGCAGCCTCTTGAGTCGTTAGCTCTTTGTTCTCGGGTACAATAAAGATTGCTCTGCCACGCATCATATGGTAGATTATGTGGCGCAGTACCTGGAACACTGATTGAGGTAATTCGATTTCCTCTCCATAAGGGCCAACAAGTTTGGGGAGACGATGTCCATTGTTGAGCACCTCTTCGATTTGGTTTAACGCGGGTCTTTCGCTTTCATTCGCAGTAATAGGCTCATGTTCCAGTACTGACATGGTTTTCCCACCTCTTCTGTGCTTTGGGTTTGCTTCCTTATACCCATTGATAACATATTAGCTATTCAATAGTATAGCTAATAATCGCAATAAACGCAATGGGAAGGTTCTCCATAGCCTAATCTTGCTTGTCGGGTGAGCCAGAGAGATGACAGATGGTTGGTGCTCTCCTCTCAGCTTATGGGTTTTCATGCCGAGAATCGATCTAGGAACAGATAGCGTTCCCGATGCTCTTCCGGCTCCACATGGGCATCGAGATCAAGCTGTAGAACCTGGGTGGTGTCACCACGGTTGGTCGGTGGCCACAGGGGAAGGCCGGGGCTGTTCGGGTCCCCGGTTTTCACGAAGTTCGCATAGTACGCCTGCATTAGCTCAGAAAGCGTATAGTCGTCTGGCGTCCATGCATAGACCTTGTTGGTCCCAAGATTACCCATCGCATACTCAATCTCAGACGCGTGGACAGCGCCGCGGGGAGCCGGGAGGCGCTGCGCCTCCGCCTCCGGCCCTCGTATCACACCACCAGCGAGACCGGCGACGGCATTCCCCATCTCCGGGGTCATCGGTGGCCGTGGATGAGTGTAGAGGTAGCGGTACACTGAGGCTTCACCAGTCTGGCTGTGGAGATCGCACCATTTCCAGGTGCTGTATCCGGTGAAGAGGTCGCTGGCAAGTTCGGTGGCGGATTGGAGGGCTTGCTCGTGTGTTGCAGCGGGGTACAGGCGCAGCGCCTCATCGGCTCGCTCACCGTATCGTGTGCGCAGGACCTTCGCAACATTCTCCGGCGTTGGCGCCTCGGTCCCCATGAGCCAGGGATAACTCATCTCCTCGGAATTCCAGCCAGCCAGTAACGGAACATGCGCTTGCTGGCCAGCGGCGAAGATCGCTGCCGGGGGATGCGGCAGGAAATAGCCGTCGAGGGTAGGCGAGAACTGTCCAAAAGGGACATTCGCCGTTGCTTCCAAGAGGTGCGAGGCTGGCAAAGCGCGCAGCGCCGCCAGCGAAGTCGCCGCAATGCTGCTGGCAAACACCATTCCGTTTTGTTCTGCTTTGGCCAGCGGGATGGGGGAGAGTGTTCCCATCAAGGAGCCGCTCGACCCGATAGCTCCGGCGATGAGATGCTTGGCAAGAGGTGAAACCATCTGGCCGCTGACCGAACTCGATCCGGCTGACTCGCCAGCGATCGTGATCCGGTATGGATCACCACCGAAGGCATGGATATTGTCCCGTACCCAGTGGAGAGCCGCAGTCTGATCCAAAAAGCCATAGTTGCCAGAGGCGTGGTGTGGAGCTTCCTGTGTCAGCTCAGGATGGGCAAAGAAGCCAAATACGTTGAGCCGGTAGTTCACGGTGAGCACTACGATGCCTTTGCGCGCAAGGCTTGCTCCGTCATAGCGTGGCTCCGAGCCATCGCCAGCCAATAATCCACCACCGTAGAAATAGATCAGCACTGGCAGGCGATCCTGGTCCCAGATAGCCGGTGTCCACACGTTCAGGTAGAGGCAATCCTCGCTCATACGGCTGGAACGAAAGTTCATATCGCCAAAGATGGGCAGTTGCATAGCCCGTGGGGCAAACTGGTCGGCATTGCGCACTCCTGACCAGTTTGCGACCGGCTGCGGCGGCTTCCACCGCAGTTCACCTACCGGCGGGGCCGCAAAGGGGATCCCTTTGAAGCTGCGAAGCCCAGCATCTGGCTGCGAAGTTCCTTCGATGATGCCATTGGTCGTCATGACGCGATTGTCAGTGAAGAGGCTGTCGCGCTGTATTTCCTTCATGGGAACAATTCCTTTCACTGAGGCTATGATGCCTCGTCTGAGCAGCAGTGTCTGATTTACCACGTTGCTCTTAATTATAAAGCAATTTTGGGAAAGGTTGCAAAGAGGCGCATTGAGATCCTGATGCAGAAATATGGTGAAAATTTGCGGGAGGTGGTTGAGTTGGACGAGAGTACTTAACCTATTGCGTTTTGCTACTTGGATGCTTATACTGTATAGTGTCACGGTATATTTCTACGTTGGAAAATTGGCTTTTCATAGAACTAACCCTGCTCCCTGTAGTGAAATGGGGTCTTCATGGGTACGGAGGATACTTCGGATAGAGCGAATGCCGAAGACAGGCTGGGCAGAGAGGAGAAACAGTCTGTGCAAGGATATATTGCGATAAAGGGAACGCGCAATGGCTTGCTGTTAACCCTCGAGCCTGAGACTCCCTTTAGCGAATTGCTACGCGCACTTGCTGATCGGCTAGCGGAGGCTCCGAGCTTTTTCCGTGGTGCTTCACTGTCAGTAGATACCAGTCGTCGTATGTTGCGCGTGAGCGAGCGTATCCAGCTCGAAAATCTCCTGGCGCATTATCAAATGTCAGTGACGCCGATGGAAGAACTCAGTGCTCAGCGGAAGGAAAATGTGGTCGAAGCCTTTCCCTCTCAGGGTAAAGTGTCGCCCACAGCGAGCGGCCCACTGAGTGAAACGGGGTCAACCCAACGCGATGCACGCGACTCGGATACGACGCTCTTTCTACGGCGCACGGTACGTTCAGGGCAAGCCATACACCACGCGAGCAATATCATCGTCCTGGGCGATGTCAACCACGGGGCCGAGATTGTCGCGGGCGGCGATATCATTGTCTGGGGGGTGTTGCGAGGCATGGTTCACGCGGGCTACCCCGATAATGAAAGTGCCTGTATCTGTGCATTGCAATTAGCTCCCGTCCAATTGCGTATCGCGCACCTGCTCTCACGCCCACCAGAGGGAGGGGAGACACAAGCTCATCCAGAGGTGGTGACGATTCGCACTGGGCGTATTTTCGTTGAGACCTGGGTCAATGGGCGACCGCCAAGGAAATCGTAAAGAAGTTTCTACAGTAGTCCACATGGAGCAGACATTATGGACAGTCGGGTGATTACTATCACTTCTGGGAAGGGCGGTGTCGGCAAAACTACCACTACGGCCAATCTTGGGACGGCCCTGGCGATGCAGGGGAAAAAGGTAGTTGTCGTAGATTCTGACATCGGCTTGCGCAACCTGGACGCCGTGTTGGGGTTAGAGAACCGCATCGTCTATGATCTTGTCGATGTTGTCGAGGGACAGTGCCGCTTGCGCCAGGCTCTCATCAAAGACAGACGATTACCCGACCTATTTATGCTCCCCGCCGCGCAGACGCGCGATAAAAACGCCGTTACCAGTGTGCAGATGGAGCAGCTTTGCCAGCAACTTCGCTCGGAGTTCGACTTTATCATCATTGACTCCCCGGCTGGCATTGAACAGGGTTTCCGCAATGCCATTGTTGGCGCGGACGAAATCATTATCGTTGCCAATCCAGAGATGGCATCGGTGCGCGACGCCGACCGAATTATCGGGCTAGTAGAAGCGGCTGGCAAAGCGGAGCCGCGCCTGATCCTCAATCGACTGCGCGCTGATATGGTAAAACGTGGCGATATGATGGATGTAGCCGATGTATTGGAAGTGCTTGGTATCGATCTGCTCGGCATCGTACCCGAGGATGAATTGATCATCGTTGCCACCAACAGGGGTGAGCCGATTGTCTACGATAAACGTTCCCGTGCCGGTCGCGCATTTATCAATGCAGCGCAGCGCATTATGGGCGAAGAGATACCCCTTGACGACGTTATTGAAGCACCATCTCTATTGGAAAGGCTGAGACGGTTCGTAGGAATCGGCCCGGCCCTTGTTGAGAAGCGCGTTCGAACTTAGCCATCCTGCAAAGGAGGCCATTCCAAATGGGTTTATTTGATTTCATGTCTGGACACAAAAAACCAACGCCTAAAGAGATTGCGAAAGAGCGGCTCAAGGTGGCACTGGTGAATGATCGCATCAAGGTCAACCCGGAACTGCTGGAGCTGATTAAATCTGACCTGCTGGCGGTCATCTCGCGCCGCCTGGATATAGATGAGCAGCATGTCCAGATCAGCATGGCGCGCGAAGATCGCTGGGACAAGCTCCTAGCCGATGTTCCAATCAAGCGACAAAAGGTTGCCTTTGAATGGGATCCGCCTGCCCACACCGCTAAAATTGCGGGTTTGCGCGGCAAAGTCATCGTCGAAGTCGAACGAGAGGATGATGAAGAGTGATGATGAATGAAAGGGGTCAAATAGAAAACAATCTATAAGACGGTTAAGAACTCAGCAGTGAAAACGGCATATCTTAACTAAACCTTCATCAGTTCATAACCAAAACCGGATACGCATGCAGTAAGATGATTATGTGATAGGAAACAGTCACATACACATAGGGGAGGGGATAAGTGGAATGAGCGATTCTCCAGGAGATAACTGCATTGCAATTTTCTTCAGAATGGCATTGATGTAGTGTATTCCCTTTCGCGATAGTGAAGTGCCGGTGTGCGGACACAAGTAGGATACCTGTTTGCAAAGCAGGATGTCTTGCGGGTTGTGAGGTGGATGGGTTGTGGTGGCACCTGTATACGTGGGAATGATGTGGGGGGAATATAACACAATGAAAGGCCAAAAGCGTTATCGTATTTCATGAGGTTGGGTGGTAGTGGATGTGTGGGGATATCCAGGGTACGCGTTGTGAGGTGGGGTCGCCAGGCTGTTGCCTGTTGTGACTAATGGTGTGGAGTGGGGTTGAAAACGCGTATGGGATATAATGAGAGAAGACGATGCTGGCGGCTGGTGGCGGTGGTAGTGGTAGTGGGGAAAGAGATTGTGTTGTACTACATTGGTGACCACAGGTATACATAAAGGTGATGTGAGTAAGTGTGGTGGGGTGGTGGGGTGTGTTTCGCGCCGAGCACTGAAGTGCTGCCGTCTTTATGCCGGCACTTCAGTGTCGCGAGAGGATGAGCTATCATGATGCTGTGCATCAGTGTACGAGCAAACGTACACGGGAGAGGAATGTGAGTAAAGCAAATATAGGTAGAGGGGTTGTGAGTAGTGGGGGCGCGAGTAGTGGGGACGCGAGTAGTGGGGGCGTGCAAAGTGGAGATAGTAAGAAGCTGCAGGTATTCCGCCAGCACGCGAGCGGTGTAAGCAGAGCTTTATGGCCTGCCGATATGCGCCATAGCCTGGCGACGAGTAGAGTCGCACAACAGCGCAGGAAGCTGGTTATTCGTGAGAATTGGTGGGCGAGGGTACTGGCTACCATCCAGACTTCGACGGCATTGACCATGGCAGCGATTACACTGTGCGTTGGAGGCGGCATCTGGGCGACGTTGCGGTTCCACGTGTGGTGGTTGCTCATCTTTCCAGTCGCAATTTTGACACTGCTATCACTTGCAATTATGCCGCCATTAGTGATAAAGCTCAAGCAGAGGCCGCCAATGAGGGCTTCCCAACGCGGGCGTGAGCTACGGGGCGCGTCAGGAATTTATGCGGCTCCCGCTATGCGCCGCTCACCAGAGACGCCTATTCCCAAGACTCCTCTTGTTCGGGAGCTTGAGACGTTTGATCTTTCGCAAACTGGTGTAGAGCATTTCCTGGCAAGTAGCGCGGAGCGCACGACTGCTGGGCATAGGTTCCATTTAGAGGAAGATACGTCAGATAAAATGTCGCAGCTCTAGCGGGTGAAATATTCGCAGGTCGCATACTTATTTGCAATAACATACGGAGGACAGAGAGATGGGACACCGATTTCGGTGTCCCATCTCTCTGTCCTCCGTATGTCGATTGTTTTATCGCTTAGGCCTGATAGGCAACGGGAGCGGAGTTAATCGCACCGGTCTCTACCATGATCTGGCGCAATTGTTTGGCGTCGATGGTCTCATAGAGGCGCAAGGCTTGGGCAACGCGGTCGAGCGTTGCGCGATGCTCAGAGAGTAAACCAACTGCGCGAACGTAGGCCCACTTCACGATACGGTCGACTTCTTCGTCGATGATGGCTGCTGTTTTCTCGCTATATTCACGAGAGTTGCTCGCCAGAGAGGTACCTGCGAATGGGTCTTCCCGTTCACTGAAGGAGATGGCACCGACGCGTTCGCTCATGCCCCAACGGGCCACCATCTGACGAGCAATAGCAGTCACGCGCTGTAGGTCGTTTTCCGCACCAGTGGTGATACGCCCGATGGCGACCTCTTCGGCGGCGCGTCCACCGAGGGC
This sequence comes from Ktedonobacterales bacterium, assembly GCA_038209195.1. GTDB lineage: Bacteria > Chloroflexota > Ktedonobacteria > Ktedonobacterales > Ktedonobacteraceae > JBBQXY01. The sequence continues at coordinate 3,792 of JBBQXY010000072.1, read as the reverse complement.
TGTCACTAATTGCGACTCCAGGTAATCTTTGGAGTAGTTGTAGCGGTCATCCAGTGGCGTATACTGCGTCACACCGAGGGCCTGACCACGCGGGACAATCGTTACTTTGGTGACGGGATCGACGAGGTCTTGCAGTAGGCCGGTGAGGGCATGACCACCTTCGTGGTAGGCGACGACGTTCAAATCTTCTTCCGTCAAGACGAGCGGTCGCTCCGCACCGATCAGTATTTTGTCCAAAGACTCGTCAAAACAGTTTTGTGTGACGGCATCCAGGTTGCGCCGCGCCGCCAAGAGGGCAGCTTCATTGACCAGGTTAGCCAGATCGGCACCAACCATGCCGGGCGTGGCACGGGCGATGGTGATCAAGTCAACATCTTTGGCCAATGGCACGTCGTGCGAGTGTATCTTGAGAATGGCCAGCCGACCATTCCAGTCTGGTCGCTCGACGGTGACACGGCGGTCGAAACGTCCCGGTCGCAATAGTGCTTTATCGAGTCCATCCGGTCGATTGGTGGCAGCGATAACCACCACGGCCTGGCGAGTATCGAAGCCGTCCATCTCCACTAGCAACTGGTTCAAGGTCTGTTCGCGCTCATCGTTGCTATTGATGCTGGAACCGCGCTGACGGCCCACGGCGTCGATTTCATCGATAAAGATGATGCTGGGGGCGGCTTTTTTGGCCTGATCGAACAGGTCACGCACGCGGCTGGCACCGACGCCGACCAGCACTTCGACAAACTCGGAACCGCTCATGGAGTAGAAGGGGACGCCAGCTTCACCGGCAACGGCACGAGCCAACAAGGTCTTACCAGTGCCTGGCGCGCCAACGAGCAAGACACCACGAGGAATCTTGCCGCCTAAACGCTGGAACTTTCCTGGCGTCTTCAAGAATTCGACAACCTCGACCAGATCATTCTTGGCCTCATCGACGCCCGCAACATCGTCAAAGGTTGTACTGGGTCGATCTTCCAACACGAGCTTCGCTTTGCTTTTGCCAAAGCTGAAGATGTTCTGCTGGCTCTGCGTGGCACGACGGGCGATAAAGATGAACACGCCGATAATCAATACCCACGGCAGGAGGTTGAAGAGAATGTTCAAAAGGAAACTATTGTCTCCGGGCGTTTTGGCCTGATATACGACGTGGTGTTGTTGAAGCAAGGGAGTAAGCGTCGGGTCGCCATTGGGCAACTGCGTAAAATGGAAATGCGTGGAGGGATCGCCATTATTGCTTCCCGCTACTGAGATGGCATTAATGAAATCGCCAGTGGCATCCTGCCCCTGAAATACGACATCTTTGACGTTATTATTTTGCACCTGCTGATAGAAGGTGCTATACGGGACTTCTACCGTACTAGGAGTATTATTGCTGGAGCTTTGTGTGAAGTATTGGAAAATGCCCCATGCCAACAATACAACCACTACGATGAGCAGTGAGCGCAGAATAAGTGGCGTCATGCCATTGCCACCTGGTTTGCCATTGCTGCCATTACTACCATTACCGCCGTTATTGGGGCGTTGTGAGCCATTGGGCCCATCGTTCGGGTTGCGTTGAAACATATATCTAGCCTGAGCATCCATAAAGTCAGACCCGCTTTCTCGAATTGACAGGACATCCATCCATAGAGGATGCTGTTTGCTTTGCCCTGTCACTGAATATTACTGTATATCCTTCTATCTTACACGTACAAGAGACATTTCGTCTAGCTTTCTTGCAAAAGCTGATTTGTCTTGATACTTAGGATACGTTAGAAATACGTTTTAGATTACGAAAAGTTACGCCGATAGCAGTCTTTTGCTTAGACTGCTATCCACAAGTATATCACCTCTACGATAGTGATGTATTTGCAAAGGAAATGGTCGAGCATTTTCTTTGTGGCTCCTCAAAGTAGTATAATTAGGGCAACGAAAAGATGAAATAACAAAAGAAAATGCCAAAGGGTAGAATAAGAATGGAACACCGTTATGCGCTCATTGTCGGTATAGATTACTACAATGACAAGACCTCTTTTATTCCTCTGCCATTCGCTCAGGCCGATGCACGCGCCTTGTATGAATTGCTGATTGATCCCGAACGGGGTGGGTGGTTGGCAGAGGACGTGGTCTATCTGGCAGGAGAAGCCGCGACCCGCGACGAGATTGAGAGCCAACTGCGTGAGCTATGCCTCGTACGCGCACAACCGAGTGACCTGGTGCTCATTTATTTTGCCGGTCACGCCTTCCTGGATGCGGCAACCAGGGATGGCTATCTGGCCGTGGGTGCCACGCAGATCAATCGTCCGGTGACGGGGTTGCATGTTGCCACACTTGTCGATCATTATCTCTACGACTCAAAGGCTGGTAATATTTTGACGCTGCTGGATGTCGCGCTGTCCGGTCCTGGATGGCGGCAGCAGAAAAATCCGGCGGATAGCGACTTGCTCTTTGGGCGAGCCTTGCTAGACCTGCCGCGTACCAATGGACGTGTCGTGTTGACCTCGCACCGCATAGGAGAGGTATCACAGGAGCAGATGGAGCAAGGGCATGGGGTTTTCATGGCTCACTTGCTCGATGCCTTGGAAGGTGAGGCGGCGAACCCACGCACTGGACGCATTACGCTGGGGACACTTTACGACTACTTCGATGAAACTATTGGCTGGGAGGAACCGCAATATCCGCAGAAGTTCGGTCATGAACGCGGCTCGATGGTTTTGATTGAGTGGGCGGAATGGAAAACGGCCTCCGCTCCGCAACCGTTGGCATTAGCACGCGGGCAGCGCGTGGCAGCAGTGGAAGTCACGCCTTTGCACATCTTGATGGGGCATCAAGGGCATGTGGACGACGTAGTCTTCTCGCCTGATGGCACACGCATCGCGTCGTGCGGCGAGGATATGACGGTACGCTTGTGGTCAACGGAATCCGGCGCATTGCTGCACACGCTGACAGGCCACGAGGGAGCGGTGATGGGCGTCGATATCGCGCCCGATGGGATGAGTGTTGCGTCGTGTTCCGAAGATAAAACGGTGCGTATCTGGGATGCGCGCACTGGTGCGGCATTACGCGTCCTTGAAGGTCATAGTAGCGCCGTCTGGACGGTCGCTTACGCGCTTGACAATACGATGCTGGCGTCATGCTCAAACGATGAGACGGTGCGCATCTGGAATCCAGCCACAGGCGAGATACTCCAGGTCTTGCAGGGGCATCATAATGTGGTGGTGGGCGTTGATTTTTCCTACGATAGCCAAATGCTGGCCTCCTGTTCTTTCGACAAAACGATCTGCCTGTGGGATGTGCAGAGCAAGACATTGCAGCGTCGGCTGCGCTACAGCGATATTGTCTACGGGGTGGCATGGTCGCCTGATAGAACGCTACTGGCTTCCTGTTCATCCGATGGAGCTATTTGTCTGTGGGATACTCACACGGGTCAGATTCTCCAGACGTTGACAGGTCACGATGGCGCGGTGTGGACTGTTGATTTCTCCGCCGATGGGCGTTTGCTCGTTTCGGGTTCGGAAGATGGCTCGTTGAAGCTGTGGGACGTTTACCAGGGACGAGAAATACAAACCATCAATCATCGCATTGAAGTATACGGCGTGGTCTTTGGGGCCAACGGGCTACTGGCGAATAGCGCGGAGGATGGAGCGGTCCGCGTCTGGCGCACTGAGGTCATCAACGGATAAGAGCAACTCGTATCTTGCCGATACGGTTCATACGTACTTATAGCATGAAGCAAGAGTACATTGCATCACGCGCTGACAACCTATCCTTGAAAGCATGAAGCAAGAGTACATTGCATCACGCGCTGACAACCTATCC
>JBBQXY010000071.1:0-27175 GCA_038209195.1 Ktedonobacterales bacterium | reverse complement strand
CCAGTAATTTTATCTTCGAAGTCTATAACTCCGAATAAATCAGAGCATCAAATTAATCCCACTTTAGTTCCTAAACAGTACTTCCCTAATTATACCCCCGCGTTTCCAAAACAGCCCTTTGAGTATAATCAGCAAGGATATCAACCAAATATAGCTGCTCCGCCGCCACCGCCACCTGTGCAGTGGCAAAATCCGATCAAACAACCTGTACCACCCATGCCACCCATGTCACTCATGGGTACGCAACGCGCACCCGAAGCAGAAGCAGGGTCGCAGGGTACAGCAAACATCCCGCGTGGCACGCCAACATTGGAGGTTAGCACCAACATTCACCATGAAAAACCAGTCTATCCACTGGACAAACAGACTATCAATATCGGGCGTCATCCGCTGAATGATATTGTCGTGTCCGAGGAGGTAGTTTCGGCTTTTCACGCGCAGATCGTCCGTGAAGGCGATGCACTGATCTTCATCCATCCACAGCCAGTGCAGCCACCACAGCGTCCACACACCACGAACGGCATTCTGTACAACGGCATACTGTACTCAGGACAAACGCCCACGGGCGAACCTGTTCAGCCTTTCCGCAAACGCTTGGAACGGGGTGATGTCTTCCGTATCGGCAATGATGATGGCACGTTGGTCACTCTGACCTACAACGATGGCTCAGCCGCAGCACAAGATATTGTGCCTGAAATTCGTCCGATTCCCCTGGGTGCCGGACAGATTTCCATTGGTCGTCATCCGGATAATGACCTCGTCTTGAATCATCCGCAGGTTTCTGCACACCACGCTCGACTGGAACGTGCAGCAAATGGCTATAGCATTGTCAATCTGGGCAGCACCAATGGCGTCTATGTCAACGCTCAGCGCATTCCGAACCACCAGTTGCTCAACCCCGGTGACGAGATACGCATCGGCCCGTTCAAGCTCACTTACACGGGTAGCCAACTGACTCAGCACGATGAGAGTAATAGCGTGCGTATCGACGCGATACATCTCAACAAAGCCGTCAAGACTACTGACCTCTCACTGCGCGGCATTGTGAATACTGTTTTCCAGCGTGGTGATAAACGTACTATCCTGATTAACAACATCTCGCTGGCGATTCCACCGCGCAAGTTCGTGGCTCTGGTTGGCGGTTCTGGCACAGGCAAATCTACCCTCATGGGTGCCTTGAACGGACTACAGCCCTCCGACGGTACCGTACTCTATAACGGCCAGGACTATTACAAACATCTGGCTGCCTTTAGTACACAGCTCGGTTATGTTCCACAAGATGATATTATTCATCGCGACCTGACCGTTGACCGCGCCCTCTACTACGCCGCTAAATTGCGCTTGCCCAGCGACTTCACGGAAGACCAGATCAAGCAGCGCATCAACGAGGTGCTCGATGACGTTGAGATGACGTTTCGACGTCACGTATTGGTGAGCAAGCTATCCGGTGGACAACGCAAGCGTGTTTCCATTGCCCTTGAGTTGCTAGCTAATCCCAGCGTCTTCTTTCTGGATGAGCCGACCTCGGGCCTCGATCCCGGCCTGGACCGCAAAATGATGTTCCTCTTGCGCAAACTCGCCGACAAAGGCCATACTATTGTGCTGGTCACGCATGCTACTAACAATATCAATGCGTGTGACTACGTCTGTTTCCTCTGCCAAGGCGGACGCCTGGCCTTCTTCGGCCCGCCGGACGAGGCCAAAAAGTTCTTTAATAAAACCGACTTCGCGGAAATCTATACCTCCCTGGAGCCCACTGAAGAGGACAAAGACATTCCGGCCAAGGCAGAGGCGCGTTTCAGCGAGTCCCCATATTACAGACAATACGTGCAAGAACCACTTGATCGTGACCTTGCTGGTCAGGCTAACCTCATCACGCCAACCGCCCAGGCCGCGGTCAAACCGCCCAAGCGCGGTGCTCCCTTGAAACAGTTCCTGCTGCTTTCCATGCGCTACGTTGAATTGCTGAAAAACGACAAGGTCAACCTCTCGATTCTGCTCTTGCAAGCACCGATCATCGCGTTGATTTTGTTCTTCCTGGCAGGCCATGGTACATTTGATCCCACTAGTATCGCGACGTGCCCAACAGGTGTAGATATCACCCAACCCATTAGCCCGGCTAATCCACAAGTTTCGCTAAAGTGCCAGCGTGTCGTCGACTCGTTAAACTCACCCCAAGGGCAACAATTCGCAGCTTCAAAACATCAAACGCTTGAACAGGTGTTACAAAGTTCGATAGTGCAGGGTTCCGGTGGCGATGCACAGAAAATTCTCTTCATTATGGCCTTTGCCGCTGTCATGTTCGGCTGTATTAATGGGTCACGTGAAATTGTCAAAGAGGACGCCGTGTATCGGCGCGAACGCACGGTGAATCTGGGCATCATGCCGTATATGTTCTCGAAGATTGTCGTACTGGGTATCCTCTGCCTCTTGCAAAGCCTGGTGCTCGTTATTCTGGTCAACAAAGCTGCACCGCTACAGCAAGGCATATTCTTACCATCCCCTGTGGAAATCTATATTACCATGGCTTTGACCTCCCTCGCTGGCTTGATGCTGGGGCTAACCGTTTCGGCATTCGCCCCTAATAACGACCGCGCCACCAGTTTTATCCCGATCATTCTGATTCCACAGGTGATCTTCTCAGGCATCATCTTCCCGCTGAATACTGGCGCTTTACAATTCATCGGCTCATTCTTCGCGGCTCGTTGGTCGATGGCGGCGATGGGTTCGACAGTTGGCTTGCATGGTGATAAATTGGGCAGTGGCAGCGACTTCGCTTATAAAGGGACGCTTTTTACAACCCTCAACAAGGGCTCGGACACGGTGCCAGCTACACTTCATCTACTGCTGATGTGGTTTGCCCTGGTGGTTACGATTGTGATCTTTAGTTTACTCACCGCCTATTTCTTGAAAAAGAAAGATGTGCGCCATAAGTTCTAGCTGAGCAACGGTACTTCTGGATAGCACCCTTGCTCTTTTCCGCCAAATTCCCTGGGGTGTCCGTTATACATAGCAAAGGAAGTAATGGCTACTACAACTCGCAGGCAATAATAAATAATGGTACTTCTTGGCATATTTGTTGCCGGGCAGTGTTCTAGTATGTTATTGTTAACTGGTTAGGAACTTCCAAAGCAAGGAACGAGCAAACAGACGGTGTTACTCAATAAGCACATTATCGTCGGTATCTGTGGGGGGATTGCATCATACAAAGCAGTTGACCTGGTGAGTAAATTGCAACAGGCAGGTGCCCTCGTAGATGTGATTTTGACAAAGCACGCGGAAGACTTCGTGCGACCGCTGACATTCTCAACTATGAGCCATCGACCCGTGTACAGTGACCTGTGGGAAGCTTCAGGACGCGCCGCCGAGACTCATATTGCGTTAGCAGAGGAAGCAGAGGTAATAGCGATAGTACCGGCAACAGCTAACACCATCGCCAAGCTAGCCCACGGCATAGCTGACAACATGCTCACGGCTGTGGCACTGGCAACGAAGGCACCTTTGATCGTGGCACCGGCGATGTATCGAGACATGTACACGCATCCGGCAACACAGGCCAACCTGGCCCTGTTACGGGAACGGGGAGCATGGATCGTAGAGCCAGAAGTTGGACGACTGGCTTCCGGAGCGATCGGGCCAGGCCGATTGCCAGAAACAGCAACCTTGCTCGGTGCCATTAGCATGGTACTAGGGCGCTCAGGTGACCTCGCGGGTCGCCGCGTCGTAGTTACCGCTGGTGGTACGCACGAACCGATTGATCCTGTTCGTTACGTGGGAAACCGCTCAACAGGGAAGATGGGGTTTGCTTTAGCGGTGGAAGCGAGAGATCGTGGCGCACACGTTATCCTAATCAGTGGCCCTGTCGCGTTAGCAGCACCGTATGGCATAGAACTCCGAGCAGTCGAAACAGCTTTACAAATGCGTGACGCTGTTCAGAGCGCAGTTGCCAAAGCGGATGTGCTCGTTATGAGTGCCGCTGTAGCCGATTTTCGTCCGGCAATGCCTGCAGCACAAAAAATTAAGAAGGGAAGTGGCGGTGGCGGTGATGAAGTGCAGGCCTTTGATGCTGAAGGCGGTTTTTCTCTCCCTCTGGTACGGAATCCAGATATCCTGGGAGAGCTAGCCGAGGCGGAAAAGCAAGTGGCAGGCAGCGGTAGGGCCAATAAAAACCTGGTACGTGTTGGCTTCGCGGCTGAAACCAATGACATGGAATCTTATGCACGTACCAAATTGCTATCCAAGCACCTGGATCTCCTGGTGGCAAATGATGTCAGCAGAGGTGACAGCGGCTTTGGTACAGAAACCAATAAAGTGAGTATCTTTCATGCCACGGGTGCGATGGAAGACTTGCCTACAATGCCTAAAACAGTTGTGGCGGTTGCCATTTGGGATCGGATCGTACCCTTATTGAGTACGGTACAAGTTGGTCGGGAGGACGTGGCGCTGTGATGGGAGATTTTGTTCTAGAATTATTAAGTACGAGGAGTACGCAGGAGGCATCCACTATGGACCGTGCTGCTAGCGCTGGCTTTGAAGGCATCGCTCAGATGCTACTTGAACAGAAAAAATTAATGGACGCGTTGGAATCTGAGAATCGGGAGCTGCGACGTCAGCTTTCTGATTTACGACGCGGTGTCGGGATGGCGGTAATCATCGAAGGCAAGACCGTTCAGCTTGCCACGGATCAGGGCTCACCGGTACCGATGACGCCCCAGACCCAGGCGGCTCTACAGAGTCTGCAAAACTTGCAGAACACACAATCGATGGTCAGCAATGGCTATGGACAGAATAGCCGCGCTACCGGCGGACAACAGACCGTCAACTTGAACGGTGAGAAGCGGGAGAACGGCAATTCCCGCAATTCCAATCCGCTCGCTGACAGCTTCGTGTTGTAATCCAATTTTGTTTGATATATTCTTTTAATATATTCTCACGCAGGGGTACGATACATCGCGCCTACCTGGCTTCCTATTTCAAGCCGGATGGGCATGATGATGCACATTGATGAAATAAACTGGCCATCCGTAGGGCGCGATTTATCGCCGCCACCGCCGCACCCTGTCCGGGGGACAGGTAATAATCGGCCCGTCCCAGTAGCAGGATATCCAGATTATTTCGTTACTGTGCATAATCGTGCCCCTGCGTAGTTTTTCTCAACAGCCCAAAATCTATGAGATAATAGCTTGTTAATTCGCTTGAATACTGCTATTATGCTCAGGTATATACTGAGGTATAAGAAAGCACAGGCCTTGTGTCCGCATAGGAAAAGATCGCAGTGGCCTGCAGCAGTTGCCAAATTACAAGGAGGTCAAAAATGACTTGTCCCCGTTGTCAAAACCAGGTAGCTGATGGGATCAAGTTCTGCCCGTCCTGTGGATCACCCATGCCGACAGGCCAGACCCCACCACAGCAGCCACAAAATCCTTACGGTGCGCCACCGCCACAGGGGCCGTACGGTGCGCCACCACAGGGGCAATATGGCACACCGCCACCACAGGGTGCCTATATTCCACCTAACCAGTATGAAGAATATGCGAACAGTATGTTTGGGAACGCGGTCCCCAAAGCAGAGCTACACAATCCCAAGGGCCCACTCAAGGTGGGTGATATGACCATCACTATTGATGGCGAACTGGTACCCGTGGTGGATATTATGCTGGGAAATCAGCTTCCCATCTACTTCGAGCATCATATTCTCCTGTGGAAGCATCCCGGCGTACAGATCGGCTTCAAATCCATCAAGGGGTTAGCGAAGCGCTTCTTCGCGGGACTGCAAATCTTCATTAGTGAGGCACAGGGCCCTGGTAATATCGCCTTCTCGCGTGACTCTGTTGGCCAGATTGTAGCCTTGCGCTTGCAACCAGGGCAGATGGTCGAGGTGCGTGAGCATCAATTCCTGGTCGCCACCGGCAATGTTGATTACGGCTTTACCTTTATGCAAGGGGCTGCCAACATTCTATTCAGTCGCACTGGCCTGTTCATTGACCAGTTCACTGCTCGTGGTAGTGAAGGTATGGTCCTGTTGCACGGTTATGGCAACGTGTTTGAGAAGGTGCTAGCTCCCGGCGAAACCCTCGACATCGAGCCAGGTGCATGGCTCTGGAAAGACCCATCGGTGCGCATGGAAGTAACGACGGTCGCGGGTTCACAGCGCGGTGGCGGCTTCCTGGGTGCCATTGGTGGATTGGTTGCGGGTGCCTCGATCATCCTGAACCGCTTTACCGGCCCTGGACGCATCGGCATTCAGTCTATGACCTACCATCCGCCAGTAGCGGAGGGAGCGCAACAGTCTGGGGGCCAGAGTAACATCAACCTGGGACAGCTTTTCAGCTAAAACTCAAGTTTTATGCCAAAACTAATAAGCAAGGCATGGTCAAGCAATACTTGACCATGCCTTGCTTATTGTTGGTTGCCACGCTCTTTTTCGCGGTTGATGCGCAGAATCTTGAGCATATACTGCTCGGAGTTAAGATAATACGGGTTACGCTTGATGTATTTTCCAACGACGGAAATAGGATGCAGTTTCAGCAACTCTACCACCAAGGTAGGCAATAATTTCCCATGATCGTAGTGCATCAAAGCGATGATGGGAGCGTTTTGAAAGGTGAAGACAGCATCCGAAGCGGCTTCATATTTCAAAATTTGTTCCGAGGTAGCAATATCTTTAGCCAGCCAGCTCATATCTATGGAGATGCGTACCGCCTGCCAGCCTTCGCGCAGAGCTTGCGCTATAAACGTCTGGTGGGACGAAAGTAAGAAATAAGGATCGAAGCGTTTGCCATTCGCCAGGAACGGTTCGCGTTCTTCAATAAGCACTAATTGGCCCGTATCAATCAGGCCGTCCACGTCAACCTGTAACTTCTGCAGCTCTTCGCGCAATTCCTTCACCTGGGCGGGAGCAGCAACAAATAGGCATTTCTCGGAAAGTGAGAGTCCCACACGCATTAAACGCGCCGTCACGCCAGGTATTTCTACCACCTTGCTATAGAGTTGACAAATATGCGAGCCGGGTGGAATACGTTCAGTTTTACCTTCAACACTAAGATCCATGGCTACCTCCGCCAATATTGCTAGCTTCGGCAGCTCTGCGCCTCTGACGAATACGGGCAGATTGATTATTCACAATCACAGCCAGTAAGCCCAGGCCACCGAAGATGAAAAATCCTGAAAGAAACGCGAACAGAAAGAGCATGGCTACCCTTTGCAAGGAAAAAGTAGCAGAGGTAGCAGCCAGTGCCACCGGACATAACGATAGGAAGAGAGGAAACACTATCATCCAAGCCAACATGACCCGCAAGCTTTGTTTGAGCGTGAGAGCTTCTTCCCCACTATAAGGAAAGAGCAGGCGGCGGAAAAGCGAGTAGCGCGGCTTGTTTTGCATACCTTTACTTCTGACCTTCTTTGCGTTGATACTCTAGCCAATGCTGTAGTACATCTTCAGCTTGATACAGGATATTGACCTCGTTCTGATAACTCAAGCGACGACACGCTTCTGAGAACGGAAACCATGCGACTAGATCATATTCTTGATCGTGTAAAGCGGTATCGCCACCAATAGCTTCCATTAGGAAATGGCGCACTTGCTTCTGATAGCGCACCTGGTCGCGCACAAACGAGTACGAGATACTGCCGATATAGGCAATTAAACGGACAATCAGTCCGGTTTCCTCGCGCACTTCGCGCAGCGCAACTTGCTCGATAGTTTCTCCTGCTTCAGGAGTTCCCTTGGGAAGTGTCCAGATACCCGGATGACTACGCCCTACAAGAGCTACTTCTACGGAGAAGCCACTAGCTTGGTCCCCTGCTTGTTCATCGGCGGTGAAGTTGCTGCTGTCAGTAGAGCGCAATGGAACAAGACGAAAAGCTACCCCCCCTGCTGAATACGCTCGTATCGTTCTATATCGCTCCATGTCTCCTCTTGCCCTCTCTATACCACCATGTAAAATTCGTTACCCACACTATACAACATCTGACCGTAGAACTCCGTTAATCTCCATTTGTTATGCCGCCTGCGGCGGCAGGGGAAGGGTGGAATCTAGGGCGCAGCCCTAGAACCCAGTCAAGGGGCGGCAGCCCCTTGCATCCCTGCTGTGACATATGTAGGCTGACAGCGTAGTAGTGCCATCTCTACCTAAAAGAATGTGGCGCGACCACGGTCGCGCCGCACAAGGTGATTACACCAACGTTATTTCTCTGTTGAAAAGAGTATAGCGAATGGTGCATGGAGTGTCAAGACAATGCGCTACGAATGGCTTCCAGGTTCTTGGCGGGCGTCTCCGGTCGTATCGTACAACCAGGAGCGAGCAGGAAGTGTTTGCCATCAGTCAAATCAATGGCTCGCGCAACCTCTTCGCGCACCTGTTCTGGCGTGCCCTTTGTAAGCGTGGTTTTCTGATTGATACCACCCATCACCGCTTTCCCCGCGCTCCTCTTGCCCTTGTCCAAGTCGGGATTGCCCGGCGCGTTGGCATCCCAATTGATGGCTTGCACGGGATACGACGCTAACTGGTCAAAGTAGATATGCGTCCCGCAATTATGCAAGATATTGAACTTACTGCGACTCTTGATAGCATCCAGGAACTCCAGATCGTACTGTTCACCAAATTCGCGGTATTGGTCAGGAGTGAGCATTCCCGCGCTGGCCCAACCGTTGGTGGCGTAGAAAATGCCGCTCGCCCCTTGCTCCATACAGGCAATGGCAAAGGCCGTAAACGTCTCGGTAATGACACGTAAAGCGGCATGCATGGCAGGACGGTCTTCCCGAATCGTCTGTATCACCGGCTCAGCTTTATAGCCAGCAAGATACATCGCGACACCCAATGGACAGAAAATAGTTTGCGTAAAATAGGCATCATAGCCGATAGAATGATTGATGAGCTGTAGGGAGCGCAACTGTTCACCCAACACACCACGATCTGCCTCAAGTGGTCGGAGTCGCTTCCAATCTGTGGCAGTTTTAATGGGTGTATCCTCAAAAACAGGAGCTTTATATGGTTCACCTGAAGGACGCACTTTGACGCCCCACCCTTCGACATGATAGCTAGCGCGGGGATTGACTTTCATGTAATCCCAGTCATAGCGCGTGAAATTTTCGACCATGGCTTCAGCCATAGATTGCATGCCCCATTCGCGCACATAATCGTGGCCCCACATACTCGCGGGAATACGATCAACCGGCTCGCCTCGAAGCGCGGCATCAACACGTTCCTTTTTATTCATAGGGTATCCTTCCTGCAATCACTTCACATTTATGTCAAGAGCGGCTTCGGTCTGCGCAGCATCACTTCTCCCCATCCAACTCTTTGAAACGATAACCGACGCCGCGTTCGGTCAAGATATATTTGGGGTGCGAGGGGTCTTTCTCGATTTTCTGGCGCAAGTAGGTGATATAGAGACGCAGGTAGTGCGCCTCGTCGCGATATTCGCGCCCCCATACTTTAGAGAGTAACGTTTCATGCGTCAATAAGCGACCCGCGTTATTGACGAGGTGATAGAGCAAACGATACTCTGTTGGGCGCAACACAACTTTTTCGCCACGCACGATCACCTCGCGGCGGCTAAAATCAATTTTTAAGTCGGGGTCAACCACAATCTCGGTCTTACGAGCGGGCGCGGGCATATACGAGCGCCGCAGCAAGGCGCGGATACGCAGCAGCAATTCACGCGGGCTGAATGGTTTCGCGATATAATCATCGGCTCCGAGGTCCAGGCCATGAATACGATCTAGCTCGCTCTGGCGCACCGTTAGCATAATGATCGGAACGGTTGACACCTCGCGAATGGCACGCAGGGTCTCGAAGCCGTCCATTTCCGGCATCATCACATCAAGCACTACCAGGTCTGGTAGATTTTCGCGCAATTGATCAAGGGCCTCTTGCCCATTGTTGGCCTCAAGGACGCGATAGTGCTCAAGTTCCAGGTTCATGCGGACAAAATCGCGGATGCGCGGCTCATCATCGACGATTAAGATCGTCATGTCGCGCTCATCAAATGCATCTTTCTCCATCATCAAAACACCACCATTGGCAAATGTGCTTTCTCCACCCGTGGTAAACTGAATGAAAATATCGAGCCTTCGTGCAAGGCACTTTCCACCCAGATATGACCACCATGCGCCTCGACAATAGCACGGCAGATATAGAGGCCCAGCCCCGCACCCGGCGTTGTCTGTGCCATACTATTCCCAACGCGGTGGAAACGATTAAAAATATGATCCTGATCACGTAGAGAAATACCCATACCGGCATCACTCACACTGACAATCACCTCATCCCCAGTAGCGCGGCAGGCAACGGTGACAATGCGTTGACGGGGCGAATATTTCATAGCATTATCCAATAAATTCTGCAATACCTCTTCAATCCTATCGCGATCGGCCATTACCGTTGGCAAATTGGGCGGAATATCCAGTGTCACGCTAAAGTCTGGATTCTTGGCCTGTTGACGCCGCGCCACTGCCTGTACAAGGTGCGATAGGTCTAATGGCACAACCTCCATCTGCAAACCGCCAGCCTGGATACGCGAGGCATAGAGCAAATTGCCTACTAGCTTGTTCAAACGATCAGCCTCTTCCTCGACAGCGACCAGCCGTACACGCAACGCTTCCGGCTCAAGTACAGCATCGGTGCGGGCCAGCGTTGAAGCATAGCCTTTAATGATGGCAATCGGCGTCTGCAATTCGTGCGAAATGACCGAAATAAATGTTGAGCGTTGCTCCTCCTGCTCCCGTTCACGAGTAATGTCGCGCACATTGAGAATACCATTCATGGGCTCCCCTCGCGCCGAACGGATGCAAGAAGCTGTTACGCTGACATCGAACCGCTGCCCATCGCGCGCTGAGATCAGCATCTCGCGATTGACCACACTCTGACCCGCGAAAGCCTGCAACAAAGGCGAACCATCCAACCCCACCTCGTTGCCTTGACGGTCTTTAGGGCGCAATACCTCGTAGTAAAAACGTCCCAGCACCTCGCTCTCGCGCCAACCCGTCAATTGCTCCATAGCGGGATTAAAGTCGATAATACGGAGCGCATTATCAACCATCAGAATACCTTCCGCGCTGTGTTGGAAGATGGCAGCTAAGCGGCTCTGCTCTTTGACCAGTGACTGCGATTTCAAGGTAGAGCGCAGGCCAGCCGCCAATTGAGCCATAAAAAGACGCAGCATCCACTGCATATCTTGCGTTTCTGCACCCACTCCATTTTCGCTGCGTCCCGCACTTTTTTCAAAGCATGATTGTGTACCAGCCGGACGTATAGTGTGCAGCACACCTAGCAAACCCGCGTGGTCATGGACAAAGAGCGAGCACCGTTCCATTTCCAATCCCATTTCCGACCCTAATTCAGACCCCAGGCTTCCATCACTATCATCCTCATGGAGACCCAGTTGAACGACAAAGCTAGCTGGCAAGGCAGCCTTGACGAGCAGATATTTCGTATTGGGTTGCTCACTGCTCTGCGCGTGGGCTAAAAGCGGTGCGAGTAGTGCGGCATCGAGGCGATAGAGCGTATATTCCGAGCTACTCTGTGGGTCAAACGCTTCGTTTGAGACAACAAAGACACCCGCCTCTCCACACAACAACCGAATTGCGCTGCCAATGAGGATGGTCAACTGATCATGCAAATCCTCTGTTTGCAGCGTTTGGGACCAGGACATAACAGGCTCCACTAGAGTAGAAACGACTTGCCAGATAGAAGCAACGATGCTATTGTAACACACATATGGAGGAGGGAACATCTATGCATTTTGATATTTTTACACTCTTCCCTGGCATGTTCCAGGGACCGTTGACAGAAAGCATCCTTAAACGCGCTCAGGAGCGCGGGTTGCTTCGCATCGCCTTGCATAATATTCGCGACGCCGCCACAGATAAACATCACATCGTCGATGATTACCCGTATGGTGGCGGAGCGGGTATGGTCATGAAACCAGAACCGATCTTTGCCTCCATTGAGGCCATCTATCAAAGTGGCCCAATTATCCTACTCACTCCACAAGGGCGACTCTTTAATCAGCACATCGCCAGGGAACTCGCTCAGGAATCGCGTATAACGCTGCTCTGTGGACACTACGAGGGCATTGATGAGCGGGTGCGCCAGCACCTCGTCACGGATGAAATCTCCATCGGCGATTATGTCCTGACTGGCGGAGAACTGGCCGCTATGATCGTAGTCGATGCCATCAGTCGCCTCTTGCCAGGAGTGCTAGCTGACGCTTCCACCCAGGAGGAATCTCATAGCAGCGGTCTGCTGGAATACCCACAATACACGCGCCCACCAGAGTTCCGTGGCTGGCGCATCCCCGACGTGCTGCTCTCCGGCCACCACGAACAGATAGCCCGTTGGCGACGCAAAGAATCGCTACGCCTAACTAGACAACGCCGCCCCGACCTCTTCGCCCAAGTAGACCTGAGCAGTAAACTCGACACAAAATTGTTGAAAGAGCTAGAAGGAGAAGAAGGTGTTGAAACCTGAGTTTCCTCGTAGCACGGCATCCGAGAGAATGATGCTTGGGACATTTGTGACTTCGGGACATTTGTGACTTCGGGACATTTGTGACTTCAGGACATTTGTGACCCTTCTTTTTTAGTGGCTAAGATGAAAACTTGTGATGCTGAGGACATTTGCGACTTCGGGACATTTGCGACACATCTTTTTTGGTAGTTGAACGGTAAGGCAATGATTGAGAGAGAGACCTCGGTGGGTGCGACGGGTTCAAACACTGGGCGCCTTGCGGTGCCTTAGGAAGAGTATAGCATATTTGGGAGAAGCAAGCAAGGGGTGAAAATGGTTGGCTCTCCAGCCATTAGAGGGATTGGCGAGGACGGGCCGATAAATCGCAATACCATTCAAATAAGCCTGGGGAGTGTCGTGTGTAGGGACAAGGGGCGGAGGCGGCGGTCGATGGGGGGCCTTGTGCTTGTCCTCGTCCTGTGGGAAGTCCAGAACCCCCAGCAGGACAGGCACAAGGCCCCCGCGTCCTCATCCCCTCGTCCCCCTGTCCCTATTACCTGTCCCCCGGACAGGGTGCACGCTTCGCACCCTGTGCCACCTTATTTGAATGGCATTGCAATACATCGGCGGTGGCGGCGATTATTACCTGTTATTACCTGTCCCCCGGACAGGGTGTAGATAAGGTGCTCCTGCTTTAAGCACCTTTTGAGAAGCCCTGATGCGACAAGGCAGCAGGGCCTTCCCTACAGCTCTTGGTTGTTGCCTGGATGTTTCTTCAAGGCTTCTTCACGAGCGCGTTCGTCAGCGACGATATCCTCCACCTCGTCTGCCATGGTACGACCTTCACCGCCTCCCAGCACTTCGCGCGAGCGCCCACCAGACTCGGAATGACCAATGATTCCGCGTTCCTCTAGCAGGTCAATCAGGCGAGCGGCACGAGAGTAGCCAACACGCAGACGGCGCTGTAAAAGCGAGATTGAGGCCCGTCCATACTCGCGTATTACCTCCTCTGCCTTGTCTAGCAGGTCGTCGTCCAACTCGAAATCGTCTGAAACGTTCTCTTTGATTTCCCAACCGGGTTCGACTGGCTGTGGCAATTCAACAACATCCGGCACGACAGCACCATTGACGCTGCCACCGCGCTGGGTTAGCAGATGTTGGGCAACCTGTTGTCGCCAGTAGAGCACAAGGCTTTCCGCCTCCTCGTCTGCCAGGAACGAGCCCTGGATGCGTTCGGGTCGACCAGCGTCAGCCGGCAGGTAGAGCATATCGCCGCGTCCCAGCAGACGTTCCGCGCCACCCATATCGATAATGGTGCGCGAATCGACCGATGAACTGACCATAAAGGAGATACGCGTCGGGATGTTGGCCTTGATGAGACCTGTAATAACATCAACGGAGGGACGTTGTGTTGCCACCACGAGGTGTATGCCTGTGGCACGCGCCAACTGTGCCAGGCGGCAAATCATGCCTTCCACCTCTTCGGGAGCAGCCATCATCAGGTCGGCTAGTTCGTCGATGATAATGACTATCGCAGGCAGATTTTTTAACGTATCATCACCGTGCAGCATTTTCTCGGCGCGCAGCTTGCGGTAGCCATCCAGGTTGCGTACACCCAATTGCGAGAAGAGCCGATAGCGTCGCTCCATCTCGGTAATCGCATTTCTGAGTAGCGGCACGACCTTCTCAACTTCTGTCACGACAGGCGATAGCAGATGTGGAATACCCGCGTACATATTGAGTTCGACCATCTTGGGGTCAACCATCAACAGGCGCACATCATCGGGAGTGGCCTGAGTGAGAACACTAGCAATGATGGTATTTATGCATACGCTATTATGTTCAACAGCATATCCGACAAAAGCATGGTTATCACTATGCACTTCAATGTTCACGGTAGGAGCTATGGCACGACGAATAGAAACGATCTTTCGCCATTCGTATCCTTGCGGGCAATCCGCAAATGTTTGCACAACAGTAGGTCTTGCCCTACGCCACGCTGACCATTCAGTTGCAGCTAGTTGACGATTCTTTACCTGTTCTTTAACGGCACTGGCAAGTTTTTCGGCTTTCACTAAAGCACCAACACGCTCTTGCCATAGATCAACCATAGAGCTATACCACGACCATGCGCCAGCGAAACCATTATCCTTGTACGTATATGTACCTGCAATACCTAATCGTAAAGCAAGCTGTCCAATTTGTTGAACGAGTATAGGATTCGCCAAGGTCACATTAACCGAGACAGTTCCTTGCGTCCTCGCACAAATCCAGCCATCACAATCGATAAACACCCGTAAAAACAAAGCTATTTGTTCATCAGGAAGCTGAAATACCCAAGAAGGTATGGTTTTTTGAGTGGCAAGGCAATTTATTCCCCAATCACGTACTAAGAGAGCGACTGGATTCCCAGTGCCGCGTCCCTTCCGAGATGTTTTTGAAATGTAGTAGTCAATAGGACCTTTACTTTTGCTTTGAGATAGGACTAAATGGCAATCGTACTCCTTCACGGCTCCTGCCACTAACTCAACCATTAAAGGATCAGCATTGGAAAAACGCGGTGTTCTCATATAGGTAAGATAATCGTATTGGTTCAATCCCCCTTCCGCTATTAAAGCAGCACACAAAATGACATCGGCATCGCTGTGTGAAACCGTACCTTGTTGTTGAATAGCAAGCGGACACAAGATAACATGTCCATCAAAATTAGGACGATTACCGCATACTTGTAAATCCTTCGACTGAACCCATCCGCTATCAATAGCGCGTGTTCGGCGTGAAGCTTTACCATTAGGTTGCCTTCCAACATGTTGGTTTTCATCAAGGTGAGCCGCCCATAAAGGATGTTCCGCTGTTCGACGAAGGATTATGCCATTATCGAGTGTGATTTCGAAAACTTCTTGCGAACCGTTTTCAGTAAAAGTGGCATTTACTGGTGTTTGCTGCATTGTTTGAGTATCGATGACACCTATCACTTGCGCAGATTGCCCCACCAGTTCTTGTACCTTGACAACGCGTCCATCCGCCAGGAAGACAGGTTCATCATATGCCAAACATTTCCCCGCTCCAGTTGCGCCCGCAATGAGCAGGTGCGGCATACGGGCCAGATCGCCCACGCGCACCAATCCGGCAACGTCCTTGCCCAGGGCAATAGCCAGCTTCGATTTTGCTTTAGCAGCCTGGTACTCTTTGCTCTCCAGCACTTCACGTAAGGTGACAAGGCGGCTATTTTTATTGGGTATCTCTACGCCGACATAGGGTCGCCCAGGTACGGGAGCCTCCATACGAATGGTTTTGGCCTCGAGCACCAAGGCTAGATCATTTTGCAGGGCCATAATGCGACTGACGCGTGTACGTGTCCCGTAGATAATACTGCCACCAGCATCGCGCACTGGCGTATATTTGCCCTGCGTATCCTGTTTCATTTCCGGTTTACCCGTGGGGCGAATGCCGAAACGAATGATTGTTGGACCAATGCTGATATCTTCCGGTCTGACCTCAGCGTCTACACGGAAACTGCGCAACGTATCCTGAATAGTCTTCGCCAGGGTAGCGGTATCATCGCCAAACAACTGCAGCTTGACTTCTTCCGGGTTATTCAGCAACGTAGTGTCAGGCACCTTCCAGGGCGATTCGCTGATGGGCGTTGCTGGTACTGCAACCTGGCTCGCAGCACGAGGCTGCTTCTTGTGCAAAGGGTTGGGGGACAAAGGTTCCAGCGTGGGATACCTTTTCTCGTTGTCAGCCTGTTTGGCTTGCTGATTAAAGGGTAGCGGACGCTGGCTCGCACCCTGAACTGCCTCACTATGCTCATTGACGTTAATGGCCGGAACTGAACGCGCTCCACGTGGCACATTGCCAACTTGCTGCTTGAGAACATTGATATCATTGAGGGGATCATCGTCCTCGCCGAAATCGGGTTCAAAGGAGATGACATCCTGATCATCCTCTTCTTCTTCATCCACTGGCTGTGAAGCCCCGCTGGGGGATAGCGGCAACGGCGTTACGCTATTCGCGTAGCGACTGAAACGCGGACGCTGCCCAAGGAATGGTGAGGGACCGGCAGTATTGTCAGGCAGTTTACTCTTCCGCGACGACGTGCCAATACCCATTGCACGGGCTATTGCCAGCACTTGCCCCACGGTAATCTGGAAGGCAATGATCGTCACAATGACAAACAAGCCGATAAGAAGAATATGTCCAACCGCGGCAGGCCACCCCTGTAGGGGGCGCGCCAGTAGTGAAGCCAACACTCCCCCCGTTAGACCACCGAGCAGTAGTCGGCTTTCCGCCAGCACAATTAACCATAAAATGACTAAGCCAACCACCAGCGACCAGCGAATCAGTTTTCTATTCCGAATACTCTCCACTAAATGGGCCACGGCAAAGACAATGAGACCCAAGGATAATGGGTAAGCTCCCCAGCCAAAGAGGAAGAGGAAACCGCCATTGATGGCGCTGAACATGATCACCTTGGAGAAGATTGTTAGGACAGCAAAGAGAAAAAGGGAAAGAAAAAGGAGGAGGATACCGAGCACACGCTGTTGATGGTGTGGCTCCAGATCGCCCCAGACATTGCGCGCTTTATCGATAACGCGAGAATCCGCTGTGCCATTATTCGCGGAAGGGGAGGCTTTGGCTGATTTATTGGGAGTAGACGACGAACCTTTTTTTGCCCCCGCTTTGCCAGTGCCCGCCGCACGTCGCGCTGTAGGTTGGTTCTGGCCACGCGAACCTTGTTTAGTAGATGAAGAGGTAGAACGTTGTTCGAATCGCTCGCTTTTCCCACTACCACCACCCACAACCTTACTCACACGCGAAGACCCCTGGGCCAGAGTTGGCCCCGGTCGGTCATTTTGCCGATTAGATTTCTTACTTTGATTACTACCTGTCATTCAGTTCTCTCCTTCTATAAGGATGCCAGAGTTACCTGTATGATAGCCCAAATGTTCCAGAGAAGCAATAGGGGAAAGAACACAAAAAGAGGGAGCAAGGAACTGATTTTCCTTGCTCCCTCTTTTTGTGTTCAGTAAAGCAATTACACTTCCATGACCACGGGAAGGATCATTGGACGGCGATGCGTCTTCTCATAGAGAAATTCGCTCAATGTATGCTTGATTTTGTCTTTGACATAGGACCAATCCGAGGCATGACCGTTAAGGCCGACAAACGATTTGAGAATGTGCTCGCGAGCAGCCTCGAGCAATTCCTCGGAGTCACGCATATAGACAAAGCCACGCGAGATGATATCGGGGCCTGCTATTGGTTGACCTGTCTCTTTATCAACGGTGAGCACAGCCATGAGAATACCATCCTGGGCCAGGACCTGGCGGTCACGCAGGACAATCTGCCCAACGTCACCAACACCGAGGCCGTCCACAAAGACGTTGCCACAAGCGGCATGATCGAGCAGCTTGATAGCGTCAGACGAGACCTGAATGATATCGCCATCCTCCGCGACCACGATGTGATCGGCTGGAATGCCCAGCGAGTGACCAAGCTTAGCGTGAAGAACAAGCTGACGGTACTCGCCATGCACAGGCATGAGAAACTTTGGACGCAGCAGACTGAGCATCAATTTCAGCTCCTCTTGCGCGGCATGCCCCGAGACGTGGACGTTAGAGATGGACTGGTAGAAGACCTCCGCACCCTGGCGGAAGAGGTTATTAATGGTGCGATTGACCATTTTCTCGTTGCCAGGTACCGGAGTAGCGGAAAGAATGACCGTATCCCCAGGCTGAATGCGGATCAGGCGGTGATCCTGGTTGGCGATGCGAGTCAAAGCCGAGGTGGGTTCACCCTGGCTACCCGTACAGACAACGACCACCTGCCCCGCTGGGAACTTGTTGAGGTCTTCCGCTCGTATAAGCACATTTTTAGGAATGTTCAGGTAGCCCAATTCAACAGCCATCTGCACATTATTGATCATGCTCCGGCCCACCAACGCGACATGTCGATCATAGCGCACAGCGGTATCAATTACCTGCTGCACACGCGATAGAAGCGAAGCAAAGGTGGCCAATAGAATGCGACCGGAGGCATTGGCAAAAATCTTGTCGAACGAGTCGTTGATGACGCGTTCCGATGGGGTAAAGCCAGGCGACTCCACACGGGTGCTATCGCCCATCATCACCAGTACGCCTTCGTTGCCGATACGGCCCAACGTGCCCAGGTCGGCGGGTATGCCATCGACGGGGGTAAAGTCGAACTTGTAATCACCAGTATGTACAATCACGCCTATCGGTGTATGCAGGACAATACCAACAGCATCGGGAATGCTATGGTTCACACGGAAAAACTCCGCCTTGAATTGCCCGAAATCCAGCTTATCACCAAGGTTAATCAGATTGACGGTCGCCTTATCAAGCAGTTTATGCTCTTTCAACTTGACATTAATCAAGCCCTGCGTCAGACGAGTTGCGTATACAGGTGGGAAACCTAGCATCGGTAAAACGTAAGGAAGGGAGCCAACATGGTCTTCATGACCGTGGGTAATGAGGATGGCGCGTATACGGTGTTTCTTATCGTTGAGGTACGTTGTATCAGGGATAACCAGGTCTACACCGAACATTTCATCGTCGGGGAACATAACCCCAGCATCGATAATGATGATATCGTCGCCGTATTCGACGACCATCATATTCTTTCCGACTTCCCCTAGCCCTCCTAGTGGGATGAGTCGAATATTTTCTGTTGTCAAGGTAAAAAGGACCTCCTAACTACACTCGCGTGTGTAGCCGTCTAGGGTACAAAGTAATGTTGTACCCTGCCAGTATGTAAATTTTTATATTTATCTCCACTTCTGTCTTCACTCCAGAAGTAAAAGCCAATGTCAGTAATCGAATAAAATCTACTATTCCATTAAAAATTGTACCATAGATAGGGGGAAATAGCAAGCGGAGGGGTAAAAAATGCAAGCTAGCAAGGTAGAGTTGCCAGCGGTGCAACTAGAGTATAGACGAGGTGGATAGGATTGACAGAGTATTTTCGTCTGGCACAGGTTGTCGCTTGCGTCCAACGACGATCTGTCGCGTGCCTTTGCCAAACGGTTTCCAATCATAGCTGCCGTAAATCGCTTCGATGCTGAAGCCAGTGGCAAGGAAGAGCAGTTGGAGCTCACGCGGGAAGAAGATATGCATATCGAGCTTGGTCAGGTAGCGTTCATTTTCCCCACTCGTGAAGAATTTCTCGTGCGTCCAGACAATATGCTGCGACTGTTCAATCTGATCAAAGGTGCGACTGGAATAGAGCAACATGGTAAATTCGTCCGCGGGATCGGTAATCTCGTCTTCCATGTAGACGTGTGAAGGGCGGTTGAGGGCATCGCTCAGGTAGTCAATATCGGGCAAGGAGACATCGACGATAAAACGACCATCCATCGCCAGGTGCTCGTAGGTATTTTTAAAGGCACAGAGTTGCTGTTCTATGTCATAAAGGTGCGCGATAGAATTAAAAGGAAGAAAAATCAGGTCAAATTGCCCTTTGTGCCCAAGTTGGAAGTCGCACATGTCACCTACATGCAGCGTGACGCGCTGCTGTGTCGCTTCCGGCTCGCGTTCCAATTTGCGGCGGTAGGCATTGAGCATCTCAGGAGCGATATCTAAGCCCTCTAGTTGAAAGTTACCGGGGCTATGCAAAAGTTCGATGCCGATACGCCCGCTACCGCAGGCCAATTCCAAGACGCGCTGCGGAGTATAGCGCATGATCAGTTCGCGCCAGAAAGGGATATCCAGCTCAGACTGGCTCTGATATTCCAGGTCATAATCGCTGACCCGGTCATAGTATTCTCCCATGTTATTGGGCATAGGTCTGCTGCTCCATCTCTTCTCTCTTTGCTCAACTCTACCACTACCTGCCAAATAAAACAAGCCCCCAGGCCGGAGGCAAGCAAGCGACCGCTAAGCATTTTCACTCGCTTAACGGTGTTTTTCTCCAGACATTTGGAGAGAAGGCATGTCATGCTGAGGGCAGCACAGCAGCTCGCGTGGCACGGAGATTCTTCGCTTCGCTCAGAATGACAAGGGCGAGGCATGACAAGGGCGAGGCATGACAAGGAAGAGGCATGACAAGGGCGAGGCATGACAAGGGCGAGGCATGACAAGGGCGAGGCATGACAAGGGCGAGGCATGACAAGGGCGAGGCATGACAAGGGCGAGGCATGACAAGGAAGAGGAACACGGAAATAGAGCCAGAGGCGGGATTATGATATACTCAATGAAATAGGCTGAGAAAAGTTCGTAAAATTGTAAGGGGGGACAGCCCGATGATAACCCGGATAGAGATTGACGGTTTCAAAACATTCAAAGATTTCAAAATAGAACTTGCCCCTTTTCAAGTCATCGTTGGTGCCAATGGCTCTGGCAAAAGCAACCTCTTTGATGCGTTACATCTATTGTCACGCCTAGCAGAGGTTGACTTACGTACAGCTTTTCAGGAATTGCGTGGGGACGCTCACGAACTGTTCACTCTTTTGCCAAATGGACAACATACACCTCTCATACGGATAGCTACAGAACTGCTAATCAATCGTAACATACAAGATAGCTTGGGGGGCGAGGCTGATTTAACATACACACGTTTACGTTATGAAATAACAATCATTCAACGTACAGACGAAACTGGCTTAGAACAGCTTTATATCTCTCACGAATCCTTGCGGTCAATCCTACCTTATGAAGACTCTTGGAGTAGAAAATACGGTTTGCCGTCACAAAATACCTTACAATTACAAGACAACGGTAAAGCTGCCAATTTTATTTCTACGGAATTAACTACCACCGCTATCATGGAAAGTTCCGATGATACATTAAAAATCGAAGCTCAAGAAGAGATGATTCATTTGTCCCGAGAAGGGCAAAAAACGAAGCGATTATTTTCAGTGAAACGATACCAAAGTACGGCATTAAGCAGTGCAATCAACACTGATTTTCCTCATTCTTTTGCAGTACGTCAGGAGATACTTTCTTGGAAGTTCTTAAATTTAGACCCAAGGGAACTTCGTAAACCTAGCTCAATTAACGCCTCTGCATTCTTAACGAAAGATGGCGGTAACTTACCGGCAACGCTTGCTCGAATGCAAGCAGAAGACTCGTTTGCCATGACTGGCGTTTCTTTAGACATGGCAAATCTGGTACCCGGGATTCTCACCATTAAAGTAGACAAAAACGTGGCTCGAGGTGAATATGATATTTTGGTAGAAACAGATGATGAACTCACCTTTTCCGCAAATGTCCTTTCTGATGGAACTTTACGCTTATTAGCTCTGGCATCCATTAGAAACGATGCTCAATTTCAAGGTGTTCTTTGTCTAGAAGAGCCGGAAAATGGTGTGCATCCCTTACATCTAAAAAGTATGGCTCATTTATTGCGAGAAATGGCAACCGTTTTCAATAATCCTCTTCCAGGGGATCAACCTTTACGGCAAATTTTAATCACCACCCATTCTGCCGCATTGATTAGTCAACCAGCAGTAATAGATTCTCTCCTTTTAGCATTTACTGTTAAAAGACGAGAAGGGATACATGTTACTAGAATGGAACCAGTCGTCACGACTCAAGGACAATCCCAAACTGAAGGAGTGCCTGAAAGGGAAAGAGCTGTGGAAGTATACACACTTGACACAGTAGAACACTATCTCCAGAGAGATATTGTTGATGATGCCAGCAACAAGCTAAAAAAAGTCCGCACGATTACTGATATTGAAAGGTAGCATTTTGACTAATGGATGTGTTAGTGCTAGGGCTATATGCTGAAGGTCGTACAGATGAACGTTTTTTACCAATCATCATTAGGCGCACGGCGGAGCAAATTTTGCTCCAACATAAACAGATAGATATCGATGTGCTAGATCCGATTATTGTAAAAAAAACAGTTGGGGTTCAAGGGAGAGAGAATGAGATTTTACAAGCTGCTTATGACGCCGAAGGATATGATGCGCTTGTGATACACTCAGACTCTGATAGCCGTACACGAGAACAAACATTACACCAACGCTTTGAGCCGGGAAAGCGACTTGTTCAAAGTTGTACCGCCAGAGTTTGTCAGCATGTGATACCAATTATTACAGTTCGAATGGTAGAAGCATGGCTGTTAGCCGACTATGATACATTGCGTAAGACACTTGGCACCAACTTAGATGCGAAAGATTTGAATTTGCCAGAGAAAGCCAAGCAGGTTGAGTCTTTTCGTGACCCTAAACAGGCGATTGACCTAGTTATAAGAAAGATATATCCTAACCAGGCACATCAATGGGCCAGGATTCGTGGAGAACTCTATGCTAAATTAGCTCCACGAATACACTTGGGGCAGTTAGAAAAACTTGATGCTTATAAACAGTTCAAAGAGGATTTGACCAATATACTGCTAATTCTCGGTAAAATACCTGCTAAACATCGACTGTAATCAAGATTAGGCAAGGTTCAATAGGGACGAATGGTGCTTGACAATTTGGCCCGTCACCCTGAGTGAAGCGAAGGGTCTGTCGCGATCGACCGAGAGATTCTTCGCTTCGCTCAGAATGACAAGGCTGAACCTTTCTGGGGAGGAGAAACTGTCAAGTGCGTTTGAACCTTGCCTTAACAATAACAATAGGAAGTGACCTATGCCCTACTTATCTATTAAAGAGGCGGCCGACGATATTCGTTCTGGCATGACGACGCCGACTGAACTGGTGAATGAAGCGTTGGAACGGATTGATCAACTTGATCCGGAGATCCATGCCTTTATTACTGTGTTGCGTGACTCGGCGTTGAAGGATGCGGAACGGGCCGAATTGGAGCAGCGCACGGGCTTCAATCGGAGTCCGTTGCATGGCGTACCCATTGGCGTTAAAGATATCATTGCCGTCAAGAATGTACGCACCACCGCAGGCTCACGGGTGCTAGCTGATCATGTCTCGCTCGAAGATGCGATGGTCGTTGAGCAGTTGCGGAAAGCGGGAGCTATCATCATTGGCAAGACGAATACGCACGAATTTGCCTATGGCACGTATACGCCTCCGACACGCAACCCGTGGGATATGACACGCATTCCTGGCGGTTCCAGCGGCGGCTCTGCGGCAGCAACCGTCGCTGGTATGTGCCTTGGAGCGATTGGTAGCGATACCGGCGGCTCGATTCGCATTCCCGCGGCATGCTGCGGCATCACTGGTCTCAAGCCAACGTATGGTCGGGTCAGTTGTTTTGGTGTGATACCGCTGAGCTGGTCACTGGACCACGTTGGACCATTGGGGCGCAGCGCGGAAGATTGCGCCATTCTATTTGATGCCATTGCAGGCTATGATCCACGCGACCCCAATAGCGTGAGTGGGCCACCTAGCCGCTCTGCTGCCCTGCTTATTAACGGCGCGGAAGGGCGTGGCCCCCTTTCACTGCAAGGGCTGAACATAGGTATACCGCAAGACGAGTTTGTCGGCCCCCTCGACCCCGAAGTGCGTGCGGCCTGGCGAGCCGCGTTACTCGTACTACAGGAAGAGGGAGCGGAAATCATTGATGTCGAACTGCCGCGTCCTTCGATAGAGATGTATCGCACCATTCAGAGCCCAGAGGCGACGCTTTCCCACCAGCAGAAGGGTTGGTTGACCGATAAGCTGGACCTTTACACCGAGCAGACACGAGAAAGGCTCTTACGAGGGCAAACTATTCCCGCGGTAGATTACCTGCGAGCGCAATACGAGCGGCGCATTTTTTCCAGCGGGCTGCGCACGGTTATGCAGCGCGTTGACGCACTGGTGCTGCCAACGCTCCCTATCCCTGCCATTCCAATAGCGCAGATAGAGCAGGAGATTGACATTGAAGGGGTAAGGATGGGTACCGCGCACGCGCTTTTGAGCTTGACCATGCCATTTAACCTGGCTGGCCTACCGGCGGCATCATGCCCATGTGGATTTACGGCGAACGATCTGCCAATAGGACTGCAAATAGTTGGCAAGCCATTTGAGGAATCGACTGTGCTGCGTATTGCCCATGCCTACCAGCAATTGACCGATTGGCATCGCCGCGAACTCCCGTGAGCAAAAAGGACTGTGCTATGGCTAGAAACAACGGTGACGAATACGAGCAAGAAGTCGAGAAACGACATCAAGGCCTTGTCGATCAATTGAAAGGCCAGGGCCACATCGTCGATCCGCTGGTCGAGGCGGCGTTTCGGGCTGTGCCGCGCCATCTATTCTTACCTGATAAAGCACCCGCAGAGGTGTATCGCGACGAGGCTATCGCCACCAAGTTTCTCAAGGGTACCTCCATCAGTGCTTCCTCTCAACCTGCCATCATGGCGATCATGCTGGAACAGCTTCAATTGAAACCTGGCCTGCGCGTCCTCGAAATTGGCGCAGGTACAGGCTACAATGCCGCGCTTATAGCTCATATTGTCGGCCAAACGGGTCGGGTGATTACCGTAGATATCGACGAAGACATCGTACACAACGCGCGAACCCATCTTATCACGGCTGGCTTTGCACGGGTGCAGGTTATTTGTGCCGATGGAGGTGCGGGCTATGTGAATGCCGCCCCATATGACCGCATCATTTTGACGGTAGGAGCCAGCGATATAACACCAGCATGGCACGAGCAATTGAAACCAGGTGGACGACTTTTATTGCCCTTAACCTTACGTGAGCCACAGGTCTCAGTAGCCTTCGAGCAGGTTGACGATCACCTTGCTAGTGTCTCGGTGCGAGCTTGCGGCTTCATGATGCTGCGTGGTGCCTTTGCCGAACCAGCCTTCCGCGTACAAGTAGGTGCAGAACCCCTCCTTTTTCTCTGGCTGCGAGAGCATCGTTTCCTGGATACCGATACTGTACATCAGTGGTTAACAAGCCCTGGCCGGGATAGAGCAAGCGGGGTGAACGTAGTGCCGCGCGAATTATTCTTCGGATTACCTATGTGGCTGGCCTTGCATGAAGCGGATTATTGCCAGGTACTTGTCGATATGTCGTTAGTAGAGCAAGGTATCATTCCGCTTTTCCTGCAAGTTTTCACGGCCAGTAAATTCACTAGCTCCTTTGGTATACTGGGGGATAACGGTATCTGCCTACTCACCAGTCCCATGGCACAATTTCTCAACCAGGAACATGCGGTGGCAGCACCTTTCGAGGTAGGTGTGAAAAGTTTTGGCCCGGACGAATCGCTCGCTGCTCGCCTCATAGCATTAGTATCTACCTGGAATGCTGCCGGTCATCCCACCGAAGAACATCTGCATATTAAAGCCTACCCACGCGATGTTGCCTATATACCCGCCGCTAATGAAACTGTTATTCAGAAACATTGGACACAACTGGCGGTAAGCTGGGAACTTCGTTAGAGAAGCGGGTATGTGTCTTTAGACAATCGTTTCTACATGGCCCCACACGCTGGTCTGCCAGTCATCGTCGGCCCCCTCCAGGCTAAACCAATCGGGCAATGGCATCTGTAGGCGCTGCGATAGTGCGCTCACATAGGGTTCGTACATACTGCGAAGCTTAGCGAGTTTACGCTCGGCCTTCTCTTCATTATTGAGAGTAATGCCTGACGAGGTCAGAAACTCGCGCAAGCGAACAAATTCAGCAGGCGGAAGACGATCGATGGGGGTGGTAGGAACATGACGCTTAAATATCTGGGCCAGATCAACGACGGCATGGCGGGCAATAGCAAAGGTAAACCATGCCGATTGGGCGGTAGAGCCTTCCATCGTGACAATAATCAAGGCGCAGACATCCAGGATGGTGGTTATAGTTGCCAACCATGATTGATGTTCATGCTGAGAACGATAGTACATCAACACCTGATAAGAGAGATGGCTTTCCAGCAAATCCGCACACCAACGCTCCCAATCGTGCAGATGTTCGACCAACTCTTCTTTATCCTGCACACGGCTATGGCGGCGCAATAGCTCACCTGCGCTCGGCGGCGAACCGGCATGTGCATCAAGTAAAGAGATACCCGCCTCACGTCGTGAAAAGGATTGATAAATGACTGGCAGGTAGCCAATGACAAGCGCGAGAAAACCGAAACCTGTACCAGCCTCCGCGACGGTCAGGATACGTGCCAGCGCAGAGACAGGTCGTACATCACCCAGACCTAAGGTGAAAAAAGAGGTGCCGCTCACATACAAATCTGTGCCGAAGGTGACTACCTTTTCCGGCGCATCCATAGACGAGCCAAGGCCCCATTGTAGCATGGCGAAACCAATAATTAGGAGTACGGCCCACACAATCAGCAGAACGATCAGTGAAAGTGGGCCAAATAAACTGAGGTAGTATTCCTTGCGGTTCAGTGAGCGTAGTTTATATGCCCCGGCTGACCACACAAACCAGGTATAGCGGTAGAACACGCGGGTCAATCGAATGGCTCGTGAAACTCGCCGGGGCAAGATAATCGTTTCAAAGGCGTCTTGCAAGATAACGAAAATAACGATGACGCCAAGAATGGCAACGAGAATTCTCATATAGTGTCTTTACTTATGCCGTGACCGTTGATTAAAGGAAGTTTGGAGCCGATGAGGAGATTCGAACTCCTGACCAGCGGTTTACAAAACCGCTGCTCTACCACTGAGCTACATCGGCTAGCTTCACGCACTATACCACCAAACTAAAACACAGTCAATCCCCCAGGGTCTGTGAATTATTGCTGGGTGAACCTCCCTTGCAGAAGGAGAGCGAAAGCTTTAGAGGGATGAGAAGCGAAATGTCGTCGGGAAGCGGCAATCTGAGAGGACCCAGTGCGATGGATTAAGGTGATGGCAAGGTT
>JBBQXY010000070.1:0-27376 GCA_038209195.1 Ktedonobacterales bacterium | reverse complement strand
GAAAAAATCTGGCATGCGCTGGACTCCTGATGGCTTGGATGCGGTCCTCGCTTTGCGCACTTCCGTTCTCAACCAGTCCTACAACTCATTCTGGAAACTCGAATATGCTGCTTGATTGCCTACAACTTTTTCATACACCCCTTTTGGTCGGGTGACTTGACAGAGTATGTGAGCCCATCTACAATTAGATGTGAAGATGCGGATGTTTGGTACATAACTTGTAATGCTTCGCATGTGTGTTCTGCGTGGTAGAGTTGCAGGCACGGTAGGGAAAATACGTGATACAAAGTAGTTTAGTGGAGCAAGTTCTGGTGCAGCATGCAGCCAGGTTACGCGTCCGCTTACAACAGGTTTCAGGTGATAGCGAAGGGCCGGAAGAAGGAAGTGATGCCTGGTTACTCCTCCACGCATTGATTGGCGATGATAAATCCTATACTGCCCGGTTGGAGCAATCCGGTCGCTGGCTCGCGGAACAAGGCGGGAAACTTGATGTGCGTTTGCAAGGCTTACAGCTTTATTGTGATGCGCTTGCCCTCGAATTACAAGAAATTTTCAGCATTTCTGCCAATCCCCTCGAGCAGGATAGAGCGGATTTGCTCATCGCAGCCCTCACTGGCTTGTATCATCTTTCATCAGATGGCATTTTGGCGTTGACCCGCGGTTATCAGAGTATTATGGATCAAACCGCCATAGAACGGAGCGCATTGAGCCGAGAGGCGGAACACCGTTTCCAGGCACTGCAACGCATCAATGGTGCCAGCAACTCGACAATGGATTTGGACCAAACCTTGGAAATAATTGCCAAGATCGTAGCCGAAGAATTGAATGTTGAGCTCTGTACCATCTTTTTCTATGACGAGCTCCAACGTATACTCACGCTGCGGGCGACTAATGGGCCACGTCCACTTGGCGGAATGCACTTTACGCTGCGTCTAGGCGAGGGGTATAGTGGGTGGGTAGCAGATAAAGGGACGCCCTTGATCGTGCGTGATGCCCTCACCGACCCACATTTCTCCAGCGAGGTGCGCACGTATAGCAGCGAATATCACGGTCTCATAGCGGTTCCCATCATTTTCTTCGGCAATACAGAGCGACTGATTGGCGTTATCAGCGTACAATCCAGCACAATGCGCGAGTTCACTACCGCGGAGCGCAATTTTGTCGAGGTGGTTGCTGGTATTGTCGCCATCAACATTGAGAATGGGAGGCTCTATGAGCAGACAGATGAACAACTGCGGCGCAAGGTACATGAACTGGCGACGATGCATCGCGTCTCCTCGATAATCGCTTCAACGCTCAATTTGGATGAGGTGCTGCAAATCATCACGACGCAGGCGGTACACCTTTCGGGTGCGGAACGTTCTTGTATCTTCGAGTTGGATGCCGAAACTCAGCGTCTCCACGTTATTGCCCACCATGGATTAAATACGGCTATGGTGCGAGGATTACAGTTGGTCGTGGGACAATGTTGTGCTGGTCGTGCCGTAAAGACGGGACGCCCCAGTTCGGCGGTAGATTGTTGCCAGACCGATGCACACTGCTTTATTCCCAAAGACCCTGGCATCTCTTCGGAGATACATTCAGTCTTGTGTGTGCCACTACAGGTGAAGCGGAAAGTGCTTGGGTGCATTTGTATTTATAGCAGCCATCGCCACTTGCTCTCGCAGGAGCAGATGCAGTTGGTGATCACTTTCGCGAATGAGGCGGCGATTGCGATAGAAAATGCACGCCTCTACGAGGAGACGCGGCGTGGCCTTGAGCTAAAATCGGTTTTGTTGCGCGAATTGCATCATCGGGTTAAGAACAATTTGGCGACCGTCGCGGGTATCCTTTCATTGCAGCGCAGGCGCACGAGGTCGTCTGAAGTGCGCTATATCCTGGCTGAGAGCGTGAACCGCGTACAGGGGTTAGCGGCAACGCACGATCTGCTCTCACACGATGACGTGAGCGAGGCCCGCGTGGAAGATATTGCTCGGAAGATTGTAGGCGTGGCGAACGATAATCTTCGTCCGCCAGAGACCCATATCACGTTCGCGGTTGAGCCGTGTTCAATAGTTATTCCTTCGCGTGCCGTCACCATTCTGGCCCTTGTTTTGAACGAGATGGTCTCTAATGCGATCAAACATGGCATGAAAGGCCTTACGAAAGGGAAGATTACTATTCGCGGTCGTCAGGAGGATGGGCTGGTGATTGTCCAGGTTATTGATACGGGCAAAGGGCTGGCGCAATGGGAACCAGGGGAAGATGAGAGCCATGAAGGTCTGGGACTTTCTCTGATCAAAAATCTTATTGGTGATTTAGGTGGACAATTTATACTGCACCGCTTAGACGATGAGGGTATTACCGTGTCCGAGGTGCGTTTTCCTTTAGTGCGGCAACGTAGTCAGGTCACCCCCCGTGGGTAGCTAGCGCAAGATGAGGGGAACATCTCATTCTGGCAGTTTGCTAGCGACGTTGAAGTATAATTTATGCGGGTTTGCGTGATTTGATAGAGGTGAAAGGTATGAATACGACTGAAAAAAAGTCAAAAATTCTCGTGGTTGAGGACGAGGCAGATATCCAGCAAGTGCTCTGTGTCTTCCTGACATATGCTGGGTTTGAAGTACTAGGGGTTTCAGATGGGCAGGAGGCGATCCGCAGTATACCAGAATTTGGCCCACATCTCATCGTGCTGGATCTCATGATGAAACCAGTCGATGGCTATGCGGTACTGGACTGGCTAAGGGAAAATCGCTTAACACCCCCCATTCCTGTCCTCGTACTGACTGCCCTGACGCATATCACGAAAAAGCTGCAAGGTTTTGAAGAGGGAGCTATAGAATACCTGACGAAACCAACGCAGCCCAGCATTCTGGTTGACCATATCCGTGCGTTGCTTGAGTTAAGTGTCGAGGAGCGTAACGCATTGAGGGACGAAAGTATTGCTAAGCAACGCGAAGTGATTGAACGTCTCTATGCGCCTCAGGCTGATGAATTCGTCTATTAGCGTATACGCAGCGGCAGTCCACAACGTGAGCAAAAGCGATTTTTGACGGGATTGTTGGCACCACAATTGCGACAAGGATTCAATGCGATACCGCAACTTGTGCAAAAGAGTGTCATGGGCTTATTAAAGCTACGGCACTGTACACAAGCGTAGAGCGGCAAAGTTGCTATCTGGCTGGAATCAGGACCAGGTGTTTGTGAAGGTGTAGCTGCCGGAATAGAGTGGACTGCGCGCTCAAGAGCTTCGGCCATATCGCTGGCCCGTTGATAGCGTTCTATGGGATTCTTCCTGAGAGCCGTCTGGATGACCTGGGTCACCGCCGGGTCAATCGAAGGGTTGATGGCATTGGGATGCGGAGGTATTTCGTAGATGTGGCTGTGCGCGAGAGCGGGATAGTTATCCCCCAGAAAGGGAAGGCGACCAGTCAAGGCTTCAAAGAGCATGACTCCTAGCGCGTAGATATCGGCGCGTGCATCAACCGCCCCTCCTAGACATTGTTCGGGCGACATATATTCTGGTGTGCCGACACCGGCTCCCTGGCGCGTCAGTTCCTTCGTACCCGCCAGCACTTTGGCGATGCCAAAATCAGAGAGAATGGGACGCCCGCCACGGTCCATGAGCACGTTTACCGGCTTTACATCGCGGTGAATGATGCCGTTATCGTGGGCATACGAGAGGGCGCTAGCAATTTGCGTGAAGATACGGCTTGCCTCTGCAATATCCATTCTCTTGTTGATTGCTTGTAGTTGATCCATTCGGTGTTTGAGCGTTCCCCCATCCACCAATTGCATGACGATGTAAAGGTTGCCGCGAAACTCGCTGGCATCGTGTACTGTCACAATATTCGGATGGGAGAGCCGCGCAACTAGCCGCGCCTCCAAGTTGAAACGTTCAACAAAGTTGCGATCAGCCGCGAACCAGGGTGGTAGAACCTTCACCGCGACTTCCCGGTCAAGGTTCTCTTGACGTGCTTTATAAACACGAGCCATGCCGCCCTGACCGAGTGGTGCCAGGATGTGGTAGTTCCCCAGCGTTATACCAATCATTTCGTCTTGTTGCACAGTATCTTCAGGGCGAAGAGGTGGTTGCCCTGCTCTTTGCCCTTCCTCCTCGCCCTTGTAATGCGCAATCTCGCGTGCTTGTGTTGGTTAACGCTTAGCAAAAACTAATACGGTCTGACCGAGTTGGATACGATCTCCCTCTTGCAGCGTATGACTCTGGTATTTATTCACCAATTGACCGTTAACCTTGGTTCCGTTAGCACTGCCTTCGTCTTTGAGGGCATAGTTGCCACTGCCCAGGCTGACGATTTTGGCGTGTAAGCGAGAAACAGCTAAGTCTTCTAGGAAGATGTCGCTTTCGCGGCTTCGCCCGATGCTTAGCTCGTCCTTGCGTACCTCGTAGACACGCCCAGGCTCTTTCCCTTCCTCGACACGCACAACGCCCAGCGATCCCTGGGGGCCAGTGCTGCGTATCATGGTTCTATCGTTCTCGTTGTTATTGCCAAACGGAGCACCAAAACCGCCTGCTCCCCCGCCAGGAGTGACACCGCCCGAAACTTGTCCGGGTGCTTGTTGCCACGCTGGCGTCATCGAATTGCCACCAGTTGTTGTCGGTGGCTGAAGTGGTGGCGCACCCCAATTGTTCGATTGGGCTGGAGCCGCTTGTCCCCAAGAGTCACTGACTGGTGCTGCCTGGTTCTGGTTAGTCGGGCCCCATGGCGCATTGGCATTGGGTGAACTATTGCCACCATATGCAGTAGGCGCCTGCTGCTGTGCAGGTATGTTGTTGTTCTGCACTCCCCACGCTGGCGTCCCCGGCTGTTGCGGAGTAGGCTGTTGGGTCTGCCCCCATGCATCTTGTGCTGCTGGAGCTGGTTGTTGCGGTAAAGAGGTAGCATCCCAGGATTGATTTCCACCCATCCCGTTAGTGGATGGTGTGCTAGGGGTTGCATTGCCCCACCCGCCCGGTTGCTGTTGCGCAGGAGCTTGCGCTCCCCACGCGTTAGGTTGTTGCAGTGGAGAAGAGGGGGAACCCCAGGTGTTGGCTGCTGGTTGCTGTGGCGCCGGGATCTGAGTTTCCCATGCGTTAGGCTGTTGCTGTGCAGCAGGAGTTTGCGCTCCCCACACGCCCGGTTGCTGTTGTGGTGGCATTTGTGCGTCCCATGCGTTAGGCTGTTGCTGTGCAGCAGGAGTTTGCGCTCCCCACACGCCCGGTTGCTGTTGAGCGGGAGCTTGTGCTCCCCATGCTCCTGGCTGCTGTTGGGCGGGGGATTGTGCTCCCCACGCGTTGGGTTGCTGGGGTTGTCCCCAAGCATTGTCTCCCGCACCGCCCATTCCTTGCTGATTCCAGGCACCAGGTGCCCCTGGCTGTTGCCCTTGTTGTCCTTGTTGTCCTTGCTGACGTTGCCAATCGGTCGCTGCCCCAGCTTTATTGGCAGCCGCGCCCTTCTTTTTCCCGCTACTACGGAAAATGAATAGTGCTGCTCCAAGAATTACTACGACGAGCACTAGAGCCGCACCAACCAAAATCGGCGTTCCAGTAAGAGAAAAAGCAAAAACTATGAACGCAAGTGTCTCATGCATGTCGTTCACCCTTCTGATCGTTGCTGCGGCCACTCTGACCGCCTATGGATATCCTCTTCGGATATCCCTATCCTGCGAATCCAGTGCGGTGTAACACCACATTTATCGCAATTCAAAACGGACCTCAACACTGCCAAAGCGTAGAATATCGCCGTCTTTGAGCGTGCGTTCTTCGTGTGGTGTTAAGGTGATACCATTTAAGCGCGTCTTGTTCAGGGCGTTCAGGTCCTCCACCGTGTATGTTCCTTGCTGATTCCTTACATACGCGTGACGCCGCCCCACCGTTTTGTCCGCGAGGTTAATCTCCGGGAAGATACCCAGGATAGGGTCTTGCCGCCCCACGACCATCAACTCCCCATTTAATGGAATCGGTTGTCCACTAGAGATGACGATGAGCCGTGCCTGCTTAGGCGGAGCCACCACCTGTTTGACCGCGCTATTACCTACATTACCCAAGTTTTGTTCGTAGCCAGGCTCTGGCACTCGCTTACTGAGTGGCATGGCTTGGATACGCTCCTGTAAACGGTCGAGTGCTGCAATGAATTCTTGCGGCGTAGCATATCGTTCTGCCGGTGATTTCGCCATGGCCTTTTGCATGAACATGTCCATTTCCATTGGCAAGTCCGGGCGAATACGACAGATCGAAGGCACCTTTTCATTCATATGTTTGATGACTATGTCTACCGCTGTCTCTCCCTCGAAGGGAGGGCTACCAGTGAGCATCTCGAACAGTACAGTTGCTACGGAATAGAGATCAGAGCGAGTGTCCGCTGAACGCCCACTTTCCGCCTGTTCCGGCGAAATATAGTAGGCCGTACCCATAAATACGTTTGATTGCGTAAGTGTGACAGTTTCTCGGCTCCGCGCCAATCCAAAATCTACGATTTTGACCACATCCCTGCCGTTTACAAGAATGTTCTGCGGTTTGATATCGCGATGCACCACCCCCTGTTTATAGGCCGTTTCCAACCCCTCAACTATTTGCCGTGTATAATTTAACGCTCGCAATGGGTCCATCGGGCCATGTGTCAACATATGGTACTTCAGGTTCTGACCATCGATGTACTCCATCACGATGTAATACATACTGCTGTCGTTGCCATAATCGACGATGCGGGCGATATGCGGATCACTGAGGTTCAAATGGATATGGGCCTCGCGTTGGAAACGCGCCAGTAACTCTCCATCACCGGAGAGTTCAAGATGCATTACCTTTATCGCATAAATGTGATTGTTTTCAGTGTCACGCGCCACATAGACAGTCGCGAAGCTACCGCGCCCGCGTTCGTCGATGAGCTTGTATTTACCATTGATGACACGACCTAACATGTCACCGTTCATCATGCATACTCCTAACTGAAAGGCTTACTCTTCGCGGCTATTATAACATCATTTGCTAGGTGATGTCATGTTGGCTTTTTATGCGGACTGAAAGCCCTCTTGTTCTGTACAAACGGAACACAAATGAAATCGGGTATGCTATGGGTAGAGTCTCCTATAACATTGCTATATATACGCTGAGTTTTGGCATTTTGTTCGGGATACATGACTAACAAAGCTGTTTCTGGATCAGAAAAAGAGCGTCGGCATTGCATGCTACGTGAACATTTCGCTGATACTTTCGCGGTTATGGATTCTTTTGATCGCTTCGGCGAAAAGCGACGCTACAGAGACGACCTCAATTTTATCAGAAAATTGCACGGGCTGGTTTTCGACCGTATCGGTGATGAGTAATTGTTTGATAGGGCTATTGTTTATTCTCTCGATAGAGCCTTTTGTTAATACACCGTGGGTGACGACGGCATAGACCTCTTTCGCCCCCTGTTCCATGAGTTTGACAGAGACGCTCGCCAGGGTACCTCCGGTGATGGTGAAGTCATCGACGACGACCGCGGTCTTGCCTTTTACATCCCCAATGATCTGTAGGATGCTGGCTTTCTCATCGTGGGCCTGGCGTTCTTTATCCGCGATGGCGATATTGACGCCCAGTTCTGAAGCGTATTTACGGGCTTGTTTCGCAAAACCCACATCGGGGGAGACGACAATCATATTTTCCAGATGCTTGGCCCGAATGCAATCGGCAATGATGGGTAGCGCGTAGAGATTATCCACGGGCAAATGAAAGAAGCCCTGAATCTGGGGGGCGTGCAAATCCATGGTGACGACGCGGTCGGCTCCCGCAACTTCGATAGCATCAGCGCAGACACGGGCGCGAATAGAGACGCGCGGCTCATCCTTTTTATCCCCCTTAGCATAGCTAAAATAGGGGATAATGACGGTGACTGTATCCGCGCCCGCTCGCATGAAGGCATCGATCCAGAAGAGCAATTCCATGAAATTGTCATTGGAGGGGAAGACTGTGGATTGGACGATGTAGACACGACGACCGCGCACATTTTCCAGGATGCGCACGAAGGTGTTCCCATCCGAGAAATGCAATGTTTCGTTCTTCCCCTGCGCAATGTGCAGGTACTTACAAATACGTGCGGTAAGCCTGGAGCTACCGCTCCCCGAAAATACCATCATTTCATCATAACCCATGTGTTTGTTCCTTTACCGGAAGCGACTATCAGCATCGCTCCTGGTATATTATACCCTCAACATCTCCTGATAGACCTGGTAGGTTTGTTTCGCAATTTGCTCTTGCGTATAATTTTCCAATACGCGTTGTCGTCCTTTGCTAGCAAGAGAGCTGTAGAGTGCTGGGTCATGCAAGAGCTTCTCAACGCAAGTGACCAGTTCCTGTACATTGCCTTCCGCAAAAACCAGGCCAGCATCGTCGATGACGTGGGGGATTTCGCCGGAACGGGAGCCGATAACGGGTGTTTCGCAGGCCATGGCCTCAGCTAAAGTGCGGCCAAACTGCTCTTTCCAGTTGGGGAAAGTGCGCGATGGCAGGACATACACGTCGAACGCTGCAAGCACTTGCGGAGCTTCGTAGGTGGGCACTCCTGGCCTGATGATAACGCGGTCGCTGACTCCTAGCCGTGCGGCCTCTTCTTCTAGGACACTTTTCATGGGACCGTCGCCGACGAATATAGCTTGGCAATAGTCGGGCAGGCTGGTCAAGGCTTCCACCATGGTGATCAGACCCTTGGTTTCAACCAAGCGGCCCAGAAAGCCCAGAGTAAAGGGAGTGCCAGGTATGCGCGGGGGACGGGGTGCACTACGTTTGTATATCTCCATATCAAAGCCGAACTGCGGAATCACATATGTTGCTTTGTGATAGCCCTTGCGGCGCAGAACCTCAACGGCTTCCTGATTCCCAGCCAGAGCGGCGTCAGTGTGTTTATAATTGTAAAGTTCCATTTGTCGGAACGGCGGCGGATAATTGCGATAGAGATTCTGCCAGGTGAAGAAGAGTGTGCGAGCTTTGTGGTGGTGAGCCAAGCGCATCGCCTGAAAGGTTGCAAGATTGTACGGTTCTTCGTCTATGTGCACGATTTCTGGCTGTACCTCCTGCATAATCCGTCCCAGTTTAGGATAGTAGTGCAGGTGGTAGTTACCATTGCAGGACATCGGGGTAACGATCATGCGGTACCCTGTGATGTAGAGCTTTTCTAGCATCAGTTTCGTGCCGTTATCGTGCTGCCAATAGGGAGGTGTGACCAACGTGAGTTGTACGTCGGGGCATTTTGCCAATTCTTCGAGCTTGCGTTGCGATGTACCCGCAACCAGTGCTTTGGAGATCATCAGCACACGCATTTATTTTTTACTCCTTGCCAATGCCTCTTCGTAGACCAAGAGTGTTTCCTCGGCGGTCTTGCGCCAGTTGAAATGGGTGGCTCGCTGTATAGAACGCGTTCGCAAGTCATCTCGTAACGTTGTATCCGTCAGTACCTTGCGCATAGCTTCGGCGAGGGCCTCTGTATCGTCCGGGTCTACGCAGAGAGCGGCATCGCCGACTACCTCCGGTAACGAGGTGCGATTGGAGCAAACAACAGGAGCCCCACAACTCATGGCCTCTAAGGGGGGAAGGCCAAACCCTTCATACATCGATGGGTAGACGAACAGGCTCGCCCCACTATACATCGCTGCTTTATCTTCCTCCTCGACAAAGCGGTAAATGACCTGCTTGGTGATACCCAGTTCGGCGGCAACGGGACGCGGATCGGGGAAAAACGGCCCCTTTTGTTTCGCTGGATTGCCAGAGATAAAAAGCTGCAATTGAGGGTTTCCCACTTGCCGATACAGTTGGGCGAAGGCCCGCACGAGCTGTGGCACGTTCTTGCGCGAGTCCAGGCCACCTAGGTAGAAAATATACTGCTCCCCGACACCGTAGCGGGTGCGCGCCGCTGCCAGTACTGCCTCATCAGTAATTTGCACAAACTCGTCACCAGCAGCCTCGTAAATGACGCGAATGCGCTCGGCTGGCAAGTGTAATGCGTCCATGAGATCCTCTTTGGCATGCTGGGAGACGGTGATGATCATAGTGGCCTTCTGCGCAGCACTGGAGACGAGGCGCATATACGCCTCTACTCTGGCTCCAGAACGGTAGAGTGGGAGGCGCAAAGGAATGGCGTCGTGAATGGTTACAATGGTTGGGGTGCGCGTCGCGAAAGGTGGCGCAAAATAGGGCACATGAAACAGATCAACTTCGTTGGCTCGCGCCGCCCGTGGGCCGGTAAACTGTTCCCACAACACCTTCTGAATGTTCTCGTTTTGGAAGCTGAAGATGAGGGTGGGATGTATTTGATAAGGAAAAGGAATGGGCAGCGACGATCCCTTCAGGCGGTTTTTGCCATCACGTAATATATAATTTTCGCCCAGTAGCACGTACTCGTTCTGCCTATCGATCTTCGACAAGGCGTTGAGTAGATGTATGAGGTATTGACCGCTGCCATTGGCGGCTGATTGTAAGGGTAGTGCATTGAAAGCGATCTTCATAGGGAAATCCCTTCCTCAGTAAAGTTAGTGACCCCGGTAGCCAGTTTCTGGTAGACATTGAGCATCTTACGTGCCGATTCTTGCCAGGTGAACTGCTTGACGCGCTCATAGCCTTTTTGGCGTAGTTCTTCCTGGAGTTGTTTATCACCCAGAATGCGCATCATTGCCGTAGCCAATTCGTCCGTGTTGTGGGGGTCGATGAGTAGGCCCGCGTTACCTACGACCTCTGGCAGAGAGGCGGTAGTGGAGGCGATAACGGGTACACCGCAGGCCATAGCCTCTAATGGTGGAACGCCGAACCCTTCGGCAAAGGACGGGAAGGCAAAGACATCAGCCATACTATAGAGCGAGATGAGTTCCAGATCGGTGACACGACCCAGAAAACGCACTTTCTTTTCAAGCTTGAGTTGCTCGACCAAATGGTGTGTCTCTTCGTAAAGCCAGCCCTCACCGCCAGCCAGAGCCAGCATAGCTGGCCCCTGTTTCCGCTGCTGCGCCTTGTAGAAGGCCTTAATCAGCCCGGCATGATTTTTGCGCGGTTCCAGTGTGCCTACGCTCAAGACCAATGGATGTTTCAGGCCAAATTTGTGACGTGTGGCGGCCAGGATGATAGGGTCGGTGATGCGCCGGAAATGTGGACTCACACCATTGGGAATAACGGTCAGCTTCTCAGGTGGCGTTCGAAAATGCTCAATCAGCGTGCGACTGACCTCGTGCGAGACGGTACAGACGACATCGGCGGCGGCTACGGCCTCGGGCACAACTTTGTTGAGTGTAGCCGCGAGTGAAGGAATGGCATATTCCGGGTGTTCCAAAAAAGCCAGGTCGTGGACGGTGACCACTTTGCGCACAGCTTTGCCGATGGGCGGCAAGGCAAAATCTGGCCCGTGGTAAATGTCTACCTGGCCCGAAAAATAGGTGGCATAGAGTGGCAATCGCCAGCGATACCAGATAATGTTCAGGTAGCGGTCTGGGATAAAGATACTGCGCCCGCGTACATTGTCCGCCACAGGAAAAGGACGCTCCCCGGTGGGGCGTCCACTGGTGAGTAACGTATAGTGGTTGCTGCTATCCTGCTCCAGCATGGCATCTACCAGCTTGCGCACGTAGTTGCCAATGCCAGCTTTTTGCCGGATGGCGGCGGTATAATCGATTGCGATACGCATGAAAACCTGACAGTTCTTATCCTGGGGGCCAGCCAAATTTGCGACCACCCAGCAGGTGAAAATGAAGATGAAAGACGCTTTGTCCGGCGTCGGAACCGACATTGCTTACTAAACGATAACCGCGCTCATCCAATCCCAGTTTATGTGCCAGTTTGGCCGCCACTGAAAATAGAATGCCCAGCAGCGGCCCGTCTTCGGGTGTCAAATCATCAGTGGAGACGATATGCCGCCGGGGAATGAGCAGGATGTGGTGGGGAGCTTGTGGATTGATATCTTCAAACGCTACCACATCTTCATCCTGGTACACAATCTTCGCGGGTATATTACCCTCCGCAATTTTGCAGAAGAGGCAGTTTTTCATACTCTTTCCTCGTCATAAAAGATGTGTATGGAGTGGTGACACGCTCTATTGCCTTCTGCACCAGAGCGTGCCACCACTCCATACTTGAATGATGCGTGCCTTGAAACCTACGACGCCGTGTTGTCCTCGGCGCTAGCGGCTACCACCGAGGTAGTGTCGCCCACATGTTGGAACTTTACGTCGGTCTCAATCGAAGAGAATTCACCTTCTGGCTCCGGTTGCTTATCCTCAACCACAGGTTCGGCAGGTACATCAGCAGGAAGTTGTTTCTCCTCAACCACAGGTTCGGCAGGCACATCGGCCTCCTGGTGCTTATCCTCAGCTACTGGCTCGGCGGGCGCGTCAGCAGGAAGTTGCTTCTCTTCAGCCACAGGTTCAGCAGGCACAACAGCATCCGGTTGTTTTTCCTCGGCTGGGACTTCGGTGGGCGCAGATTGAGCGGTTTCTTCTTTCTGCTCTGTATCAGGCAGGGGTTC
This sequence comes from Ktedonobacterales bacterium, assembly GCA_038209195.1. Classification (GTDB taxonomy): domain Bacteria; phylum Chloroflexota; class Ktedonobacteria; order Ktedonobacterales; family Ktedonobacteraceae; genus JBBQXY01. The sequence continues at coordinate 14,915 of JBBQXY010000070.1, read as the reverse complement.
CGTTGCTACGGCTTCTTCCGTCTCTCCTGCCTTTTTGCGCGGTTTCAACTCAATGCCATGCAAGGCGGGATCGTTGAACTGCGGCAAGTTCATTTCAAGGCGAATGGCTTTGATGGCTTGATAGACATCACCAGGCTTGAGGGAGAGCAGCTCGGCGATTTGCTTATGCACACCGACATCCGGCAAAGGCAGATGTGGCTCGTAGAGCTCTTTGATCTTTTCCAGTTCCTCGGTACTGCCTTTGTAGCTTTGTAACTCCCACCAACTTGGTATATTTTGTCGATCACGCAAGTCTTTGATGATTTTCTTGACCGCGGCCTTGGGAATGCTCATCTCTTGCGCGATCTGCGTGCGAATACCATCGAACTCCGTGGGGACGGCCAGCTCGATATAGCGATTCTCCACCTGAGCAATCTGCTCATCTGTTGGCTTAAATGGCTCTGGTGGTGGAATTTTCTCTTTCTTGGGCCTGGGCGGTGCAGCCACTTTTGGCTTGTACGGCTTCTTTCCCTTTTGCATACCGGGTTTGCCGCCGGGACGGAACTTATCAGGCCGCTCTTCACCAGGGCCACCTGGACGTGGTGGGCGATTACCTGTCATGGGCTGGCGTGGACGTTGATCGGCTGTATCGGGTAGCCCCATACCACCACCTACGCGGTAGGGCGTAGTCGGGCGGTAATTGTTTTCGCGAAAATTGCTAGGCCCCCGGTTATCGTCTTCGCGGTAGCCACCGGGGCCACGCTGTCCTCCCTCACGGTAGTTGCCAGGACCACCAGATCCGCCAGAGCTCCCGGAGCCTGGAGGGCTATATTGGTTGCCACGTTCCTGCCCACCGCGATTGTCTCGTGGTGCGGGGAAAGAAGGAATTTTCGGACGTGCAGGTTGATCTGGTTGACCAAGCTTCACGTCATTTTGCGTGTCCAACCAATGGCTAGTGCCACTGGCGGCCTGTTTTGGCTTAGGTGGCGGCGGCACTGGTCGTGCTGGCGTGTTTGCCTGCGCGGTCGGTTGCGTCGTAGGCGGTTGTTTGGCGGCCAGTTTCTCTTTCCTGGCTTTTTGCGTGCAATCGGGGCAAGTAATATCTTTAGCATTTGCCGACTGAAACCACTTGCCGCAGGTATTGCAACGCATCTTTGTTTTGCTCATGCGTTTTTCCCCTGTACCACTAGAATTTGCTCTACTTTGTTTTGTCGGAATGCACTGTCTATTTTAGCCCCTATCAGGGGCTTTGTCTAGCCCCTCTTTCTTGGGGGTATTGAGGGTGCAGGAGGGTATTTTTGTCCAGCGGTGTTCAATGATGAGTAGCAAAATGTACCCGCTCTGCTGTCAAAACTGCTGTCAACACGTTTCCCTTTGCGGGGTGTCCTTTTATTTCTGCCTTCCCAGTTGCTCATAATTTGCTCGAACAGTCTTTGTACTTGGGTGGTTTTTCCCCAATGCTCGCTCGAAAATAGCCAAGGCACGCTGCAAGAGCGGTAACGCTTGAGCATAGTCCCCTTGCGTTTTGTAGAGCGCGGCCAGATTGTTCAGGCTTGAGGCCGTGTCGGGATGCTCCGCCCCTAACACCTTTTCGCGGATAGCCAAGGCACGCTGATAGAGCGGTAACGCTTGAGCATACTGTGCCTGATCATGCAAGTAGTACGCTGTCTGATTGAGCAGTCTCCCTGCTTCAGGAGAGGCCAGATGATAGGTCGTGATCAGATTGAAGCAGATCAGCGCATGGGGGAGATACTGTTGACAGCGTAACCAGTTACGGTAGTCTCCCACATCGGGAAACGCGTGATTGACAGCTCGTACCGTTCTTTCGGCCCATGTGTGCTGCGTTGGGGTGTCCATACTCGTTCTTTGGATGGTCTGAACCAGGCGATGCACGGCAATCGTTTGCTCGTCACGCTTTCGTTTGACGAAGGAGAAACGGAGGAGCGTGCCGATCGCTTCGTCCAGCAGAGAAGGAGTCGCCTTGATGGCTTGGAGCAGTGAACCCAGGTGAGAGGCTCCATCGCGCAGCAATTGTTCAGGAATATCATCTGGGGCCAGAAACGCATAGAAGCGTAACAGCTCGGCGGCAAGAGGATTCAGCTGTTCGATCTTCGCAAAGGAGAGGGACCAGGTCGTAGCAACCGGCTCAGGATGGGCTTTTCCGGTGGTGCCGCGTCGTTGGAGCAAAGTGGCTGCTTCTTGCTGGTATCGTTCTAGGTAGGTCGCAAGGGAACATTGCGTTTCTTCAATATAGGCTCCCGCTTGATCGAGGGCTAATGGCAAGCCATCCATGGTCTGAATAATACGCGTTGCGGCTTCTTGCTCGTGTTGGGGTATTTGCTCTATGGACTGATTAGAGAGCAGCACCTTGGCTCTCCTGAGCAACATCGCTCTCCCTTCTGTGTCATCCATGGATGCGACTTCCAGATTGACGGCAAGGCGGCTGGTCGCGTGTTCGCGCGTGGTGATGAGAATATGGCACTGGTAGTCAAGTGGTATGAAGTCATCAAGTAGAGCGAGGTCATCGGCATTGTCGAAGATGAGTAAGTAGTCAGCATGAGCAGCGACGTGGCTGTTGACGCTTCGCACAATGGCTTGCTGGTCTCGTTCGTCAGGGATGGGGAGGTGTAACAGCCGGGCGGTGGTCGTCACATCGGCGAACAGCGTTTCCCGACTGGCGGCATTGATCCAGAATACCGCCGCATACTCATGCCGATAGCGATAGGCGTACTCAATGACCATCTCTGTTTTGCCAATACCGCCAAGCCCATTGACCGCCTGGGCTTGGGTTACGGCGGTGGCATTGTGAGTAGTCAGGTTCTTGTGAAGCTGAGTGATCAATTGTTCGCGTCCTGTGAAGAATGGATTATGGCGGTAGGGAACATTCCAAAGAGGTGAAGCAGGTGCGGTGTTCTGCCCCTGTGCTGGTGCGATTGGTGACGGTGGCGGTAGTGGGGTACCTTCTGGCTGTTCTTTTTCAGTTTCAGGTTTTTTAAAAACGGTAAAAAAGAAGAGCAAAGGTGCAGAAATGATAGCGGCAATAGCGGCCATGATTCCGATCTCTGTCGAGAATTGATCGAGTTTTTGGGTGGCGAATAACCAGATGACCAGGCCAATGAGAGTGACAGTACCAACTACCATGATTGCAAATATCAGCCAGTACGCCCATGTTGCGTATTTACGCTTGTGTTGAGGTGTCTGCGGTGTCATGTGCTGTTTGCGCATACTGCTCATGGTATTCGTTTCTCTATCTCGCCTACATATGCTATTTATTGGTGATGAGAGTCATTATATATGATAGAAACGTATGATTGGAAGCTAAATGAAGCAAAGGACGTTGAACTGCCTATATCTCAGTTGGAGTGGGAGAATTTGAACTACCTATAACTCTGTTTTGGACTGGCTTTGGGACGGCTGCTATGGGCCTGTAGAGCGGATTGCCGATGTATTCTTGTTCATTTGTGTAGAGATATATCAACCTGTGTGGAACGCTTTTGCTCTCACTTTTGCTCTCACTGTTTCATTGTCTTAAACTAATTCTCTGATTTTCCTCGATGCCTTTGTCTCTTGGCTTTGAGGAAGTACGTGTAGTTTTTTCGGACAGTTATTGTGTTCGGATGGTTAGAACCTAACGTTTTTTCCATGATTGTTACGGCTCGCTGGTAGAGCGGTTCGGCTTGCTCATACTTCCCCTGATTATCATAGAGCAATGCCAGATTGTTGAGACTGGTCGCGGTGTTGGGATGCTGAGGGCCTAACACCTGCTCCCTGATGAGCAAGGCTCGTTGGTAGAGCGGCTCGGCTTGCTCATACTTCCCCTGATTATCATAGAGCAATGCCAGATTGTTGAGACTGGTCGCGGTGTTGGGATGCTGAGGGCCTAACACCTGCTCCCAGATGAGCAAGGCTCGCTGATAGAGTGGCTCGGCGTCAGCATAGACCGCAAGGTCCTTTAAGTAGTACCCTGCTTTATTTAATAAGGCTGCAGCTTCCGGGAAAGCAAGCTGAAATGCTTCAATCCATGTAGCGCACATTTGTGCATGTGTGATGCAGTGCTGGCATTGTTCCCATGTGGAAACATCAATCGTTCCGGGAAAGACGAGATTGACCATGCGGATGGTTCGTTCGGCCCATTCCCGTTGTGTGGCTTCATCCATGCTGTTTTTGAGGATAGCCTGGACTAAACGATGCATGGAAAAAGAGTGGCTCTCTCGCTTCTTGTCTACCAGGGAAAAACGACGCAAGTCTTTGATGGCTTGGTCTAATTGAAAGGGCTTCGTCTTGATGGATTGGAAGAATGGACTCAGTTCCTCTGCGCCTTCAAGAAAAAAGGCTTCAGGAATATTGTCGGGTGCAAGAAACGCGCAACATGCGAGCAGGTCAGCACTCATTGGATTGTTGTGTGCGACTTGCTCAACATTGAGAGACCAGGTAACCGCTACTGGGTCAGGATGGCTGGCTTCGTCTTCACTGCGTTGACTCAGCAGTTCCATCTGTCGGCTGCTATAGTCCTGAAGGTACTGTGCGACGGAGCATTCCATTTCTTCAATGTAGGCTCCTGCCTGGTCAAGGGCCAGCGGTAAGCCATCCATCTCTTTGGCAATGGTGTGTGCATGCTCACGGTCTTCCATGGTGGCGGTGTCGAGTAGCTTTGCTCGTTGTAATAATAAGTGGGTACTTTCTTCAACGGACATTTTTTTCACTTCGATACTGAGAAAAGAACTCACCATCTGTTGGCGTGTCGTGAGAAGAATATGTCCCACGTTCGCCGTTGGCAGATAGGGACGAACACGGTGTAAGTCATCGGCATTATCGAAGATGAGTAACCATCTTTCGTGCGTGTCGAGCCAATTTCTCACGAAGGTGACAATCGTTTTCTGCTCGTCGTCGTTGGAGAGGGACAATCCTAAAAGTTTGGCGAGCGTGATGAAGTCCACGAAGAGTGTTTCAAGCGTGGCTGCGTTCACCCAGAAGACATAGGGATAGGTTTCACGGTGACGATGCGCATACTCCACCGCAATCTGCGTTTTGCCGATCCCACCAAGTCCGTGAATGGCTTGAGGTTGTGTGATGGCTGCGGCTTTGTGGGCGAGCAGATTGGTGTGAAGTTGCTCGAGATAATCTTCACGTCCAGTGAAAAAGGGATTATGAGGGTAAGGAACCGTCCAGATACGATCAGGTGGAGAGGAGTGAAGAGCATGCTTCACCTCTCCAAAATATTGGTGAACGACCCCCTTGTTCTCACCTATTTGCCCGTAAACGGCTTCTTGATTGGTGATCTGCTGTTTCGCGTCATCCATCGTTATTGCTCTGTTTTGGGTGACTCACCGAAGTTCATGGTGATGGAACCAGCATTTTCTCCCACTTGACCCTGAACGGGACCGTAATTTTGAAGAACGGTGTGACCAATCACGGCTTGCTGATGATGTGTCAATGCAAGCAGTTGTCTAGCTGCCTCGATGATGGTCTCGTCCTGGTCAATCCCATGCGTAGTAAGAGCTTTTCTCAAGGGTTTGTCGTAGGTTTCTGGGTCCTCTTCATATTCCACAAGAGCGACCTGGGCTTTCGGCTGTTCAGCGAATTTGCGTTGGATGAGTGCTTTGAGTCCCGAGTAGCTCTCTTTGATAGCAGCACTTGTGGTATCTTTGAGGCTCGCTGCTGCACCAGTTGTCAATGCGGTAAGAATAAGGGTGAAAGGGTCCATCTGTCAACCTCCTATCAATAGCTGCGTTCTCTCGTGCAATGATACTGAGTTTAAGTAGAGTATACAATAGATTGGTCATGGAAGGAAGAGCATCAACACATACTATTTCAGGTTGTATAGCGTTGCAAAGGCTTCTCTTAAAACAGTTCTTCCTGTCCTGCTCCATCCTGTTTGACTCGCTGGGCCTGCTTAAACGTTCCATACTGCGATGGCATCTCAATCCTTGTCCCTTTTAGTAACTCCGCAATAGTACGTATCTGGATACGAGGGTACTTCTGCCCTGTCCAAGGCGATTCATAATATCCGGCGGTCACGGCCTCGGTACTCATATCACGGCTCGGCGGCTCTAACGTGATGAAGACACCAAGAGCGGCGTTTTCTCGCTGCACCGTTCCAACAAGGTCGCGTATATCGCCTGATTTCACATGGCCTGATTTGACTTGTACCAGCACTCGTTTGGGCTTGCCAGTGTTGTCATCGATAAAGGTGATGACTCCATCTATGCCTTTATCGCTGCCCTTTTTGCCAATTTTGCTGCCTTCCTGGCCGCCCAGTGGTTTGGCTTTCACGAGCGACAAGGCCCACCATTGGAATTGGTAGCGGTCGTCTTGGGCAAGCTGTTTGGCGGCTCCGTAGTCAGTTGGTTCACCGACAACTTTGAATTGGATATCTGGGAACATGGCTTCCAGGCGATATTTTTGCAGGGCTATACTCAAGTGGGTAATATCAATGCCTATCCACTTGCGCCCTAACTTCTGTGCTGCCGCTATTGCCGTCCCACATCCACAAAACGGGTCCAATGCTATATCACCTGGATTGCTGCTGGTGTTAATGATGTTTTCAAGTAGTGTGAGCGGTTTTTGTGTTGGATATCCAAGACGTTCCGTTGCTTGTGCGCCGAGTGGTAAAATGTTGTCCCATACGTCCTGTAATGGTGTTCCTGGCATTTCATCAAGATAGCGTTTATAGGCCGGGACTCCTCCTGGTTTGGTTTGTACGATGCGTCCTTGTGCATAAAGTTCCTGCATCCGTTCTTTACTGTAACGCCAATAGCGAGTCACTCCAAGAAATTCGTATTGTGGATTCCCTTTAGCGGCTCCGCCTGGGCCAGTGATGTCTCCGAGCCGGTAACGCCTTCCATCTGGGTCGCTATACCGATAAAAGGCACTGATATATTCTTGGTCATACGGCTGATACACTTCTCGACGTTTAGCTATATCCGATTTTGTGTAAAACAGAATCACATCATGAATGCGTCCCATGTGAATGACATTGCCTTGTTTTGTATCGCTATGTGCGCTCGTCCGTTTCCAGATAATTTCATTGCGGAAGTTTTGTACTCCAAAGATGGTGTCTAAGATGATTTTGAGATAATGGCTAGCCGTAGGGTCACAGTGGAGATATAAGCTGCCTGTTGGTTTAAGGACACGATGTAATTCAACAAGTCGGATAGTCATCATGACAAGGTAGGCCATCATTTGGTTGGCACCAATGAAGTCTCGTAAAGCACCGATCATCTTTGATACATGGCCGGGCGACTGTGTAACTAATTCATCATAGGTTTGCTCGGCAATATCATTCCAGTGCCAGGTATCTTCAAAGGCGGTGATTTGGGCTTCGCTGTCGATGCCGCTTTCGTCTTTGAAGAGGACGTTATAATTGCGGTTGCTGTTGAATGGTGGGTCAAGATAGATGAGGTCTATGCTTTCGCTTGCGATATGTTCGCGTAAGATGTTCAGGTTATCGCCATAAAATAAGGTGTTTTGGGTAATGGGCTGTGGTGACATAGGTCGTCTTTTCCCTCTCCATATGATATCTTCCTGGTGAATGGTGACGCTTATATTACCATAGAAATGGGTTCGGTGCTATTCAATTTCACCATAGTAATTTCTTTCTCTTTCTTTTCTTTGGAATCATATGTTATGATAGTAACCTAGATTAGTTAATGTAGTCCACCTAGTCAACGACGACTAGAGGAAAAGGTAGGTTTCTATGTCTCCTGATGTGAAAATAGACCATATTACTGCTGCTATCCGTCAGCGCATTCTGGATGGTGAATATGGAACGATTGGTAGATTGCCTTCACTCCGCTTATTAGCGGAAGAATTAGGTACAACACGAGAAACGATGAATAAAGCGGTACAGCACCTGCAAGCTGAGGGATTATTGCTCTCTCAGGGGAAAGCGGGTGTGTTTGTCAATAAGCCTCGTACTCGTATCCCTGGCATTACAGCGCGTTTTGACCAATACTTGCAAGAGCAAGGGTTGATTCCTGTTGAAACAAATGTTGATGAACCGGCTATAGTGGCCGCTCCTGCGGATGTGGCAAAAGCATTGGGTGTTGCTGAGGGTACACCTATGGTGCGTCGCCTTCGTCGGCAAGGGACAACGGCTGCGTACTATCGCTTAGCCGAAAACTTCTATCCAGTGGCTTTGATTGGTGATGCACTCCTGGAACGGATGCAAAAAGATGCTCGCCTGGATGTGCTGCAAGCCATAAAAGAAGCTCATGGCAAAGTGATTAAGCGTGTCCATGAAGATGTGATAGCGCGGCTGCCGACCTCACGCGAGCAAGAGCTTTTAAAGATTGTGCGTAATACTCCTGTCCTGGAAGTCAAGCGTACCAACTATGCAGCAGATGATGACACCACTATTATCATGTTCAATCGGCTCACGTTTGTCGCAACGTACTTTGAACTGTCTTACGACTACACAACGCCGCTTTGGACTGGGAAATAATGGCACTTCTGGGATAATGGCTTGCCATTTGCGGAAAAGGGTTAGCAGTAGCAATGCTAGCCCTCTTTTTTATCTGTTTCCTTGAGAAACAAGTTAATGAGTCTCACCGGATTTCGTATGTCTTTGAGAAGATAGCCTTTGCGTTTTCCATCATACAAGCTCGCGATTTCTGTAAAACCTAACGCTTCAAAAAGTGCTTGCCCCTCTGCCGTTGCTCCTATGCCATACCAGTTCTTGATATCAAACTGCCTATTGAGTGCCATCGCCCATTTGACCGTGTGCTTGATGGTAAACCGTCCGATGTCTTTGTCTTTTGTGGCATTGCCTGTAGGCTTTACGGTTAAGCTGCTCACGTAAACTGAAATTTGCGGGTCTGTCCATTGTTTAATGGATGATAGAGGGATGTCACGTTCGCGAATTTTATCCTGTATCAGTGGTAACAGGATGCTTTCCTCTAAAGGCATCAGACAGGAATAAGCAACCACCTGGCCCCGGTCTTTGACGCTCATATGCATTTCGTCGTTGATATCACGCCATTCGAGTATCTTTTCATAGAGTACAACATCATCGGCTCCATACAGGTCAGTTCCTATTTGAATTTCGCTCCACATGTCAGCAGGGGTTGAGGGTGAAAATATCAGGTGAGTCGGCCCTTTGTGGCGAAACTTGACTTGTTGTCTGCGAGCAAGGACATCTATTGCTTGTTTGGGAAAACGCTTGCCCCGTTGTCGCCCAATCTCCAAGTCAAAAGGAATAAGGCCGTTTTCGACCTCTTTAAAGAAGGTCGAGCGTGGCTTATTCAACTTCTTCATGGCCTCGTCTGAGGTGTAGTATTCAGCATCCATACCTATCTCCTTTTTGGCATCCTCTTGTTATCCATTATAAGCCGTAACTGTGCATTTGTGAACCTGCATCTATGGACAATAAGTCCAGGACTTAATACGAATAGAGACTAATGGACTAAAATACTTGACTTTATGGAATTGCGAGTATATACTTAGCCTAGACTAAAAAGTCTAGGTGAACTTTGAACAACTGAATATCCTACAACGCGCTGAATGAGTGCCTACGGTTACTGCGGTGGTCAAGAACAGGTCTGACACCTGAGTCGAGAGTTTGGGACTATGCAGGAGAGAATGCAAAGGGCGTAGTGATTCGAGAGAACGCTAGGCTGTGCATCATGTGACTTGCCTCCATGATGCATACACAGATGAAGGAAAAATTGTAGGAACATTGGCAACTAGTGAAGAGTATCTTAGCGGGTATTGACTCAAGGGATATGGCTAATGGCTTGCCAATGACCACTATTTTACTGGTGGTGGTTGGGATAGGTCGGGCTGGAAGTGGTGAGGATGGCTGTGACGGATGGATGAAGGGGCTATGAGGAGACGTGGTCTATCCCTGGTGGTGAGGTGGTGTTCCTTGTTAGCTTTGTAGGGAATGGAGTGTCGTGCGTTTGTGTATAGCATCAAAGGGCAAGTCGTTGTTGACAAACACGCTTGCCCTTTGCTGTTTCAAGGGGGTGATGTTGTGTATCCAGTGGAGATACGCTTGGAAGACTTTGGTGCGTGGCTCAGTTCGAAAGAGTTTGAACCAGTGGGGAAACCTGGGGCATGCTTTCAATCGCCGTTAGCCTTGTGGCTTTCCGAACGAATGGGATGTGTGTATGGTGTGGATGGGTTAGTGTATGGTCGGGCGTTATGGGATGGGTGTTGTTGGTTGCCGTTGCCTCGCTGGGCACGACTGTTCGCGGCACGGTTGGAAACGCTCTCGGTGTCGATGGTGCTGGGAGATGAAGCCTTTACCTTGCTCGCTCAAGTTGAGTTGGTAGGAGGGGTGTACTAATGCCACGATTGAGCGTGACGGTGATGCGGTCTAAGGAGGGTTGGTTCATGGCAAAGCATCTCACTCGGCGGCAGCGGGAATGGTCGGACGGTCATGAACGCTTTGTGCGTCGTGTGCAGCAATTGTCCACCTCGTGTGATACCTGTAGTGCGCCTCTCGCTAGGACACATGATTACGTCTTTTATGGCTCGGTGTGTCCTGGCTGTTGGTCTGTCGAAGCAACGGATGTCGGCTCTATTGGCAAGCCATTGGTGAGCCAAGAAGCAAAAAAGGAGGGTAGCTATGCAAAACGTGTCGTTCCAGGTTGAGGGCCATCAGTTAGTCATCACCGTTGATCTCGATCAGGAGCTTGGGGTGTCATCCAGTGGCAAGTCTATCCTTATCGCCACCACGGGCGGCAATGTCTCGGTGGCGGTTCCTGGCTATGATGAGATCAAAGTCGGCTTGAACGTCTATCGTCCTGGGCAGAGTGAGCATGGTTCGCGTCGTATGGCAAGCCAGTAAGTGAGTTGAGGGGAAAGGGGGTGATGTGGAGGATGAAACATCGGTGGCTCTATCCGGCCAATTGGGATGAACTGGCCTGGGCGTGTAAGGAACGGGCGGGCTGGTGTTGTGAGTCGTGTGGCATTGCTCAGGGAACGCCGGTGGTGTCAGAACGGACTGGGGTGGTCTATGACGTGAAGTTGGCGGCGGCTCATCTGGACCATGACCCGTGGAATGCTGATGCTCGCTTGGCGGCTTTGTGCCCCTCGTGTCATGCTCGCTACGATTATTCCTGGCAAGAGCGGCAACGCTGGTTGAAACTCGAAGTCATGCGTCATCGGATATTGCTCAATATGCAAGTGTTTGCAGATGACCCCTTGGAGGTGTTCTATGAAGATGCGTGATCTGGTCTGGTTGGTGGTGGCGGTGATTGTGGTGGGATTGTGGGTGGCTTTGGTGCTGCCGAGCATGCCCGTGCTTTTTTAAGAGGCTACTTCATTGTTCCACCAATGAAGTAGCTTGAGACTGTTGTCATTGGTCTCAGTTGCTGTCCCTTGTCCAACCATCTCACCGGGTATTGTCCCTGGTGGGATGGTTTCTGTCAAGGGTGGAATGATGCCGGATTGGAGGTGTCTATGGTTGGTCGGGGAAAACACATGAGAGAGATGGGAGATGCGGTGGCGGTTGTGGAAAGTGAGGTGGTGTTCCTGGATGATGGTGGGCTGGAAGACGTGGTGTGGCATGGGGGGCTGGATGAAGATGGTGGGATGCTAACGGTGTGTGCGTGGTGTCTGGCAGAACAAGGACGTGTTCCTGACCCTGCTGACTCGCATGGCATTTGTGCCTCTCATTATGTGATGGTGTGGCAAGCGTATTGTGAGCGCAAAACGCGCTAGTCGGTGCTCGTTTCGTGTGGTGTTTAGTCAAGGAGGTTTTTCATGAATATGCTGGGTTTAGTTCTGGGTGTGGATGTGCGGGACTCCATGTTTTATGACCAGATGACTGGGGAGGGAACGCCCGCCTACACGCTGGTCTTGGAAGTGGTGGATATGGGCGTCAAAGCTCGTTCCAAACACACCTGTCAAATTCAAGAGGGCTATCCCCTCGTCGATGAGTTAAAAGCCCTCAAGAAGCAAAAGCGGCCAGCGGAAGAGTTGCAGCAACTGGCCGAAGAACTCAAGGCACAAGCGGTGCAATTGGAGTTACAGCAGGTGCAGTTGGAAGTGCAGCAGGTTCGTGCCAATGGTGGCTTTTCCAAACTCATCTGCCGTCTGATGGTCGAGTAAGGGCGTCAAGAGTGGCGTTCGATTGTTCTGAGGATGAAACGGAGCTGAGGCGTTTCATCCTCGTTGTGTGTTTGGAGGTGGCCTATGAACGCTCGGTTTTCCTCGTTTTCCCGTCACAACTGGGTCTTGGCGGGAGAACATTTCGCGCTGCGGGTTGGCTCCTTTGCCTTCTCGATGGTGTCGGCGCATGCCATCCTGTGGTTCTTCAATTCGCTCTCGAAGGTACAAGACTCTGACCCCTTTCAACGCTTTGTGCCGTATGTGATCGCTGGGGGCTTTGGCTTGCTGGGCTACTTTGTTTCCCGTGGCCTGGTCTATCGCATGATGCGCAAAGAACGTATTCGCGTCTACATCGCCATTGTGCTGTTGTTTGAGTTTGTGGAGATTGTGTGTAACTTTGCGCAAGCGGTCAGTTCGGTGCCACAAGTGGACTGGCTCTCCCGCATGACGGGTCGGCCCCATGATGCGTTGTCATTTCTGCTCTACATTGCCTATTCCATTGTGCCGGTGGTGACATTCGTCTTGGCGGTGGTGGACATGGACTTGGAAAAAGAGAAGCTCAGTGCGGCCTCTCGTGCGCCCCTCGTGGCACGGACGACGGCGGTGGCTCCTCGCGCTTCGGCTCTGGCTCCGGTGACGCCCACTCCTGTCGTTCGTCCTGCGGCGGTTCCGGTGATGACACGGGGTCAAGGCAACGGGCAAGCAGGGGTCATGCCGGCTCTGCCGATGCGACAAGCTCCGGTGATGGCACCCGACCAAAGCACAGTCAAGAGACCATCTGGGTTCAATTTTCCGTATCCTAAAACGAAGCAGAACGGGGCAAGTGGGCAAGAGGGGAATGGTTCCCGTGGAGAGATCGCTGTGCTGTCCTAGCTGGTAGCTGGTGGTGGTGCTGTCGTGTGTAGTGCTGTGGGTGTTGCCTCGGCATACCTCTCGATAGTGGGAGGTGTGCCGTTGTCGCGTTTGGAGGTGGCTCATGAACTATGAAATGATTAAGCAACTGGCCCGTGAAATGGGTTGCAAGGTGACGGACCTCATTCCCCTGGCTCCACAAAATGACCCGTTCTATACCGGCACTCCTGGCGATTGGGCGTTAGGGGAATGGTTTGCCGCGCTGTGGCACCAGTTCGCGTATACCGACAAGGTGCATATTCGGCGGGTGCATTACCAGATTGTCAGCCAACGGACACCCATTCTGTTGCCCAATGGCAAGCCGTATGAGAACACGGCGGAATGTTGGGATACGCTCAACATGGCTTCTAAAGCGGCTCGCTACTTACAATTGGTAGACCCTGCCGCCTTTAGTGATCGGCGCAATGATGACCCGGTGATCTGTGCCTCGTCTGCCTCGCCTGACCCCCGTATTGTGCTGCATAGCAACCTGTGGCAAGAATTGTTACACCTGCCGCCCTTTCCTGATCTACCCGCCTATGGCACACGGGGCTTTCGTGGCGAGCAACGCTACCATCTGGAAGTGTGGTGTGAGAAATCGACCATGAATGATGTGCTCATCCCCTTGTGTGAACGCTACGGGGCGAACTTACAAACCGGGTCGGGCGAACTGTCTATCACCGCAACGCTGGCCTTAGCCAAACGGTTAGAGCACGCCAACAAGCCCGCCCGTATCCTCTACGTCTCCGATTTCGACCCGGCTGGGCAATCCATGCCCGTGGCCGTCTCGCGCAAGTTAGAGTACTTTATCCGTCATGCTGATCTGGCGCTGGATGTGCGGGTGTTTCCGGTGGTGCTCACCGTAGACCAGGTGCAGTATTATCAGCTACCGCGCACCCCCATTAAAGAGACGGAACGGCGCAGGGGCGGTTTTGAGTTGCGGCATGGGGAAGGAGCCGTGGAACTGGACGCCCTGGAAGCCTTGTATCCGGGGGAATTGCAAACGGTGCTCAGTCAGTATATCGAGTCGTACTACGATATGACGCTTGATGAGCGAGTGCAACAGGTGGAAGATGAGACGCAAACACGTCTGGAAAGCATTCATCGACAAGTGGTCGATCGCTATGCCGAGGACATTGACGCATTGCAACGAGCTTACGCGCTCTTACAGGACGAGTTTGATGGGCGGATGCAGGGCTATAGTGACCAACTGACCGCCTTATGGCAAGCCATTCGGCAGGAACTGTCGCTTTCGGCTCCCCGACTCTCGCCAAGTATGCTGCCCGAAGCTGACATCGCGGGGGAAATTGGCGATGGCCTCTACGATAGCACCCGTGACTATATCGAGCAAATTGACGCCTACAAAGAGTTCCAGGGCAAAGCCAGCTAACGATGGGGCTGTGTAGAGTGTCAAGCGTAGAGACATGGTGGGGTCACTCATGGCTTTGCCATGTCTTTGTGTTAAGGAGATGACCGATGATTTCACATGAGGTGGTGCAACACTTTGTGACGCGCTTTATTAGTCGGCGGGATGACTACGCGCTGCAACAACCCACGGGCCGCTATCTGCGAGCCAACCGACCGTTGATGCAGAACATGCTGCGCCGCCATTTTGATGGGGTTGAGACGGTGGGAACATATGTCATGGATGAGCGGGGGATGTGTCGCTATGCGGTCTTCGATGCCGATGATGCCAATGGATTAGATGTGCTGTTGCTCTTGTCCTGGCAACTGGTGGAAGAAGGGATACCATCGTACCTGGAACAGTCGCGCCGTGGAGGGCATTTGTGGGTCTTGCTTGATGGTCTCTATCCAGCATCGGTGGTGCGACGCTGGCTGTTGCCGTATTGTCCAGCGGGAGTCGAATTCTATCCCAAACAAGATGAGGGCTGCGGCTATGGTTCCCTGATTCGCTTGCCGTTAGGGCTGCATCTGAAATCGGGCTGCCGCTATCCCTTCCTGCTCTGGTCAGATGAGGATGGGCAACT
>JBBQXY010000069.1:0-27692 GCA_038209195.1 Ktedonobacterales bacterium | reverse complement strand
ACAATCCATATATAGACGTTCATGCAGCCAATTGCCAGTCACGACGCTTGTGTGAGCTCCAATCGGGGTTAGCCACTGCAATCGAACGAGCCACCGCCGAACGTGAAATCAGAAGCCGCTTTCAGTCCCCTCCAATCGGGGTTAGCCACTGCAATATAACCTCCGATGCGCGTCCGAGCCGTGTGATGAGCCTTTCAGTCCCCTCCAATCGGGGTTAGCCACTGCAATTGGACCGGGAGCAGCTGCACCGTCATCAAATGGAGTCTTTCAGTCCCCTCCAATCGGGGTTAGCCACTGCAATCTGGCAGGAAGTTTGGGATGGCCGCGAAATTAGAGGCCTTTCAGTCCCCTCCAATCGGGGTTAGCCACTGCAATGCAAAGATAAAAAGAACCGGCCGGTACTCACTCCAATCTTTCAGTCCCCTCCAATCGGGGTTAGCCACTGCAATGCGTCCATATGGCCCGGATAACGTACGTATTGTGAACTTTCAGTCCCCTCCAATCGGGGTTAGCCACTGCAATTCTATTTTTCGCCTGATGCCATTCTTGACGTTGCTGCTTTCAGTCCCCTCCAATCGGGGTTAGCCACTGCAATCACTCAGAATGATACGCTGTCAGAAACAGCAGGCGTCTTTCAGTCCCCTCCAATCGGGGTTAGCCACTGCAATGGGCATAAAACAGAACTACCAGAGGTGATAGTCGGCCTTTCAGTCCCCTCCAATCGGGGTTAGCCACTGCAATGGAAGAATTTACGTACAAAGTACGAGCCGGTTAAAACTTTCAGTCCCCTCCAATCGGGGTTAGCCACTGCAATTATCCCGCTTCCCGCTCCACCAGCCAATTTAGCAAACTTTCAGTCCCCTCCAATCGGGGTTAGCCACTGCAATCGCGGGAGCATTGAGAGGCGAGGCTTTGTATTTCGTCGAATTTGGCGAAAGAGGCCGTTTCTTGTGGCTCTGAGTGCGTAGCTTTTGAGCAGTGCTGCTTCATAGTATACCTGAAAAGCACAACTGTTCGCAAATTGGTTTTTGTTACAAAAGAGGGGCGATTTGCGAGATGTTTTTCCGTGCATGAAAGGATATGGCCATAGATAAGCGGCATCAATTTTGGACGAATGAACATAGGTACGCTGTTTTCTATTTATAT
The DNA here is from genome assembly GCA_038209195.1 of Ktedonobacterales bacterium. Taxonomy (GTDB): domain Bacteria; phylum Chloroflexota; class Ktedonobacteria; order Ktedonobacterales; family Ktedonobacteraceae; genus JBBQXY01. The sequence continues at coordinate 26,546 of JBBQXY010000069.1, read as the reverse complement.
GGTTTCGATTTGCGAATATGCCGCTTTTTTCCCCTTACTTCGTCCCCCTTTTCTTGTTACGTACTAGACAACATCGTTGCAGAAGCGACGGAATTCGCAGGTGACACAGCGATATTGTGTAGAAGGAGGGGCAGGCATACGTTCACTATTGACGACCTGCTGAATGTGCTGGACGGTTTGTACGACCTTTTTACGGAGGTGCGGCGTAATTGGGATGAGTTCGGCACGTTTGAGCGGAATGGAGTAGAGGTAGGCACGTTTGATTGGAATGCTCCATGCCTCTTCGAGTAGCAAGGCATAGGCGGCAAGCTGGAGAGCGAAGTGTGGGCCTGCCTTCTGCTCAGAGTATTTGTATTCGACGACAATGCCTTCGGCATCGGGAGCCTCTCGTGAAGGGGTGGCTATTGCCAGATCGATGCGTCCCGAAAGGCCGAGTGTGACAGAACGCAGAGCTAGATGAGCGAAACGTTCTCCTTCCTTGAGACTGTAGGTACGTAGGCTACGTCGCTCCTCTCGTGCGTCCTCTTCCTCGTGGCGGCGAATCCCTTCTTCCATTAGCCCTGTGATCGGCCGCACGTGTGGCAGGCAGTATCGGTAGTAGACGATGCGTGGACAGGCCACATATTGTTTGAGGTCGGTGACCTCGAATAGCCAGTTCATAGATTTATTGCTCCTTTTCCTACGAGTCTGGTTCTCCTGCGCGTTCGATGACACGACGTTTGGTCCAACTCTTTTCGTCGAGCGGAAACAGTTGGACATTGGCTGAGTGCTTACCAATACGACGTTCAATTTTTGAGAGGAGTTCGCGCTGATGGACGTTACTCAGCTCGCCAAAGAAGGCACTGTACTGGATTCGCGCTAAGCCATAATCCAGACAAGCGTCGGCAACCTTGGTTCGTGCGCCGTCATGTGTGATATCATAGATGAGAAGACAGTGCATAGTCTACCTTTCTCACCATCCAGCGACGAACGGGTCATATTGCTCTCGTTCGCCACGCAGGAAGGTGGCAAGGTGGCGTGCCTGACTTTGCAGAATGAAACGCAGAGCTTGTCGCTTTTTTTCGTACAGTTCAGCACTTTCGATACGCTCGCGAAGCTTCTCTGCAAGTTTAAGGCGTGTCGTCTCCTTCAGACGGGCGTCGTCGTCTTGCTCAATGGCGAACCGTTTATTAACCAGTCCGATGACCGTGCGATCTACCACGGTCTGGCGGAACTCTTCAATCAGATCGAGGACGAGGCTGGGTTTGCCTGGACGATCCGCGTGCAGGAAGCCTCCGTAGGGATCGAGTCCCGCCAGGACCAGTGCTTGCTCGACTCGGGCATACAGGATGCCGTATCCATAGTTGAGGGAAGCGTTGAAGGGGTCTATAGCGCCGCGTGTTTCGCGCCCCGGCCACTGTAGGTCCGAGGGAATGATACGCCCAATGGCCGTCCAGTATTTCTGCGCTGCCCGCCCTTCGACCGACATGAGTTGTTCGCGGATGTCCTCGATATGCTCTGCTTGAAGTTGCGTTAGCTCATGCACAGCATCACGCATTTCTAGGGCGACGAGCGTCAGTTCCTCATGCAACGTCGGCTCGGTTTCTTTGCGATATTTGGCGATGTAGCGCAGCAGATTCGCCTGATTCTCTAACTTTCCGGTAATCATAGCTTTGGCTGCTGCCACTCCTCTGCTGTTCTCATAGGCGAACAGTTGCGCACGACGGGTCAGGACTGTTCCTGTCAGTCCCGCCGAGTAGAGACTGGCTACTGGTTTGCCATGTCCGCTGAGAAAGTGAATAGGAATGCCTTCTTCACAGCATACTCTAATGACGTCACTGGAAAGAGCGATACTGTTATCAACGATAATGACTCGCTCCAGGTGGATGAGTGGCACTTCCGAGACCATTTTCTGCTCGCGGCTCACACGAAGTCGCCCCTGATGTTTCGAGACGAAGGTTCCGCGCCCTTCGACGATGAGTTCCATAGACATCTCCTTGTCTGTACATACTAATGACACAATCAATTTAAACAATACATGCTTTGAAGAGTTTTACCTTATTTAACTTGGGCGATTGTCACAACTCGATACGATACAATCCAGCACCTTTGACGATGTTTTTGCCAACGCGCAAGAGTTCACCCCAGATTAGCAATTCATGGAGGGCTGTTAAAGAGCCTGCGAACGAGGCGCGCCCGACGAAGCCACCAATAGACATCTCTCGGCGTTGACGAGAGGAATAGCTATGAATATCTACCCAATGGGTCTCGTCCCGTTCGAGTTGCGTATGACTCACTCGCTCTTTTATCGAGAGATACCATTCGCGTCCGAATGTGGTAAGGTCTGTGTTAACACCACCATATTCCTGCTGTATCTGCTCCAAGCGTTGAGCCATTCTCAATACGAGGACATCAAGTCGGGGCTGCCGCAGTACATGCTCTTCGTGAATGAGGCGCGTAGGTGATAAGAAGTTGATGGTGAGAGACTCAGAGGAGAGATGCTTTGCTCGTGCGGCTACATCTTCGGCAGAGATACCAAGCTGGAGCTTTTCTGGGCGGGAAGCATCTCGCCTAAAGAGAAATGCACGCTGACCTGTAAAAGGATGGACAGCATCTATTTCTCGTACCAGGAAACGCCCACGTCTCCCTTGCAACTCTTGTAAGGGATGTCCAAGTGTACAACGCTCCATCTCCTGAAATGTGCGAATGACATAGGGATAGAGTTTAGAAGCATCCCCGATAAGTGTGAAACTGAAGGTAAGGGCTTCTCCAGGCTCATATCGTCCTTTTGCATGATATGGGGGCGTTATGATATAGGGACGTGGCACATCACGACCACGGGGAGCCTCATCACGCAAAGGAGCAACGAGTGAAGAGACGGGACAAGCAGCGTTCAATGGACACTTATAGCAGGTTTCTGCCTCACGGTTCGCGCAGAAACGACCCCATAAAGCGTGAAAGAAGGCTCCACGCAAAGCAGAACCGCAGTAGGCATCGAGCGCGAGCGGTGTAACAGCCTCAATGCTGACTTCCAGGTGATGAAGAGTGAGCATGCGTTTCCCCTAATTCGCCTTTCTTTATAATTCGTCATTCGGCATCGTGGTAAAGGGATCGAAGCAAAGTCCAAGTTCTGCGGTATAGGGCTGTTTGACCAGCCATTGCTTGCCCATCTTATCTTCCAAAGGTTGCACCTTTCCTTTACTTCTGAGGTACTGAAGCTTTTTGTTGCTTATAGGAACAAACAATTGTGATGCCTCGACGAATTCTTTATTATCTCTATGCTTGAGATATCGTTGCAGAAATCGTTCTGGTAACACCTCGACGCCATCAAAGAGTGCTTCAAACTTCTCTTCCTGCTCCTTGCTTGAATTGAAGGGACGCAGGTTCCGTAGCTGAATTTCCGCATTCACAAACTGCGTGTGAAATGCCTTTTTCCAGGGATCGCGTATCTCTGGTTCATCGTAGATGGCATTGAGCCAGCCTTCAATCGCGGCTTCGTCAATCTCAGCACCGTTATGTTTTTCTAGTTCATCAAGTGTGCGCTTCACCAGATTTGGTAAGTAGATACCCTGCCCATCACGCGGCTCGCGGAACACATGAACGGGAACAATGCCTTTCTTACATGCGCGATTGATGCGTCCGAAGCGTTGAATGAGAGCATCAAGTGGCGCAGGATCACTATAAATAGTGTCCAGGTCGATGTTGAGACTGACTTCGACGACTTGAGTGGCAACAACAGCGATAGCATCACCTTTGGTGCCACTTGCACAGCGTTGAAGTATAGCATTCTCTCGCTTCAATCGGTCTTCCATCGTGAAGCGGCTATGCACCAACTCTATCTGGTCTGGTCGAAGCGAGCGATGTAAAGCGGCCTTCATCTCCTGGGCGCGTTGAACGGTATTGCAGCAAACCAGCACCGATTTTCCCTGACGAACATCTCTGACAATGTATTCGATACCTTGCTCCATCAAATCGCCATCCAAAAGTTCGAGACGGTGACGACGAAAACGCTCAAACAGCGCGTGTTCGGCCCGAATGAGATCACACGTACCAAGAACGTCAGGCATAATTTCGCGCAGGAGTGAAGGAAATGTTGCCGACATAATGAGAAAACGCGCACCGTAATTTTCGCGGAGATGTTTGACTAGCGCAAGAATAAGGGCAAGCCGTTCTGCTTCATAAGCGTGGATTTCGTCGAAAATGAAAGCTGCCTGTGTATAGTCGGCTAAAATTCCCTCGAAACCTCTAATTTGGAAAGAGACTTTGAGCATTTGATAGGGGCTGAAAACCTTCACCGGATAAGCGTGCAATTTGTTCAGATGCGTAGCCCAGCGTGATGCTTCTGCCGCCGATAACGGGTCATCTTCTGCACCGAGCAATTGTTTATAGAGTGCCTGTAATGCACGGCCATGTTGTAGTCCTACCTGCTCTTTTCCAAAGTAGAGAGGAGAACACAGTCGCCCATACATAGCGTTCATACTCGCCTGATAGGGGAGGGTATAAAAGATGCGAGACACTGACTTCGTTCCATCGCCCATGGTCCAGTAAAGAGCCGCCTCTGTTTTGCCGCTTCCTGTAGGGGCGATGAGAACAGCCGAGGTATCAGATTGTGAGGCGCACCTTCGTTGATGTTCATAGGTCTCAACTTCTTTGGCTTCCTTTTGATCTTTACCTTGCTTTATCTGTTGGTTCCGTTGTTGGCGTTGAAGCTCTGCTTTCACCTCGGCAGAAAAATCTTCCCAGGACCGTTGTATTCCCTGCGGCAGTTGTTTAAGATGTGCTGAAGCGGAATGGTCTGCTGTTGTCGTAAGACCACGCAACATGACGAGGGTCGAGATAATAGCTGTATCACGTTGTTTGCCAAACAGCTCGATGGATTCCCTGTAAATTTCGAGCCAGGTATTGATACGTTCTACGCCTTCTTCACATACCATACGTATCGCCTGTTCTTTCTCAACCAGGGTAAGAGGCTGAACGCCGAATGTGTGCAAGCCAAGTGCGGAAATCCAAGAAGTTGAACACTCGTCGAGCCATTGCCATAAGCCACGTACCGTCGTCTCGTCCAGATCCGATACCATACCCTCTAAGAGTTCTGGCGAATTGTACATGTCATATATCTTGATGATTTCATCTGCGTCTTTATGATGCGAGGCGATAGCTGCAAGTATCCATTGCTGCTCCACCTGAGAGAATGAGGGAGCAATCCAGTCGAGAAACGCCAACGACAGCACTTCATGGCGGCGTCTCCATCGCACATCTTTCTCTTTCACCATCTTTTGAAAACCATGTGCCGCCTTCCCGAAGTCATGCAGAAAGCATGCCCAGAAGAGACAATGCCAGAAACGAGGTGTATTGAGAAATGTTGCGAGTTGTGGTCGAAGACGTGCGAGGTCTGTCAGGCGTTCGAGAACATGTTGTGTATGTTCAGCGAGGCACTCGCCCGATTGCCCTTGCTCTGCACTACTCTTCGCCCAGGTCGCATGTAACCAGTCAGGCCAGGGAGAAAGCTTCATACTGCCCTCCTACAAAGGTGTGAAACATCAATCCCATATACGTACCATCGACTTGTAGCGAGGTCGGGTCAATCCAGAAAGTGCACTGCTCATCCAAAGACCAAAATGTGTTACTCCACACGCGATTCTTCAAAATGAGGTAACGGGCAAAGGTAGGTGTGCGCTTTCGTTCATAGTCGAGGTAGCGCGGGAGTAGTTCTGTCACACCTTGCCCAACCTCTGTCGCCATCTCATAAGGTAGCAAGGTATGCTCAAAGTATGCTTGGTCCGCCTGTTGCAACTCTACCTGTTCAAGAGAGAGATAGGTGAACAGGTCCTGTGAACGACCAAGTACAACAGCGTAGCGTGGATGGCGAAATGCATCAATCCATTCCGGGCGTGTCAGGTAGAGTGTAAGACGTGGCTGAAAGAGCATCTCGCGCTTGAATGGTTGTATGTTCCCTTGTAATACCTTTGGATAACTCGTACCCTCTAACTTACCTCCCGACTCTGAAAGAAAAATGACATGCTCAATATCGCTGAAGCTTGCACGCGCAGTAAAGTGATAGGCAAAGGCAACGGTTTCTGGTGGCACAAGCTCTCCCATTGCGCTACAGATATGCCCATAGATGGTTGCAGGCGGTGGCATATCAAAGGTTGGCTGGATGCCATGCATGAAGTGTGGGCGGCGGAAGGATGTTGTCAATCCCTCTGCCACAATTTTCAGGACGCGCATTACATGCTCTCCTTCCTTATCTTAACCAGAAAGCGTTCTCTGTCTTCGCGAGGTCGGCAACAAAGGCTCGGTAGGCATCACGTGGATGGCGCACGATGATAGGCCGCTCAGTAAAGGTGGCTATCTCCTGCTCAAACTGCTCTCGCTGCTCATCCAGATAGCCGCGTGTCCACCCAACATACACCGGTGATAGAATTTCATCGCCCATTGTGGTAAGCGCCTCGTGTAGTGCATCACGTTTGATGGTTGGCTTTCCCTGTTTATCCGCGCCGACAAGGTGCCCAAAGATATGATTCCCTCCGCGCGTCACCGCGAGCAGACAGAAGGCAGGCGCGACATCGGTATAGTGCAGTGCCTGTTTCGCGCCTCCTTCGAGCAGAGCCATACCCTCAAAGAGAGCCCGCACACGCCGGATACGTTCCTCCAGAGGGAGCCTGTATAATTTGTCTGCCTCTAGATGCTCCAATTGCGCCTGCTTTGCCTGTTCTAGTCGGACAGCATCGAGGTTGCGATAGCCCGCTTTATTGCGATACGAGAATGTCCCACAAGCGTTTAAATCAAGAGAGAATAGGCCCTGAAGCGTCGTGCGATACATCTGATGCTCAAACGGGACAGGGTTTCCCTCATGGCGGGACATCACCCCAAAATCATTGGTGATATCGACAGGGGCAATAGAAACCAGGGTACTGACTCGGAACGGGGAGACACGTGTTACTGTATCGACAACCTCTGTAACACGTTGTGGTGCATTGCCAGCGGCTTGCTGGTCCTTCGTGAGTTTTTTTGGCGCACGCATATATCCGAACAAGTCATCGTCCCACCAGAGAATCGGGTTGCTATCGGTATACGCAATCTTATCTTCGCGATACATCGGAGCTGCTCGCCATCCTTCGACGCGCCTCTCTGCCGTTGTTCGCAACCAGTAGCGGAACGACTGCGCCGAAACGTAAGGATAGCTTTGACGCTCATAAGATGACGTACCTACACGAATTACCTTAACTCCAGAGGTATTATCGAGGCGTTCACCTGGAATACTGCCCAGGTTGTTGAGTGCAGACGCCGGAGCATCGATAAGTAGAAGTCCTGTAACAAAAGCCATATACTGTTTTCTCCTTCTGCGTTCTTCGTTTACTGCTTATTATTCCTATTCGTCGTTAGATGTTGAGGTCTCGGTAGTTCGTTCTTCTGGAAGATCCGACATGTGGTCGAGCATTTGCTTGTCATGCTCAGAGAGCCATTCAAGCATCCGAATGAAAGTGAGGTCACGTGCGAGTCTCCAGTCAAAGCGCAGGTCTCCATCACCATCTGGTGCGAAGAAAACGGTGCAAAATGACTCATACGTGAATAATGGAGCTTTTCCGGGCGAAGCAGCGTTTTTTGCTGCGCGGAGTAACTCGTTACGAAACAGGTCGCCTCGTGATACCGCGTAGAAATTGCTGAAGAAGCGTTTGTCGCCAGAATTATCCACATAGGCTGCGAGTCTATCCGCAAGTTCTTTAATTGCTGCGATACGTTTCTTTTCCATTTGCATCACCTCTTCTAAGAATAAGTTAATGAATGACCAGGGAATGACTGAGATTACGAACTGAGACTTTGCGTTCTCAGAACTGGATTGAGCATCCTTTGACGCTGGATATACATCAGAAACACGTAAGAAATAGCTTCTGATAAATCTGTCTGCCTCTTGTGGCAAACGAAAGATATCTTCGTAAAAGTAGTTACGTGCGCCTCTACGTACTACAGGCATATCGCCGTCCTTGTCTACCTGTTTGTCTTTTGCGAATTTTAGCCGTTGCTGTCCATATGTCACCAACTTGTTCCAGGTCGTCATATAATCAGGGTTAGTCGTAACCTTGGTCAGGAAACGAACACTGCTCATAGGAAGATGGTACATTTTGAGTGGAGGGCTCTTCTCATCGAGTGGCGATGTCTGACCGCTATTGGTGAGATGGTATGCAGTGATAGAGTAATGCTGATCTCTCCTTTGCCTCTTGATATGAGCTTGCTGAATACGATTCTGCTTACCTGCTTGCTTGATAATAGTCTCAATTATGAGCGATTGCGCAGAGGATGAGGCATCCGGTAGCTTCGTCTCATGATTTGCACGTGCCAGAGCGATCGCAGCTATGTTCTCCTTCCAAGCTTCCTTCGCCGCAGCTTGAAGAATGTCGGGATTATCAGAGTGAACCGCAAGGAGTCGTCCTGCACACTTGCGACATCCCATTGGGAAGAATTGTAAGCATAAGAGAGCTTCACCTGAGACAGGAAGGCCAGGATCGCCCCAGGGCGAGAAGTTGATAATATTCTCGCTGGTAATGAGTGGAATGTGTTGACGAAACGCACGTCCAGGCGAAAGTTCCTCGCGGCCCTCCTTATCGCGTTTCAACGAAAGAGCGATCCCTAATGCAGGTTTTCCTGTGAAGACACACACTTCATCGCTCTTCGGAACATCGTCGCCAAAACTATGGGCCACACGTCGCGCATATTCAACTCTTCGCGGCATGTTATCCTTAAACGCCGGTTGAGTAAAGTCTGAGTTCATGAGCGAAGTAGTCAGAAACGAGGTAAGTGGTTGCTCTGTATAATTTTCCTCGATAAACTTTGCAACTTTGTGAAGATCATCCTCTGTCAATTCGGGAGGATACTCTTTTTCAGAGTATTCCACAATAGTAGCAAGACCGACATCGAAGAGCGGATGGCCTGTATAGTCTAATTCAACCATACCCAATTCTCCTGTAAACTGTTTGCTAATCAGTGTTGAGAAACCTGCGCGTAGTATAACAGGCTACACTGCAAAATATATGCAGTGTACTCCAATTTGGTAGGTAAGTTTTGAATGATCAATCCAATTTATAAGGAACCATCATAGAGTTGTAATGACGCACGTAATTCGTCCACTACGGTTGCTACGAGACTCGCAGGTTCCAATACTTTGACATGCTTGCCGTAACTCAGAATCTGGCGTTGTACCTCAGCAAGCGCACCGGTTTTGAAGCGCATGAGCATACTTCCATCATCTTCATCTTTGGTCTCTTGTGAAGGGTGAAGGGTGCGTTCTCGCATGTAACGCGATTGATAGGCGTCGAAGTGCAAGACCACCTCGACGACCTGGTCGCCATGTTCGGCTTGAAAACTCTCGCGAAAGTAGTCTTCGGGCGAAAATGTCGAGTCAAACTCGAAATGTTCGTCAGAAAGGATGCGCCAAGTACGGATGCGAGGAAGTGCGAACTGACGAACGTTCTGACGCAAAAGGTCGTAAGCTATCAGATTCCACTCACCACGTATATTGAGTAAGTGGTAAGGATGTACAACGCGTTGGTTATCTTCTCCACGTGATGCTGTGAAGTACACCATATCGACAGGATGACGACTTTGAATAGCCTGTTGTAGTGCTAGAAGTGCCTCTGGTGATGTTTTTGCGCTGGCTCCAGGACGAATAGAGTAGTGATGTGCCAGTTCGCTCATCGAAACCTGTATATCGTTTGGCAATAACTCAATTATTTGCTGGATTGCATTACGTAGCGGTTGCTCGAAACCAGTGCCGAGGTAACGCTCCGTCAATTCGACGCTGAGGAATAGAGCAAGTAATTGTCCTTCTGTCACAGGCAACGTTGGTAACTTCCAGTCCTTATCTGAATAAAAGTACCCACGATGGGAGCGGCTATAAACGAGAGGAGCATAAAACCGATTCTTGAGGAATTCGACGTCACTGAGAATTGTTCGTTCGCTTACCTCAAAGTTCTGTACAAAGGTCTTGACCGATGGATAGCTTCCACTTCGAATAACTCTATCCATACGAAGAATGCGCTCTAATTTTGTAGACATGCAATACTAGACCCTTTCCACAAGAGAAATCCTAACGATTACTATACTTTGTATGCACTACTTCATCTACAGAGTAGTACTTGTGGTTAAGATAATATATTCCATCAAAATAGAACAGGTTAAACGGCTGAATGATGCGCATCATCTTTTCGTCAGGCAAGCGATTAGCAAGAAGCACACGTCTTATGTGTTAACCATCATAAAAGTCGGCACCATATGTTCATTCTACATTCTGTTGTAACCTTTGGATAGCAGATAGCCGAAAGGTAAACTCTAGTCCATCTTTCAAATATGGTCTTGACATTTCGACAGTTTAGTGCTAAACTCAAATTAGAGTTTAGCACTAAACTCTTTGCAAAGCGGAAAGAAAAGAGGTCACGGAAAATGCTTCGCACATCGGTACTTGCCTGGTTACGACTCTTACGCGTCGCCCAAAAAATTGACCGTGCGCAAAATGTGCATCTTCGTACTTGGGGATTAAACACGGCACAGTTTGATGTTCTGGCGCATGTGGGAGCGCATACAAGGATGACGCAGCAAGAGTTGGCAGATAGCCTCCTGGTCACAAAGGGCAACGTTTCTCAGTTGCTCGACCGCATGGAGAAACTTGGGCTGCTCAGTCGTTGCCAGGAGAAGCGCAACAATACCCTGATCCTCACCGAAAAAGGGCAGCAACTTTATGATCTCGTTGTCCCGACGACGGAGAAGCTGATCGAAGACAAACTGGCAATCCTCTCTACTGAGGAGGCTGCCCAACTGCTGAGGCTTATGCGGAAAATTGATCAATCGTTACCGTAACTCGTTTTTTGCCATCTAAGTTTAGTGCTAAACTCTTATATAGTATATTGTTCTGTTCAGAAGAAAAGGAGAAGGAGTATGCAATTAGGCGGACTCCATCATATCACCGCTATTACCGGTGATGCTTCCCTTAATGTCGCGTTTTATACACAAGTAATGGGCCTACACATGGTCAAGAAAACCGTTAATCAGGATGATGTCTCAGCCTATCATCTCTTTTACGGGGACGAACTTGGCGGTCCTGGTACCGAATTAACGTTTTTTGACTGGCCCATGGCTGGTCCACAGCGTCCTGGCGCGGGGACTATCTCTGCAATCGCCTTTGGTGTAACCGGTCGTGAGGCATTGGAGTGGTGGATGCAGCGGTTCGAGCAGTTCAAGGTGCAGCACGAGGGCATTCAAGAGCGGGGAGAGGACAAGAAAGCTGTACTCGCCTTTCACGATCCCGAAGGGCAACGCTTAGAATTGGTCGATGACGAGGGGCGCATGCAGAATCGCCCATGTAAAGGGAGTCCGGTTCCCGCCGCGATGGCCATTCACGGCCTGTACGCGGTACGACTCACAGCCAAAACGCTCGCCCCCACGGCGAAATTGCTTACCGAAACACTCGGATTCCGGCAAAGCGGAAGCTATCAGTCGGAGCAGAATAGCACCGTCACAGTCTTTGAAGTGGGGCCAGGAGGCCCGGGTACTGAAGTACACATAGACGTGCGACCGGAAGTGTCCTTTGGTCGTCCTGGGATTGGAGGCGTTCATCATGTCGCATTCCGCACCCCTGACGACGAGGAACAATTGCAGTGGAGGCAACAGATTGCCCGCAAGATCAGCCAGGTGACACCTGTCATCGACCGCTTCTACTTCCACTCGGTCTACTTTCGTGAGCCGGGAGGAGTACTGTTCGAGATTGCGACCGATGGCCCTGGGTTCGCCACCGACGAAGATGCAGAGCATCTTGGTGAGCGATTAGCCCTGCCGCCTTTCCTGGAGCCGCACCGCCAGGAGATTGAGGAAAATCTACGCCCCATTCTGCCATTTCACCTCGCTACGCTAGGGTAAAAGCAGTATCCTTCTCATACAAAGCAAGAAGCCTCAGGCAGTCAGTAACTGTCTGGGGCTTCTTGCTTGTGGAGTAAGCTTGCTTCATATGCAATGGAGCTTACGCCATTGGTTGCCAAATTTACAGGCATGGAACGTTTATTTCACCAGCAACGTTTGCGCGGCAAGTCCTTTATTCGCAAATTGTTGTACACTCAATAAGATACTATTTTCTAGAAAAAGGGGACATTGAGCATGACAACACAAGCATATGAAAGCATTGACCAGGCGGTTGAGCAAGCTGCTCCGGTGATCAAACGGATCGCTGACGAGGTTTGGCAGTTGGCAGAGCTCTCGCTGCAAGAGGTCAAGTCAGCGCAATTGATAATGAATGTATTGCAAAAAGAGGGCTTTACCATCACCAGTAAAGGTACCGCTGGAGTGCCAACTGCCTTTATCGCGGAATATGGTACTGGCACACCGATTCTTGGCATACTCGCCGAATATGATGCGTTGCCTGGCCTTGGTAATGAACCAGTCCCTTATCGGGAGCCACGTAAAGACCAGATTACCAGTGGACACGGCTGTGGCCACAACCTCCTTGGCGCGGGCTGTATCGGTGCCGCAATCGCGTTGAAGCATGTGCTGGCTGAGCAAAAAATTCCTGGCACCATTCGTCTGTATGGCTGCGCCGCCGAAGAGACCGAGGGAGCCAAAATTTATATGGCGCGTGCAGGATTATTCAAGGACCTCGACGCCGCTCTGCATTGGCATCCTGGCCCATTCGCCAGAGTCTCTAACTTCAGATCGACAGCCGTTGATCAGATGAAAATCGAATTCTTCGGGAAAAGCTCTCATGCGGCAGGTGGCCCCTGGCTTGGACGCAGTGCTGTCCACGCGGCAGAACTCTGCGCCCATGGCATTAACCTGATGCGCGAACACGTTGAGCCAACGGCCCGGCTCCACTACATCTACGAGAGTGCTGGTATGGCTCCGAACGTCGTACCCGACTACGCCCGCCTTTGCTTATATGTCCGCGACTGCGACCGTGCGCATGTTGAGGCCTCAACTGCCTGGGTGAAGCAGATAGCCGAAGGTGCTGCTCTTGCGACACAGACCAAAGCTAAGGTCCAGGTCTACACCGGTCTCTACGACCTTTTGCCGAACACTCCTCTGGCGGCGTGCATGCAGACTCATCTCGAACGCATCGGTATTCCAATGTACTCAGAAGAGGAACAAGCTTTCGCTCGCGAGATACAGCAGAACTTCGGCGTTGAGCCGCAAGGCATGACCACGGAAACACAGCCGCTGGGGGATGAAAACTTCGCAATGGGGGCATCGACGGATGTTGGGGATGTAAGCTGGAACGTACCAACTATGGGGTGCGGCATGCCTACCATGCCACTCGGTATAGCCGTGCATACATGGGCCGCTACCGCATGTCATGGCATGAGCATCGGATTAAAAGGGGCTCATCAGGTTGCCCGGGTGCTCGCGTGGACGGGCTTAGATATCATGACCAACGCGGAGTTACGCCAAGCCGGCCGTGCTGACTTCGAGCGGCGCGTAAGTGGACATCCCTATGTCTCGCCACTATCACCGGAAATTACACGTCCATTTGGAATACCTGATTGGCTCACCGAAAATGTTTTGGATAGAGCTTCACAAAAGTCGTAGCATGATAGTGGAACGGGCAAGAGAGAAGCCACCATTAGCAGAAAGCGAGGGTAAAGCATAATATGAGTGTAGCAGATACCACCCCTACCATAGTGGTTTCTTTTCCAGACGCGCTACGGGCAAGGATTGGCAATCGGGCATCCGTGACTGTTGCTGGTCGCACAGTACGTGAGATCATCAATGCGCTAGAACAGGACTTCCCTGGTGTGCGCTTCAACCTGTGCTACGAAACAGGAGACCTACGCCCCTATGTGAATATCTTCCTGGATCGCCAGAACATCCGCTATCTGCAAGGTCTCGATACCGCTATTACGGCTGGGGCAACGATGCATATTCTCCAGTCGGTTGCCGGAGGTTAATGCTTGCCGTAAAAGCAACCACCTATTAAGAGTAACAACACAAAGGAGGGAACTATCATGACCCAACACCAGGCGTATAAACCAGGGACCATTGTGTTACTGGTTGGCACGAAACGCGGCCTCTTTCTCTTATCCTCCCAAGATCGGGTAACGTGGGACATCGCTGAACCCAGCTTAAAGGGACACAGCATCTTCAATGCCGTGCTTGATCAGCGCGGCGGTCACCGCTTGTTCGCCGCCGACAATGGCGTTTTTTTCGGCTCGTTTGTGCGCTATAGCGACGACTTTGGGCAGACATGGCACGAGCCCAAACAAGGCATTCAGTTTCCGGAGGGAGAGACAGACAAACTCAAAAACATCTGGGTCATCGAGCCCGGACGAGCCAGTGAGCCAGATGTTGTCTATGCCGGCGTTGATCCTGCTAGCCTGTGGTTCAGTACGGATAGGGGAGAGACCTGGGAAATCAATGCCAGCCTTGCCAATCATCCAACACGCGAACGCTGGGAACCAGGCGCGGGCGGTTTGTGCTTACACACAATCGTTGCTGACCCCTCAAATGCAGCGCGGATGTGGATAGGCATCTCTGCCGTGGGCTGTATGCGCACAGACGATGGCGGACAGAGCTGGGTATTCGCCAATAAAAACACCCGTGCAGGTTTCCAACCGGATCAATATCCTGAGTTTGGGCAATGCATTCATCGCTTTGTACAACACCCCAGCAATCCAGAGGTACTCTATCAGCAGAACCATTGCGGTATCTACAAAAGCACCAACGCTGGCAACGATTGGACGGACATTCAGCAGAACCTACCCTCGGAATTTGGCTTCCCCATCGCCCTGGACGTTCACCATCCCGATACCGTTTACGTGCTGGTTGAAGACCCAGAGAATCGGCATAACGTTACGAAGCAGTTCACAGTCTATCGTACCCAGGATGGCGGCGGATCGTGGAAAGCTTTGACCGAGGGACTACCAGGCGGCCCCGGCGTTTTGCTCGGTGTCTTACGCCATGGAATGTGTGCGGATACCCAGGAACCCTGTGGCATCTACGTCGGCACAAACACTGGACAGCTTTTCGCCAGCCGCGACCGTGGCGACAACTGGAACTTGATCGCGGACTTTTTGCCCACAATCTACTCAGTGACGGCAACAGTTATTGTTTAACAAACGGTCAGCAGAGGGGAGTGCAGCAACCCGTAGTAGCCTTTTGCCTTCCCCTCTGCACCTGCTTCTCTCATGAGTAGCTCAGTATTATTTGGTTTGTGGCGGATAGATAGACAGGTTGGCGAAGGTCGCTTGCGCACCCGGCGTGGTATGTGGCAGGTTAGAGACAAAGAGTGCAACTGAGCCAGTGTTGTAAGTATTGTCGGTGACAATCTTCACGACTTGCCCATTGACATAGAACGTCAGCGTTGAGCCTTTTGCATTTAGAGCGATATGGTTTACGTGTCCCTGCTTCTGAATGATAAGATTGTTGGTATAGTTTACCAAAAAACTACTATTAGATACACCGTTTGCATCAACAGTACCCTTAAATATGGCAAAGGTGCCATCGCCATAAATCTCGAAACGATAATACGTCGCGATATCAATGGTCTGGGCCGATGAGCCGCGAATGTAGATACCATAACCATTGCTCTGGGTACCTTTGGAAAGGGTGGCATCAACGGTCATATAGAAATCGCTAAAAGTTTTCCCACCAGGAACTAATTCCCACAGGAGCTTGTTATTATCATCCTCTAACGCCATGGAGCCACCGCCAACTTTGACGGAAAACTCGCCTGTTTTGGTAGTCAGATCCCAGCCTTTATTATTATTCGCGAAGGTATCACTAAATAAAGCATTCCCCGTAGGTGTTGGTGTTGGCGCAACAGTGGGAGTGACCTGTACGGTAGCAGCAGCATTGTGCTTCACAAAGTAATAGCCGCCAATGCCACCGCCTATCACCAGTACGAGGAGTACGATAATAGCAATAATTACACCAACCTTTGGCCCACGTTTCCGCTCGGGTGGCAGTACAGGTTTTTGCTGTGGCAAACCGTTGGGAGGAGCAGACTGAGTAAAGCCAGCAGCCTGAAAACTATTCATATTCGACGGTGTAGTGAAGTTCCCAGTGGTCGGCTGTTGTGGCAATTGTGGCTGTTGCCCAAAACCAGATGCTGAAAAACCCAGTGCGTTATTAGGCAAAAATCCCTTTTGCAATGGTTGAGAAGATGCGAAACCATTGGTAGCATTATTTTGAAATGTACCAGTAGTGGGCGATGGAGATTGTTGGGCATACAACGGCGGTTGTGAGGGAGAGCTACCAAACCCATTTGTACCTGTTGACGGGCCTCCTGCTCCCAAGTAAGGATTCGTTGTGGGTGACTGTTGTTCAGGTGATCTATACATAGAGTTGGGATGCGAGTATGGCTGATTGGGTGAGCTAAAAGATTGTTGCGAGACGGCGGAATTAGTAAAAGGGTTATTTTGTACTGGCTGTACCGAGGGAGGTTGCCCCCATAGTTGCCCCTCCTGTTGGCCTGAACCAAACAATGGTTGTGGAGCGGGTCCACCCCAGGCCGCACCAGAGGAAGGTTGCGCAACAACGTTATTCGGCTGGGATGAGGTGTTCATCCAGCCACAATTTGCACAACGTGCCTCGTTCGGGGGGAGCGCATTTCCACATCGTTGGCAAGGCCGGGCAGGCGCGTTGCCAAAGGGTGGATAATTCGAGGACATAAACATACCTCCGATAACGTTAAATGACTCTTTTCGATGAGTATCCCATAATGCTACTTGCTTGTCTACTTACATAGTATATTTGGACGTATAATAACCACTGCAACATAGCAAACCCTCTATAATTCTACACGTTCGATGCTTGCTTCAGTAACTCATATACCCTACATGGATGGAGTGGCATTTCAAGAATACGCACACCGAACGGGGCAAGAGCATCATCAATTGCCGCCGCGAAGAGCGCAGGTACCGGAATAACACCAGCTTCACCGGCTCCTTTCATCCCCAACGGGCTGAGCGGAGAAGGTGTCTCCACATGATCAACAGCAATGGCGGGAATTTCCGCCGCCGTCGGCAAGAGATAATCCATAAAGCTAGCATTGATGAGCTGTCCTTCTTCATTGTACACCAACCGTTCAAAGAAGGCTCCGCCTATGCCCTGAGCCACGCCGCCATGTACCTGCCCCTCTACCACCATTGGATTGATCAATCGCCCACAATCATGTACCGCAGCATATTGAACAAACGTAACCATACCAGTTGTTAGATCAACCTCGATGATAGCTCCATGCACCCCACTGGCGAAGCTCGCGTGCGGTGGACTATAAAACTCGGTGGCCTCTAGCCCAGGTGTCCCGCGCTCAACGGGTAGCGCGGGACCCGGTCGCGCCCCGGCTAATTTCATCGATAGCAGTTTGCGCGCATTCTCACCATAGGAATAGCGCAATGGGTTGGCAGAGATAGCCACCTGACCCAAGGTAAGCGAACGCTGTGGGGCATCCTTGACAAAGACAGTGCCATTCAGCAATTCTATATCTTCTGGAGCGGCCTCAAAGAGTTCGGCGGTGACTTGTTTGGTCTTCTCGCGCACTTTCACAGCAGCCATGTGCATTGCCGTACCAGCCACGGTACCAGCTCGGCTGGCAAACGTGCCAACGCCCCAGTTAAATGCGCCGGTGTCACCTTCGGTTAAAAGCACATCTTGCGGGTTCACACCAAGCTGATCGGCCACAATCTGTGCGAATGTCGTCGCGTGGCTCTGCCCTTGCGATGTAACTCCTGTCGCGGCAAATATCCGACCATCCGACTCGACCCGGACAGTTGCCCCCTCGTATGGGCCAATGGATGTGCCCTCGACATAGTAGGCCACCCCCAAGCCCAGATATTTCCCCTGTTGACGTGCTTCGGCCTGCCGAGCGGGAAAATTATCATAATCCAGCATGACTTTGAGTTTGTCGAGCCCCGCCTGGTAGTTCCCACTATCGTACTTTGTGGGACCACCATCTTGATAAACCAGACCAACATCCCAGGGAAACTCGTCTGGCTGAATAAAATTACGCGAACGCACTGCCAGCCTATCCATTTGCAATTCGCTGGCTATGCGATCCATGATGCGCTCCATGACAAAGACTGCCTGGGGTCGGCCGGCACCACGATACGGACTGACGGGAACCTTGTTGGTATACAGAACGGTAAATTCGCTGTAATAGTGGCGCAATCGGTATGGACCAGGCAAACTACACGCGCTAATAATGGGAACGATGATACCATAGGGGGTATACGCTCCCGTATCGTGCTGGAAGGTATCACGAACTGCTAACAAAACGCCTTGATCGTCAAAGGCATAGTCCACTTCGTGCAATTGACCGCGCTCTTGATTGGCAGAGATGAAATGCTCACGCCTATCCTCAATCCACTTCACTGGTCTACCCAGTTGGATCGCGGCAAAGGGCGTCAAGATTTCTTCGGGATAGAACATCATGATTTTAGTGCCAAACCCGCCGCCAACGTCGGGTGCGATCACACGTACCTTGTGTTCCGGCAGGTGAAAAATAGCGGCCAAGCCATTACGAATGGGGAGAGGGCCTTGTGTTGATATCCAGCAGGTTAACATGCCTTCGTGGGCTTCCCAGCGCGCCAGGATACCTCGACATTCCATCGGCATGGCACTACCACGCTCGATAGAAAACGACTCATGAATGACATGGGGTGCAGTGGCAAAGGTGGCGTCAGGATCGCCAACGGTCTGTACTAAGTGGGCCGCGACATTGCCGGGAACATCAGCATGAACGAGAGGAGCGTCCTCAGCAGAGGCAACTTCCAGGCTATGGACAACGGGTAGGAGTTCATACTCGACATCGATCAATTCCAGCGCGTCTTCCGCGATGTAGCGACTTTCTGCGACGACAAATGCGACAGCTTGACCGACATAATGCACTTCATCTCGCGCGAGAGGGAGTTGTGTACGTGGCTGCGTCAGGGCTTGATGGGGCACCAGCAAAGGTGATGGCTCAAGGACTGCACCCAGGTCTGTGGCAGTCAGTACGAGATGCACTCCCAGCAACTCACGGGCAGCCGTAGCGTCGATACTGAGAATTCGTGCATGGGCATGTGTGCTGCGCAAGACGGCAGCGTGCAGCGTATTCGGTAGATCAATATCATCGACATAGGTGCCTTTGCCACGCAGGAGGCGTGGGTCCTCCGAGCGTTGCACTGGCGCACCAAACCAACGTGTTGCCATCACTCCACCTCCATTTGCTGTGTACTGAGACGTTCAGCCGCGAGCTTAACCGCTTCAACGATATTTTGATAGCCTGTACAACGGCAAAGATTACCGGAAAGTTCATGCCGTATCTCTGCTTCAGTAGGATGGGGGTGCTCATGCAGCATCGCGTGGACGGTCATGATGATGCCAGGTGTACAGAAGCCACATTGCAGACCATGTTTTTCCTTAAAGGCCTGTTGTATGGGGTGCAGTTCGCTATTGATGCCTGCCATCCCTTCAATAGTCGTCAGAACCATGCCATCCACTTGTACCGCTAGCATAAGGCAGGAGCGAACAGCCTCTCCGTTGAGCAGCACGGTACAACAGCCACAGACGCCATGTTCGCAGCCGACATGCGTGCCGGTTAAATGGAGTTCATGGCGTAGAAAATCAGAGAGCAGCATACGCACAGGCACTTGCTGTTCATAACGATGACCATTGACGGTCGCAGAGATGAGGCGTGTTTCGCTGAAGGTGGGTATTGCGTCTTGCTCTTGCATCGTGCCTACTCTTTCTAGCTAATGCTTACGCCGCTCCCAGGCGACTTTTACCACACGTTTCGTTAATTCTGCCGCCAGTGCGCGTCTATAATCGACGGTGGCATGGACATCTTGCATATCGTCGCTCACCAGCGTGCGTGCCACCTCAGCAGCGTCATTGAGCGTCTTATCATCGAGCGTGGAGCCAACGAGGATACTCTCGATGACATGTGAACGAATGGGATTGCCAGCAATGCCAAGGTAAGCAACTCGCGCCTCATAACAATGGTCATCCAGCGAAGGAGTGATTACAGCGGCTGCACCCACTAAGGCGTAATCACCAGAGCGACGGGCAAACTCCATGAAGGCCCAGCCAGCTTGTGGTGGGATCCAGGGAAAGCGCACCTCGGTCAGCATCTCTGTCGGTTCCAGGGCCGTCGAGAGATAGCCAGTAAAAAATTCTTCGGCCTTCATCACTCGTTCACCATGGATGCTCTGCGCCACTGCCTCGCCGCCCAAACAGGTTAAGAGGGCTGGCAATTCTGCTGCCGGGTCGGCGTGGGCAATGCTCCCAACAACCGTGCCGCGATTGCGTATTTGCATATGACCAATATGCTGCACCACGTCATTGAGCAGAGGATGCTGTTCCAAAACCAGTGCTGATCGTTCAAGCTGCCGTTGTCGGACTGTTGCGCCAATCGCGAGATAGCCATCCTCCGGCTCAATATAGTTCAGTTCTGAGAGGTGGTTAATGTCGAGGAGATAATCTGGGCCAGCCAGGCGCATGTTGAGGAGAGGAATGAGACTCTGTCCCCCGGCTAACACCTTGACATCTTCACCATAACGATCAAGTAGAGCAAGAGCCTCGTCCAACATGTCGGGAGCACAATACTGAAAACGCGGTGGTTTCATAGAAATGCCACCTCCCTCGAAAAATAAAGGTTGTACTTGTTGTCAGCTAGATGAGATGAATAAGTCGCCCCATGTAGCCTCATGCGAACACATGTGGAAGTCGATGTTTTACTTGCTGTCCAGGGGTGGAAAGCAAAGGTGACACCTGTATTTCACCTGTAAGGACAAGATTAAGAGTAGTGGTATACAGCGATTCTGTCAAGCCCTATAGGATAAATCGCTTGCGCTTTATATGCTCTGAGGTTAGGCAGAAACGAGGCTTCTCAACACAGGTATCTCGCGTCGAATATCGAAGCGCAATCGTGCGTGGGCCTGGCGTATAGCCTCTTCCACTGCAATGGCGGTATCACCCCGTGCAAAGATAAAGCCCAGGTAACTTGCTCCTTCTGGTAATGGCACAAGTTGATGATGCAGTTTAGCGGTAATCTCTACACCAGTAATCAATGGCACAGCCCTCGCCTCATCCACGCCATGCACGGCTTTGAGCACTCCACCTGATGGAATGGGGATCATCATCACGCCAGCCGCGTGTCCTTCGCGCTCAATAGCGGCAATCTCTTGCCCGATAGCGTGGCGCAGAATCAATTCTTCCAGGCACATGCCGGAGCCAAACTCAAGTACAGTGGAGCAGAGACCGCCGATAGAGCGTCCAGCAATCTCTAACATCCATGGCCCTTGCTCATTGACACGCAGTTCAGCGTGAACAGGACCTTCACGCAGCGCGAGAGAGGCCGCCGCGATGGTGACACAGCGCGCTATCCTGTCCTGCACTGCAGCAGATAAGCACGAAGGGGTGACATAGATTGTCTCCTCAAAAAAGGGGCCATCCAGTGGGTCTGGCTTATCAAACAGAGTGAGAACTTTTAAGACACCGTGGGTGAGGATACCTTCGAGCGCGACTTCAAAGCCTGGAATGAAATCTTCGACCAGCAGAGAATCTTGCGCTGTATAGCCTTCGGCAAGCAAGAAGTGCTTGAGACGGTTGAAAGCAGCCACGAACTCGGCGGGATTATTGGCACGGATCACGCCTCGACTACCAGAGAGGCGCAGCGGTTTCACCACGCAGGGAAAGCTCACTTGCGTAGCCACGAACGTGGGGTCTGCATCCAAAGGAAAAGGTCGGAAGATGGGGCATGGTGCGCCCCCCTGCGACATGAGTGTACGCATGCGCAGTTTGTCACGGGCCGCTTCCGCTGCTTCCGGGGAGTTATGCGCCAATCCCAAGGCAGCGCTGGCCAAGGCAGCCAGTTCACTGGCACTGTCGTCCACGGAGAGAATAGCCGTCACGGGATGCTGCCGCGCATATTCGACAATGGTGCGCACAGACGACGCTGTATCAGCGAAATCAACCCCTAGAGGAACATGCCAGTATTCAGCTAGTGTCTCTGGCAGATCAATACCGACGACAACTTCAAGATTCAGACGCCTGGCCGCACTTAAGAATGCTCCCGCCCGGTAGGTCGCTGGTGTCATAAGCAGAATGATGCGTTTTTTGTCGTTCTGTGGCTCCATATTTATTCTTCTTTATCTTGCTTGACTTCAATAGCGAAGCCTTTTGATTTCAATGCCGCCGCTAATCCAAAGAGGCGTTCGTCGCCATGCACCACCCAAAGTAATTCTGGGCCATCCCAATGGCATTCATACCAGCCCTCCCACTTTTTATGCTGCACCCTACCCAGAAAATGCCACGCTTGGACGGCAGGACGCCGATTGTTAAAACCATAGCCCAGCCCTTCTACACTAACAAAGTCTTTGCTACGTAAGATCACTTTCATTTCAACGAATCACTTCTCATTGTTTGCAGAACAAGCATTTGACGGTAGTTGCTAGCGATTATGAGCAAGGCAACCTACTATACTACACCAAAATATTACCACAGTTTTTCCCAAGTGCAAGACTACAAAATTGCTCTGATCTTGGTAGGAATTGCCACACAAAGTACACTGACAACATGTTATGATGAAGAGTATAGTAAGCAAGCTCTGACTAACCTCCGGGGTAATGCTGTACAATATAGTCTAAGTGGCAGTAATATTCATGTAAGATTACAGCACACTATTGAGAGGGCCTCAGAAGTGGAATTCTGGCCAGGGCTCATGTATCAGAGCCAGGTATTCCATGCAATAATAAGAAAGGGAAACTGTAGCCTATGCCTACGCTGGTATTTATGATCGATGTAGACAACACTTTGATTGCCAATGACGAGGTGAAAGCCAACTTTGATGCTCATATCCAGGCAGAGTTAGGCCCTGCATTGGCGGCTCGCTTCTGGGAAATCTATGAGCAGGTACGCGAAGAAGCAAGCGTGGTGAATATTCCACTTTCACTGGCACGATTACGTGAGCAAACTCCGCTCACAGAGATGGACGAACTTACGTTTGCGCATGTCAAATCCATTTTTGACAACTACCCTTTTTTCCAGAACCTCTACCCTCATACGCTGGAAACACAGCAGCATCTTCGCACCTTGGGCTTGACCGTTATTGTCTCCGATGGAGATGAGTTTTTCCAAGCGGAGAAGATTTTCAGTAGCAATCTAGCCAATGCCACCGAGGGACGGGTACTCATCTACATTCACAAGCAACAGCACCTGGACGAAGTCATGACAACCTATCCCGCCGACCACTATGCCATGATTGACGATAAGCCAGATATTCTCGCCGATGCCAAAGCCCTACTGGGAGAGCGTCTGACCACCGTTTTCGTGCAGCAAGGGAAATATTCTCGGCAGAAGGTCGCCAACTTTACTCCTGATATCTCCGTATTACATTTTGCTGATCTACTGACTTTCAGTGCCGAGCAATTTTTTTATGTACACCCATAAAAAGGAGATTTCTCAGAATGCGTTTCTATCTTAAGGAACAAGCTACATGACACCTGAACAAGAGAGATTACAACAAACAAACGCGAGACAAGTCTACTGGAAACGTTGGGGACCATATATCAGTGAACGGGCCTGGGGTACGGTGCGGGAGGACTACAGCCCCGATGGGACAGCGTGGGACTACTTTACGCACGACCAGGCGCGTTCAAAGGCATTCCGCTGGGGAGAAGATGGCTTGGCAGGTATTTGTGACCGCCACCAGCAACTCTGTTTGGCGATGGTGCTCTGGAACGGTCAAGATGCCATCGTGAAAGAGCGGCTCTTTGGCCTCACGGGCGAAGAGGGCAATCACGGAGAAGATTGCAAAGAATATTATTACTACCTGGACAATACCCCGACGCACAGCTACATGAAATACCTGTATAAATACCCTCAGGCAGCCTATCCCTATAGCCAATTGCTCGCCGAAAATCGACGCCGAACCCGCATTGACCCTGAATATGAATTAATCGATACGGGTATTTTTGATCAGGATCGCTATTTCGATGTATTTGTTGAGTATGCCAAAGCTGCACCGGAAGATATCTACATTCGTTACACCGTCAGCAATCGTGGGCCAGAGGAAGCGACGCTTGAGCTATTGCCAACACTCTGGTTCCGTAATACCTGGTCGTGGACACCCAATACCCCTCGTCCACTACTGCAAAACTATATGCCAGCCCACGCCTCACTCAATTACCGCGTTGTGCAGACGAACCCGGACGGAAACAAGCTCAGTAGCTTTGATGGGCCGCGCTGGCTCTACTGCGCTGGACAACCTGAATTCCTCTTTACCGAGAATGAGACCAATACTGAGCGGCTTTATGGCGTTCCAAACATAAATCCTTACGTCAAAGATAGTATCAACGACTATATTGTGCATGGCAAGCGCGATGCTATCAACCCGGCTGGACAAGGCACAAAGGTGGCGGTACATTACCATTTGACGCTCGCACCTGGCGAAACACAACAGGTACAACTGCGCCTCAGTGATCGTCCCCCAGCAGACCTTCTGCCGTTCGATGAATCATTTGGCGAAGTCATCGTGCAACGCCAGAAAGAGGCCGATGATTTTTATGCGACGGTCATTCCAGACAGCATCTCCGACGATGCGAAGGCGGTACAACGACAGGCTTTTGCAGGTTTGTTGTGGAGCAAGCAGTTCTACTATTACGATGTAAAAACCTGGTTGGCAGGTGATACAACACAACCACCGCCACCGCCACAACGGCTCAGTGGGCGCAACCATGATTGGACACATCTTTTCAACGACGACATCATGTCAATGCCGGACACCTGGGAATATCCGTGGTACGCGGCCTGGGACCTGGCCTTCCACTGTGTCGCTTTCGCCTATATTGATGCTGAGTTCGCCAAAGAACAATTGATTTTGCTCCTGCGTGAATGGTATATGCACCCAAACGGCCAGATCCCAGCCTATGAATGGGCCTTTGGCGACGTAAACCCACCTGTCCATGCCTGGGGGGCGTATCATGTCTACAAGATAGAACAACAACTGACTGGCAAAGGTGATCGCGATTTCCTGGAAAAGGTCTTCCAAAAATTGCTGCTCAATTTCACCTGGTGGGTGAACCGCAAGGACTTCGAGGGTCAGAATGTCTTCCAAGGGGGCTTTCTCGGCTTGGACAATATCGGCGTTTTTGATCGCAATATGCCTCTACCCGATGGCAGCCATTTGGAGCAATCCGATGGCACCAGTTGGATGGGCATGTATTGCCTGAACATGCTGACCATCGCCTTGGAATTGGCCCGGGAAGACGTTGCGTACAGCGATATTGCCAGCAAATTCTTCGAGCATTTTGTGTACATTGCTCATGCCATGAATGACCTAGCACCCGAAGGCATTGAGCTATGGAATGACGAAGATGGGTTCTACTACGATATTCTCCATCGCGACCACACGATACACATTCCCCTCAAGGTACGTTCAATGGTCGGCCTAATTCCGCTCTTCGCTATTACCATCTTGGAGTCGGAACTGATCAATACGCTGCCAAGCTTCCAGCGGCGTATGCAGTGGTTCATGAACAATTGGGCAGATATTGGCGAGCATGTCGAGCAAATGGACGAACCCGACCACAACAAACATTTCTTGCTGGCTATCGTCAATCATCACAAGTTGCCACGCATCCTCAAAGTCATGCTCGATGAAGCGGAATTTCTCTCTGAGTATGGGCTACGTGCGCTCTCGCGCTACCACCTTGAGCATCCCTTCACCATTGAGATGAGTGGTGTTCTGCACACCGTCGATTACGAACCAGCAGAATCAACCTCTGGCCTGTTTGGTGGCAACTCAAACTGGCGCGGCCCGATCTGGTTCCCGCTCAATTATCTGATTATCGAATCGTTACAAACGTTTTATCACTTTTATGGGGACACATTCAAAATGGAGTTTCCCACCGGTTCGGGTACGATGTTGAACCTGGAAGAGATCGCTACAGAACTATCTCGGCGCCTGACCACCATTTTCCTGCGTGACGAATCTGGACGCAGGCCCGTTAACGGAGGCGTCGAGAAATTCCAGCGCGATCCTCATTGGCGCGACCTGATCCTATTCTACGAGTACTTCCATGGCGACAATGGGGCGGGTATTGGTGCCAGCCACCAGACTGGCTGGACGGGACTGGTGGCAAGTCTGCTCTTGCACAGTGGCAGCAGCCATGGGCAAGAGCTCATACACGAAATTACCAAGCTGCCCGGTTAAATGCTCATGTGTGATGCGAGGGAGCTTCTCTCTCGCATTGCTGTGGTTGCAGCAGTTACAACGTTCTAATAATCGGACGAAGGGAAAAACTAAGTATGGATGCTCTTGCGCCTGTACTTGTGACAGATTTATTCCCTGGTGAACGCCAACAATTGTTGCAATTGCTGGCAAGTCTGGAGCAGGAAGAATGGTTCAGACCTACTGTATGTACTGGTTGGACAGTCAAAGATATTGCATAACTGGCGTTTTGGTGGATTGTGCCTATGCACTCGTATATGATATAGTCAATACGCCTTGTTGTATTGCAGCGAGCAACTATTACGCTATTCGCGTCACAACGGAATCGCTCGATAATGAAATAAGCAAGAAGCCCGAATAAAAACTAGAAAGTCTGCATGAA
>JBBQXY010000068.1:0-28137 GCA_038209195.1 Ktedonobacterales bacterium | reverse complement strand
CAATCTGGGCTATCGTTTTTTCTTCTTTGAGCAGTTCTTGGACTACCTGAGCTTTAAAGCTTGCTGTATAGTGTTTTTTCATACGTTCAGTGTATCTTACCCGGCCTCTTTTTTTGGTCTCTTTCTATGGGTCCATTATACATTGTCTGAATACCAATTGATACCTTTGAAATATCTGGTACAAATTGGAAATCCTCTGTAATCTGATTACTGAGTTGTTGTGTGAAGGTTTGGCGCATCTCCCTATTGAGCACAACCTCTTGCATGCTCCAGAGATTATCACAAATAGCACGATAAAACCAGGAACGTGTGTCTTTCATTGGCTCTTCTTCGTTCCATGCCGCATAAAATATATAATGAAGAAGATCATATTGTATTGACTCCCGCTTTTTGAGGATGACTTGAGCGCGAGAAGTTAACGCTAACCCAGCCTTAGTAGTATGTATTAAACCTAAAAGATTTTCAGCTAATATGCGAGCCTCATCGAAGCGATTTATGTCCGCACTTTGCTCTAAAGCCATCTGATCTAAGGTGCTGGCGTTTGGTAGTGGAGAATCCGCATATTGTAAGACACGCAATAATATCGGTATCTTTGTAGAGCTGGCAGCTACAGGAAAGTGAAAAACTATCCTATTGGTAATGGTAGCCATTGTTTGTACTCTTCCTTATATTTTATTGAGCCTTGCTCGTATATGGCTCTCGCACGTTCAAATTGGCCTGTATTGAGCATATTCACCGACTCGTTAATTACTAAAAGATTATGTATGACCCGATGCATTTTATGGCTTGATAACGTATGATAGTCGGCACAAAAGATGCATTCGTGCTCTGTAATCTGCTTAAGTCGAGTAAAATGTTCCCATGTAATACCTTGCTGTAGTTGTGACAGGCCATTGTTATAAGTAATATTATAACTTCGCATTAAAGGCATATGTACCTGTCCAAAGCCGGCCGCCTTAAACCAAGAGGCTGAGTCAAACGAAGCTGCACCAGTGCTGTATAACATACCAGCAAGAGCAGGAGCACCTATTCCAAAAAGATGCACTTTCAAACCATGGTTATTGGCAATATGTACAACGAGCCGCGCATTTTCAACTGCTGATTGTGTCGCCAGATTCGTTTCGTTATTTTTGCCAAAGGTGCCAAAACTGCCAAAGCCAACCCATTCAACGCCAAGCTTTAAATAATGCTCTAAACAGTATTCGACGTGCGCTTTCGTTCGACCATGCACTACGGGCATTGCTCTCGGTTTCAGCTCATCTGGCATTTCCGAAAAAAAAAGTGAAGAGTAATAGACTGTTTCGCGTACTTTTTCCGCAACTTGCTCATCGGTGTCGCTCGAGAGAGGTACGTAGTCTGGTAGAACGTAGCGATCAGCCCAACGATTTGCCCGATAGCAGTTAAGCAGCTTCATATACAGTTCGTGATAGCCGATTTTCCCTACCTGGACATAATAGCCTGCACTATCAAAGCAAATCTCACTCCCCCTCTCTTCCTGAAAACGTTGTACAAAACCAAGTGCTTCTTTACCCATAAATAGAGGTGTAGTAAGAACATGAGCCAATGGATCACTACTTGGTTGCGCACTATTCAAAAGACTTTCTATTTTACGAAAGTCACTTGGCGCAGCCGTCATCGACGCAAAAAAATCTAATGTCATGAACCTAAATTTTTTCTTACCCTTTGAATTTTTGCTTGCAATTTTTGTTCTCCTCTATCAATTGTGGGTTTCTGAGTTGCTGCTTCAGGTACAGAATTTTTGTTATCATGAATTTTCCTGAGTAAAAAACCACGCCTGAACGTAATCTTCTCAAAGGTGTGTCCATTCACTTTGGTGATACTTTTTTGAACCCGCTCATCTTCTGCTACTGTAACTGCATTGGCAGACCTATTTTTGTTGATTTGAACAGTTTTTTCTGGTACAGAGGTGGAGGAGGTTTGCGGCGTAATTTTTTTAGCCTTTTGCTGTGTTGCTTGAGCATCGATAGCCATTCTCTTTATTAGATGATAATTTCCTCTGATTTTTTTCAAGGCTTTATCTGCAATTTGCCTAATACGCTCACGCGTAACACCTAAAATTTTTCCCACTTCTTCGAGCGTTTTTTCCTCATCATTATCAAGTCCGAAGCGCAAACTAATGACTTGCCTTTCCCTTAAAGTCAGGAATTTTAGTAAATCGTCTACAATTTGTTTGCTATCAAAAATATCCGTTTCGTCGTTGAAGGTATCTTCATTTTTTGCAACTCCTTCCTCTATTGGCATAAAGGAATAGCCTTCGTTCACTAATTCCGCATGTTTATAATTATCTAGTGAAATTATTTTATGATTAAAGCCTAAAAGTTCTTTCACACGAACCTCAGATAGTTGCATAGTTGCTGCTAGCTCTTCTATACGTGGAAGACGCCCTAACGACATTTGTAATGCTGTATGTTGTTTCTTTATACTTTGAAGTAGTTCAACAAGATAAATTGGGAGACGTATCAAATGCACGTTTTCTGCGACCGCTCTATTAAGTGACTGGAACACCCACCAGTTAATTGCAACTATTAAGCGGGCATTTTTGTTGATATCAAAGTGCTTCACCCCGGCAATAACGCCCAGCATGCCATATTGAATGAGGTCGTCTAGTTCAATCCCTTGGCCCAAAAAATGAACAGCTTTTTTCACTGCTACCCATTGCATTTTATAAACAAGGGTTTGTTCCAAGTCAACGATTTTCGCAATAAGTACTGCACGCTCCTCCGCAATTAGTATTTCCCGTTCCTCTATGTAAGTGGCATCTTCAGCATCTTTGCATTGAGGTAGCTGAGCTAAAAGTAAACGGAGGTGCGCCAACTCTCTTGTGATCTCCAGTTCTTGACGACGAGGTAGGTGACATGCACGAGCCGCCTGAATTATGAATGCACGAGTGGCTGGACGAAGTTCGATATCGGTGTACCCTAAGCGTAAAAGAGCTTCTTGCTCTGCTTCTTCACCATAGTTCCAGTCGATGTAAAAGAGACTATTATGTCCCATCCAACCTGAAACATTTCCATGTCCAATGATTACTCCCGGTAAATGCTTTTGGTCTTGTAAAAGAAGTGCTTCATCTTCGGCAAGCTTTGCAAGTTCTACATCAATGTCTAGAAGTTCGAAATCATCTAGCAAAAAGTCTGGCTCAGCCTCTTCATCGAAGGCAGGTAAAATAACGCTATTTTCAAATTCTTGTAGAAAGCCAGAGGTTTTCTCGGTTTTAACTGACAATGCTTCTGTTGAGGTTTCATTTCTAGACTCATATATAAGGGTTGGTTCAAAGTCTCGTTCA
Organism: Ktedonobacterales bacterium; assembly: GCA_038209195.1. Taxonomy (GTDB): domain Bacteria; phylum Chloroflexota; class Ktedonobacteria; order Ktedonobacterales; family Ktedonobacteraceae; genus JBBQXY01. The sequence continues at coordinate 24,833 of JBBQXY010000068.1, read as the reverse complement.
TATTTATACCATTCATTCAATGGTTCAATATTTAAATGCTGATCTATAGTATTAGGGATTGCTGTAACTGTAACTTCTTCAACCTCTTCTCCCCAAATATCTGCAAATATAATCGGTGCGGAAAGACTAGTCTGTGGAATAGTTGATGGCAGTATTGGATAGACCATATTTTTATGTTCAATGAATTGAGATTGGGCGGTATCAGTTGATAGATCTGTATCAGCACGTTCTTTTGTTACTTCTGCCCAAAAGTCATCGTTAACCATATGTTCTAGAGTCATTGCTCTCCTACTATCCAATTAGATATTAGTAGATTCACGAACTCGTCTCTCCTTATAATTGTTGATATTATACTGTGGTGCTTTCCCACAATCTTATTCTTTTCTTGGGTGATTGTCAATCTTATATTTTTTTCTGGTAGCACATCCTTCTCTAAGGATAGAAAAAGTTGAGGGTCCAATAGCTCTGCTAGCTCTCTGGTGTTGCTAGCAAGCGTGGCAGTTCGCGGCGTAAAAGCTTGCCTGAAGAAGTACGGGGTAGCTGTTCGGTAAGGTAGATGGCTCGTGGCTGTTTGTAACGGGCCAGCTTTTGTGCTGCATGGGCCAGCAACTCTTCGGCGCGAAGCTTACTCCCTGTTTGGGGAACGACAAAGGCAATCGGCACCTGCCCCCATTGAGCATCTGATTGTCCACATACACCGACCTCCTTGACAGCCGGGTGCGATTGCAGGATGGACTCGATCTCGGCGGGGTAGACATTTTCTCCACCTGAGATAATCAAATCCGCACGGCGGTCAAGGACGAAAAGATAGCCGTCTTTATCGAGATAGCCTATGTCGCCAGTTGCGAACCAGCCATCCTGAAATGCCTGGGCTGTCGCTTCCGGTTTGTCAATGTAGCCGGGCGTAATTGTCGGCCCTTGCAGAAAGATCTCACCTGCCTCACCAGGAAGTGCTTGCCGATCATCCTGCATAATGCGCAACTGGACAGCCGGGAGCGGACGGCCCGCGGAACCCAGCTTAGCCACGGCGTCCGCCGCTGAAAGTGTTACCGCCTGCGAAGCAGACTCGGTCAAACCATAGGTCTGCACCACCGGAACACCACGCTGCACGCACGCTTCGAGCAGAGCATAAGGAGCAGGTCCGCCCCCCAACAGTACACAGCGCAACGCGGCAGGATAGCCTATACCACCCCAACTTGTGTCGAGATCGGCGAGCATGCGTTGCAGCATGACCGCAACGACCGAGATAATAGTTATCTTGTCCTCCAAGATGCTGCGATTGATCTGTGTTGGGTCAAATTTTTCGTGAACCAGCGCACTGATACCGTAAATCACACTGCGCATCAGGATGGAGAGACCACCGATGTGATAGAGCGGCAAGCAGGCCAGCCAGCGATCGTCGAGGCTGTGTCCAAGATTGAGTGCTGAGCCAACAGCATTCCACCACTGCATGCCATAGGTGATGAGTGCTCCTTTGGGCTGACCAGTGGTGCCGGAGGTATACAGTATGGCCTGTGGCGCGCTAAGGTCTATGAGGGTGCGGAGCGGAACATCGTTTTCAGGTAGCGCGCTTAAAACTGTTTCACCTTTTTTCGACTCCTTTGCCAATGTGGCAAGAGATAGTTGCGGCACAGTTAGCCTGATCTCAGCGGCCAGACTGGCATAGTTTTCATCACAGATAAGCAGTCCAGCATGCACATCGCGCACCTGCCAGCAAAGCTCTGCAAGGGTCAGACGCACGTTGAGCGGCACCAGAACGGCCCCCAGCCGTGTCAGAGCGTGAACGAAGGCCACGTAATGCAAGCCATTGGCAGCTAGCAAGGCCACACGGTTGCCTGGTCGGATGCCTAGAGTCGCAAGTTGTCGTGCCAACCGTGTCGCCTGACCATCAAGCTCTGCAAAGCTCCATTGTACCTCGTTGCATTGTACAGCCAGGTGTCCAGGTCGATTCTCCGCGCAACGGGTCAGCCAATCGGGTAGAAAAATGTCAGGTGTATTCAATCGTTACCTCATAAGCTATAGCGGTCGAGTGCTGCTCGATCCAGCGCAACTCCCAGGCCGACACCAGTTGGCACGGCAAGCAGACCATCATGCACAGGCAGGTCATCAACCAACAGGTCGTCAACCAGCAAGTGAAGCGTTGCTAGCCCACACTCAAGGGTTACAGCAGGTGCTGCAGCGGCAAGATGTAGGGCAGCGACCAGGCCAATACCAGCCTCGATAGTACTGGTGATGACACTCTTGACTCCATGCTCTGCTGCTAACTGGATAATCTGTTGCGCAATGCGTAGCCCACCGCTAAGCTGGGGCTTAATAACAAGCACATCAGCCGCCTCGTGAGCAAGGACAAGTTGCGCGCTTTCGAGGCCGTGCAGGGCTTCGTCAACGGCAAGTGGGATAGACACCGCCTGACGAAGGGCATGCATACCTGGAAGGTCGTGTGCCAGCAAGGGCTGCTCAACATACTGGATATTGAAAGGAACACAGCGCGCGAGGATAGCCCTGGCCTCCGCAAAGTTCCATGCTTCGTTCGCGTCCAGGCGGAGATGCATGGTCGGCCCGATGGCAGCACGTACAGCAGCTATACGCTCGATCTCTTCCTGGATGCTGCCCCCCAAACCCACTTTCAGCTTCACACAACGATACCCCTTATGCCTCGCCTCTCGCGCAGCCGCCATTGCCACGGGTACTGCAAAAGCACCGATAACGGCGTTGACTGGCACACTTGCTCGTGGTTCAGTACCAGACGGAGAAAGTAACGTACAGACCGCACATCCCTTAGCTTTGCCCATGGCATCGAGCAGGGCGATTTCCACGCCACAGAGGACAGGGGCGAGCATGGCATAAGCCGCCTTTGCACACGCATTGCCCTCAGCGAGTACCAGTGCCAAGACCTCAGCAAGCGTTTTATCATGCAGACGCGCAGCAAGTGCGGGAAGAAGCGCACAAGCATCTGTAAGGCTTCCTCCACCAAATGTCGAAAGCGGTGCTATCTCTCCAAAACCGGAGATGCCGCGCTCTGTCGATATTTGTACAATGATCCCTTCACGAGCAGCCATCACGCCATGCGCGGTGCTGAAGCTATCGCGAAATGGCAGGCGATAGGTTTGCCATTGCACATCAACAATTTTCATACTACATGACGCCTAAGGCAAGCGTGGGAATTTGGAAAAATCCGGCTTGCGCTTCTCTAGGAATGCATTCTTTCCCTCTTGACCCTCTTCCGTCATGTAGTAGAGCATGGTCGCATCGCCAGCCAGTTCTTGTATTCCGGCGAGGCCATCGGTGTCCGCGTTGAAAGCCGCTTTCAGGAAGCGCAGCGCGAGGGGGCTTTTCTCAAGTATCTCCCTCGCCCATTGTACCGTCTCCTCTTCCAGCCGTTCTAGCGGCACGACGGTGTTGACCAAGCCCATATCCAGGGCTTCCTGCGCCGTGTACTGGCGACAGAGATACCAAATCTCACGCGCCTTTTTGTGGCCAACGACACGCGCCATGTACGTCGCACCCCAACCAGCATCAAAACTGCCGACGCGGGGGCCAGTTTGCCCAAATCTGGCATTATCGGCGGCAATCGTCAGGTCGCAGAGCAGGTGTAGCACATGACCACCACCAATGGCATAGCCGGCAACCATGGCTATGACTGGCTTGGGCAGATACTTGATGACCTTCTGCAAGTCAAGCGCATTCAGACGAGGTACGCCATCGCCGCCAACGTAGCCGCCATGACCACGAACGCGCTGATCGCCGCCGGAACAGAACGCCAGGTCGCCTGCGCCCGTGAGAATGACCACGCCAATCTGCGGGTCTTCGCGACAGGCATTGAAGGCATCGATCAATTCCGTCAGTGTTTCTGGCCTGAAGGCATTGCGCACTTCGGGCCGATTGATGGTAATCTTCCCTATGCCCTCGGCTTTTTCAAAAATAATGTCCGTGTAGTCGCGGACTTGTTGCCATTCTACTGTCATAATACTGCTCCTTTTAGTCTGTTGGGACATATGATAATGAAATTTATGTAACTATCCGTAGGGCGCGATTTATCGCCGCCACCGCCGATTTATCGGCGCGAATCCGACGTGGGCACGGGCCGATAAATCGGCGGTGGGCGCGGTTATTACCTGTCCCCCGGACAGGGTGCGGCCCCTACATTGGTATCTTCATTTTCGGCACGAACTCATAATTTACCCTGATGTAGAGATCAGCGCGAGGCTGAAATCTTTGACAAGGGTAGCAAATTCCTCTGGTTGTTCCAGGTGAACTGCGTGACCAGCACCTGGGACAATATGCAGTTGGGATTGTGGCAGGGCTTGATGCATAGCACGGGCTATGGCGGTGAATTTCGTATCGAGCTCGCCGACAATCAGCAAGACGGGTATGTGCAATGTCGGCAGTTGTGCGTGAAGGGAGGGTTGCACTCCTGTACCCACACCACGTAAGCTGCCCGCCAAGCCATCAGCCCGATTTTGCAAGCGCTGTCTATGTAGTGCCGCTCGCGTTTCCAGCGGCAGTACAGACTGGCTGGCAAAAAGTGGCAGCTTTTCCCAATGCTCAATGAACGCTGGTACGCCATCGCGCTCAATGCTGGCGGCAAGTGATTCGTCGCTACTGCGCCGTTGTGCGCGTTCAGCCGGGTCTGCCAAACCAGGCGAGGCGCTCTCCAGGATGAGTGCGCGAAAGAAGCCTGAAAATGCTGTGTAGAGTGCTATGCGTCCTCCCATCGAATAACCCAGCAGTACGGCCTCGCCCTGCTTGACGCCAAGTTCTGTTAGTGCTGCCAGAATAGAGTGCTGGCAGTATTCCATTGTATAATACCGCGCATCAACAGGTGCAGCAGATTGACCATGACCGGGCAAATCAAGTGCAATGACGCGCCAACCATAGGCCGCCAGTGTGTCAAGGTGGCTGCCCCAGCCGACAGCGCTGCCCGTGAAGCCATGCAGCATGACCAGCGTTGGGCCGCTTTTTTGAGCTTCTCCACGCTGTTCAATGCCCAGTCTTACACCGTCAACCTGCACAAACATACTGCCCATCTTCAATTCCCTGTACCTTGCTCGTTGAGGGCCTTACCGACTACCTCCCAGAGTTGGCGGTGCATGGTGACATTGCTGGCGCGTTCAGTCTGCACCTCAATCACATGTAAGCCGTCACTATGCACTGCCCGGCTCACGAATTTGCGAAATTGCTCCCACTGCTCGGCCTTTTGATACTGACCACCATACATTTGCACGGCGAGACGAAAATCTAGCCCCGTCGGCACGCCGAAGAGCTGTTCAAATTGCTCTGGATAGGCGGCTTGTGGCAGGAACGAGAAGATACCCCCTCCATCATTGTTGATTAAGACGATGGTGAGGTTCAGCCCATGTAAACGGGCGGCAAGCAGTCCATTGAGATCGTGATAGAAGGAGAGATCGCCCAGTACGAGAATTGTTGGTTTGTGCTGTCCCGCGCTTGCGCCCAGAGCACTGGAGACGACACCGTCAATACCGTTTGCGCCACGATTGCCCATCGTGTGTATGCGCTTATCAGTACTATAGAAGAAGGTATCCAGGTCGCGCACTGGCATGCTATTGCCGACATAAAGTGTCGTATCATCGGGTAACAGACCGCTAAGCTCGGTGAAAACGCGCCCTTCAAAAGGTTCGGTGAAATCCTGGATGGCTGTTTGTATGGTCTGCCGTGTGATTCTATCGGCATCGCGCCACTTGGTGAGCCATGCTTGCGCGGTGGGTAGTACCTCAGCAGGCTGTTTGAGCACATCGAGGAGACTCTGGCAGAGTGCAGCAGGAGTAGCGTGAATGAGTTCTGCGGCAAGCTGCGTCGGTTCTTCCCAGCCTTCATACCCATCGATGACGAGTAGCGGACAGGACGCGTAGCGTTTCAGGTAGAGCTGTAGCGGTTTGGAGGTGGGTACAGCCCCAAAGCGCAGCACCAGCTCTGGTTGCGCACTTGCGATAAATGAGTCGATACGCAAGAACGCGTCGTAACTGGAATATACCATGGCTTGATCGTACACGCCGCAGCGCAGTTGCGAGAGAGGATCAGCCAGAATAGGATAACCGAGCTTTTGCGCCAATTGCACGAGCGGCTCTGCCAAAGCCGGATCATCGATGGGGCCAACAATGATGAGGCCGCGTTGTACGCCCTGTACTTGCTCCACTAGATGTGCAATGGTCGTCGCTGTGGGCGCGCTGGCGGAGGCATTGCGGACATTGATGTAAGGGGCGTTGTTGGCCCTACCGCGCCAGGCAATGGCATCGCGTTGTGCGACTTGCGGCATGGGTTGATCTGCTATAGGTTCGGGCAAGAGTGGTTCGCGGAAAGGAAAATTGAGATGCACTGGACCGGCGGGAATAGCCTGAGTTAACGCTGACGCCCGTGCCGCGATAGTACGAATATAGCGCAGGGCTGCATTGGTCGCTTCAGGGAGAGCCAGGTCGACAAACCACTTGGTATAGGTGCCATAGAGTCGATTTTGATCAATACTCTGTGGCGCACCGTTCTCACGCAGTTCGTGGGGGCGATCAGCAGTCAGGACCAGCAAAGGCACATGTGTTAATTTTGCCTCGACAATTGCGGGCAGAAAGTTTGCCGCTGCCGTTCCCGAGGTACAGAGTAATGCCACTGATTGTCGCAACTGTTTGGCCATGCCCAGGCCAAAGTAGGCTGCCGAACGCTCGTCGACATGCATCCAGGTGCGTATAGCTGGTTGCGCGGCAAAGGCCATGGCTAGCTGGGTCGAACGAGAGCCGGGACAAATTACCACGTTCCTTACACCTGCTCGCTGTAGCTCATCGACAAACGCACCAACGTAGGCATAGGTTGGATTGAGTGGGTCCAGTGAATCAAGTGAGTCTTCTGACTCAGTAACTACTATTGACATGTTTTACTCTCTATCGCCGCTCAATGCGCGCAGCATCACTTGAAATTTCAAACAAGACTCGGCAAACTCGGTCTGGGGATCAGAATCGGCAACGATGCCGCAGCCAGCAAAGAGTCTTGCGCTATTGCCATCGATCAGTCCAGAACGCAGCGCGACGGCGAACTCCCCATGACCGCTTGCGCCAATCCAGCCAAGGGGGGCAGCGTACCATCCTCTATCCATTTGCTCAGCGTCGCGTATCGCCGCGAGGGCTGCTTGACGCGGGAAACCGCCGACAGCAGGGGTAGGATGCAGGTCTGCCATGATGTCAAGAATGCAGCGTCCTGCTCTGAGTTCACCAACAATGGGGGTTTTCAGGTGCTGCACATTCTTCAGCTTCAGCAGTTGTGGCGCGGGTGAGACACGCACGTGGGTGCAATGATTTTTCAGGGCTTCCTGCATCATGGCGACCACAATGGTATGTTCGCGGTTATTCTTTTCACTCTGGAGAAGCTCCTGACCGATGTGTGTATCCTCTTCTTCGGTCGCGCCGCGCCGTGCTGACCCAGCCAGTGCCATGGTCTGTATTTGTCCATCCTGCGCCTGAACGAGCCGCTCAGGGGTCGCACCCACGAAGAAGCGTTCGCCGCGCTGTAAGGCAAACACATACGCCGTTGGATAACTCTCACGCAGTCGCTGGAGCGTGCTACTGATATCAAACGCTTCTGAAGCATCGGGCAAGGTGAGCTGGATGTCGCGTGCAAGCACTACCTTTTCAAATTCGCCGTGCTGTATTCTATCTACCATGCTGGCTACCATGTCCATCCACTCGGATGCAGGCCGAAACTCGTGCTGCCTGATGCCCACAAGGGGCATCACTACATCTTGCAGTTGCGTGACACTGGCCTCTATTTGCCTGATGCCCACAAGGGGCATCACTACATTTGGGAGCTCCCTGATGCCCACAAGGGGCATCACTACATCTGGGAGTTCCCTGATGCCCACAAGGGGCATCACTACATTTTGCAGCGTTGGGATACGCTCCAACGCTTCTTGCAGTTGCATGGCACTGGTCTCAATTTCATGTGCGCACTGCTCGCTGTCGTCGGAGGGCTGCATCAATCTGTTTACGGTAAGCGTTACCCGTTTGGCATGATAACTCAGCAGCATGCGCGGCAGAATGAGCAAGCCATCAGGGAAGTCAGACCAGAGTGCTGTACGCGTGGAGAGTGGATCAAAGGTGAACCCGCCAAAGAGGAGCGGACCACTACTCGCAGTTGATGCCGACGCTTCGGCGTAGGTGACAACCGCGTCATGCAATAGGGTACGCCAGGCAGAAGCTGCATTGGTAAAACGCGTGTTCCCCTGTGTTTTGATGGTGGCGGCGGTGCCGATGCCAAGCAGCGTATTTTGCTCTACTGGTCGCTCCCAAAAAAAGCACTCGCCCAGTCCCGCCTGCCTAGCGGCGGTAAAGACGCGCAGCGCGTCATCCCATTCTATCGGGTATGTGAAACTTGCAAGTATGGGTTGTTGTTGTTGGGCAGCGCGCCTGGCTGCCTCGCGTAAGGTTCTGAGCAACGGTTCGTGGGTACTGGTATCTGGCCATGCTCCGGTTCCGGTTGTATCAGACGCTCCAATCGCATTGGAGATAACTACTTTCATCAAAAACGCGGCATAGAGACCCTCATGCTTGATGGCATGAGGGAGGAAACGCCGCCTCTCCTTTCGATTAACAAGGCCCTAGCCTTCTGGACGCTCTTCAATTGCTTGGCACTGGCACTGGCATGCACCTTTGTCCCATCGAGAGTCCGCAGGTCAAAGTAGCCTGAACTTCTTCTTCCAAAGACAAAACAGATCTGACCGTGATACCGGACGCAGTCGAACAAGCGAAAGCCCTGTACGTTCTTGGGAGCGGTATTACGTTGCCGCTTGTTTCCCTTCCTGATCGTTGCTTTATGGATCTGTCTGTTGTTTCTTCGCATCCATTTTACGAGATACCCGGTTCCATCTGACTGAGCCAGAGGGTGTCCACTGATGCAGCGCGCATCAATGATGTGGGACTTCTCTAGCTGATGGGTGATGCGCGTGTGCTTGGTGAGGTACCCATAGGTGAGTTGCACCTGCGGAAACGGCGCTTTGATCTGTTCATAGATACACCAGCGAAGAATGCCCATCTGCGTGGCATCGCGAAAGCCTCTCACTGTGCGCTGTATTTGGTGCTCCTGATGGCTGCGATGGAGTAGATCATGACAGGTCTCACACAGCGTGATGAGATTGTCAGGGCTGTTGCCACCTGTTTTCCTACTCTCGATGTGATGCACATGGAGAATCTTGTCCTTCGATTTCCCTTTGCACCACTGGCAGAGATGCCCGTCTCTTGTCAGGACATACTCGCGAGTATTCCAGAAACCCAACTGTGGCCCTTCTTGATAGCCCATGCCTTCAATCTCAGGATGGCGTATCTTTTGCAGGTCAAACTGAGCCACCTCAATGGTGATTCTGCGAATGGGTACAATCCGATGCACCAACTGGATCGTTTTCAGGTGGGCATCCACCTTGTGTTGGATAGAAGGCGCTACCCATCCCTTTGATTTTTTGCGGTTGAGAAACCGCGCCTTTCGGTACCGTGTTTTCCGGCTTCGTCTGGCTCGGCGAAATTGCCGCCGGGTAGCCAGTCTCTCCTGAATATCCTGTCTCGGGTTCACTTCCGCCTCAAAGAGCACGGCTTTCTCCGTCGTAGCCGACACACCAATATGCTGCGTTCCAGCATCGATACCCAGTGACACCTCCTGTGTATACCCACTACTGCCATAGCGCAGTTGCAGCGTAAAGGGAACCATCTTGATCACTTTAGCCTTGCCCTCTTTCAAGAGCAGGCGTGCTTTGCGTGCTTGGCACGGCATGAGTGGGTTCCCGTGACTATTGAGAATGTACACGAACATGGCGTGTACCTCCTTTCGGAGTGTGGTACTCTTCGCCAATGTTTTGTGGGCTTGTTGTGCTGGCAACACTGTCCCTACCCATCAGAACTGTTTAATCACCAGCGATAGAGCTACGAGCTAGAGTAGGCACCCGTAGGTATCGTGACCCACAAAACGGAGTTTGCACCGAGGCTAGTCAAGCAGAACGTGTTCACACAAGCCCGTCGCCTTCAGGCGATTGGGTTCTTGACCCTTGATTTCCTTGAATATACTAACCTCTTCCTCTGTCCTCATCTGTCCTCTTACATATTGTAGCGGATGATGGGTAAGTGCGCCAATGGGGGGTGATATTAGAGCTAGCTTATCATCCAGCTAACATCTGACAAACTGAAAAAAATTCCTTTACATCCCCCCAAAACTATGGTAAACTCTCTTTTAACAACTATACATGGCATTTTACGCGAGACATGTCTCTTCCCAGGGGTGGACAGAGAGGAAGCACCGGCGGCTGAAAGTGCTCCTACCAGCAAGAGGACGATACCCCTCGCGAGCCTGCACAGAGGTAGTAATGTGTACGGTTCGGCCCCGTTAGCGGTCGGTAGAGCGCGTTTTTCTGCTCGCGTGAGCTTCTACCGCCAGGTAGGATTGACTCGCGGGGAGAAATGCGGAAGCTGGGTGGAACCACGAAGAGCGTTTGTTATTGCCTTTTCGTCCCAAGGGTGGGATGGAAAGGTTTTTTTATTGTCTGTTTTTGAGGAGGATTTGTCATGTCGGTTGAAGCAGAAATCCTGCAATCGGTGAGCTATACGCCGATCCAGCGCATGCGCCACTCGGCGGCACATGTGATGGCGGAAGCTGTCCAGGAGATTTTCCCTGATGCCAAGCTCGCTATCGGGCCAGCTATTGAGAATGGCTTTTACTATGATTTTGAATTGCCCCGTGCGCTCACCCCTGATGACCTGCCCGACATTGAGCAGCGCATGGCGCGCATCGTCGCTGGCAAATACCCATTTACCCAGGATCGTTGGCCACGCGAGAAAGCCCTCGAGTACTTCCGGGCGAAGGGGCAGACGTACAAGGTTGAACTGATCGAGAACCTGCCGGACGCCGAGGTGGGCATTTACCAGCAAGACACGTTTCTGGACCTGTGCCGTGGCCCACACGTGGAGAATACGAGCGAGATCGGCCCCTTTAAGCTGATGAGCGTGGCAGGTGCCTATTGGCGCGGGGACGAGCATCGCCCCATGCTGCAACGCTTGTATGGCACGGCCTGGTTTACGCAGGAGGATCTCGACCAGTACCTGTGGCGACTGGAGGAGGCGCAGAAACGCGACCATCGCAAGCTGGGACGCGAACTCAAACTTTTTGTGTTGAGCGATGATCTACCGGCGGGTGTGCCGATGTTCTTGCCACGCGGCGAGACGCTGCGCTACCAGATGGAGAGCTATGTACGCGAGACGCAGGAGAAGTACGGCTACCAACACGTCTGGACGGCGCACCTGGGGAAAGTGAAGCTGTACAAGACGTCGAAACACTGGTATACGTACCGCGAGAGCATGTTCCCGATTATGCAGGGCGAACAGGAACTCTCGGAGGACGATGCCTACGTCCTCAAACCGATGAACTGCCCGCATCATATCACGCTCTATAAGTCACAGATGCACAGCTATCGCGAGCTACCTGTGCGCTACGCCGAGTTCGCGACACTGTACCGCTACGAGAAAGCGGGCGTGTTGACGGGCCTGGCACGCGTACGCAGCCTGACGCAGGACGATGCCCACGTCTTCTTGCGCCCCGACCAGGTGCAGGAAGAATTTGATCGCGCCGTGAACCTGACGCTGGAAGTCTTCAATACCTATGGCTTGCAAGATTACTGGATCTCGCTCTCGCTACGCGATCCCCTGAACAAGCAGGATTACGTTGGTAGCGATGAGGTCTGGGAGAAGGCGGAAGAGTCATTGCGCGCCGCCGCCGAGACGCGGGGCATTGAATACAAGGCCGTACCCGGTGAGGCGGCATTCTATGGTCCCAAGGTGGACTTTATGGTGCGCGACGCGCTGGGACGCGAATGGCAGTGCGCCACGATCCAACTGGACTTCATCCAGCCAGAGAATTTCGGCCTTGAGTATATCGGCGAGGATGGTCAGGCACACCGCCCAATCATTATTCACCGCGCTGTGACGGGTTCCACGGAACGCTTCATGGCGATGATCATCGAGCACTTTGCCGGTGCCTTCCCGGTCTGGCTCTCGCCAGTGCAAGCGATGGTAATCCCTATCGCCGACCGTCACAACGAGTATGCCAACGAGGTGATGGCGCAGCTCAAAGCGGCTGGAGTGCGTGTCGAAGTCGATACGCGTAGCGAGCGCATGAACGCCAAGGTGCGCGACGCGCAGATGCAGAAGATGCCCTATATGCTGGTCGTTGGCGATAAGGAGGCGGCCAACAAAGCGGTCGCCGTGCGCCTGCGCACCAACGAGAATCTGGGAGCGGTGCCGCTAGCCGATTTCATCGAACGCATCACGGGTATTATCAAGACGCGCAGTCGAGAATTGTAGGGAGAGACCAAATGGCCGGCATTTACTTCGGTGAATGCTGGCCTTATGACTTTCTTTAAAAAGTTCTGTTTGCCCATTTGCTGTAGCGAGACCAATGATATTCATGAAGCAGCCTGGTCGAGGGGATAGGTGACTTCTGCGCGGAGCGTATCAGCAGCAAAAGCCAGTGCAGCGGAGATGGCTTCGTGAGTAAGGCGAGGATATGCTTCAAGAATCTCGTCAATTGTAGTTCCTCCGGCTAGCTCATCAAGAATTTGCTCGACAGAAATACGTGTTCCCTTGATGGCGGGTTTGCCAAAGAGCACATTTGGGTTCGATGTGATCCATTTTCGATATTCGGGCATAGTCTTCTCCTGGTTATAGCTGTGGATAGATTGCTCTTTGGACAAAATGACCCAAAGGAATATATGCCTAAATATAATGCCGATACTACGTAAAGTCAACTTTGAAATGTAGGGTGAGTTTCATGTTGGCATGAACGGTGAACACCTCTTTCATGCCAACATGAAACTCACCCATGGATTGCTCACAATCGGTGAAGTGACACATGCTTATGCCAGGTAGCGATAGGCGGGTAGGGTCAGGAATTCGACGAATTGTTCGTCGGTGATGATCGAGTCGAGAATGATGGCGGCTGTTTCAAACTTGCGTGCGGCATAGTTTTTCTCGCCGACCATCATGCGCAGTGTTTGTAGTTCCTCCGCCTCAATCTCCCGGAAGAGGTCAACGGTGACTTTGCGACCATCGGTGAGGATACCGCGAGGATGGCGAATCCATTGCCAGATTTGCGCCCTGGAAATCTCGACGGTGGCGGCATCTTCCATCAGGTTGTTGATCGGCACACAGCCGGAACCGCGCAACCAGGATTCCATGTATTGCAAGCTGACATTGATGTTGGTGCGCAAGCCGGCCTCGGTAATCGTGCCATCGGGGACGGCTAGAAGGTCTGCCGCTGTTATGTGTACATCTTCGCGCTTGCGCTCAATCTGGTTGGGCTGTGGCATAACTTTATCAAATTCTTCCAACGCCACGGCTACGAGGCCGGGATGGGCGACCCAGGTGCCATCGTGTCCATCGGTGGCTTCGCGTTTTTTATCGGCATGTACACGCGCCATAGCTTCCTCATTGGCGGCGGGATCATTCTTGATGGGAATTTGCGCCGCCATGCCGCCGATGGCATGGGCGTTACGACGGTGACATGTTTTGATGGCGAGCAGGGAGTACGAGCGCATAAAGTGCGTGGTCATCGTCACCTGAGCGCGGTCAGGCAGGATAAAGTTGGGGAAGTTGCGAAACTTTTTGATCGCACTGAAGATGTAGTCCCAGCGTCCGCAGTTCAGGCCGGACGAATGCTCACGCAGTTCGTAGAGGATTTCATCCATCTCAAAGGCGGCCAGGATGGTCTCGATCAGCACCGTCGCTTTGATGGTGCCCTGGGGAATGTCCAGTTCCTGCTCTGCCAGCACAAAGACATCGTTCCAGAGCCGGGCTTCGAGGTGACTCTCCAGCTTGGGCAGGTAGAAGTAGGGGCCAGTGCCATGCGCCAGCAAAGTTTTTGCGTTGTGAAAGAAGTAGAGGCCAAAATCGAAGAGGCCACCCGAGACCTGCTGCCCATCAACTTTGACATGCTTCTCCGACAGGTGCCAGCCGCGTGGACGTACCAGCAAGGTGGCGGTCTTCTCCTGCAAAGTGTACTGCTTCCCCTCGGGACTGCTAAAGCTGATGGTGCGATTGATGGCGTCGCGCAGGTTGATCTGCCCCTCGATTGTGCCATCCCAGGTGGGGGAAAGGGAGTCTTCAAAATCGGACATGAAGACTTTGGCCCCCGAATTCAGCGCGTTGATGATCATTTTGCGCTCGACCGGACCAGTGATCTCGACGCGCCGATCCTGCAAATCGGGTGGAATGGGCGCAATCGTCCACTCGCTGGTGCGGATATGCTCGGTCTCCGGCAGAAAATCAGGCAGTTTGCCCGCGTCAAGAGCAGCCTGTCGCTGCGCTCGGTGCTGCAAAAGCTCTGTGCGCCTGTCGGCAAAGGTGCGCACCAATTTGGCTACAAAGCTCATGGCCTCCGGTGTCAATATTTCGGCATATGCTGGTGTCATGGGACCCGTGATTTCTATGCCCTGTGCATACATTGTTTGGTTCGTCATTGAAGGTATATTCCTTTCGGGACTGCAACTGTGCCATGACCTTAGGATATCTCAGAGTACCTAAAGGGTACCACATAAACATCATGGTAAGCCAATCCTGCTGCCCAAGATATCGCATAAGCATCTCGTTAAGTGAGCCTCCCACACCCATTCCCAGGATACTCTGGGATAGGTCTGGGAGGCTCAACGGCAATGTGGGACACAAAGCATTGTGTCCTCACAGCCACGATATCCTAGTGAAATTGTGCGGTTTCGGTGGAACCAGCAAGGGCGGTAGTCGAGGATGTGCCGCTGGAAATGGCCTGGGCCACTTCGTCGAAGTAGCCTGTTCCGACTTCGCGCTGATGCTTGGTGGCAGTATAACCAAATTCTTCCATAGCGAACTCGGCCTCTTGCAATTTGGAGTAGGCCGTCATACCCTGGTCGCGATAGCCCATGGCAAGTTCAAACATGCTCTGGTTCAGAGCGTGGAAACCAGCCAGAGTCACGAATTGGAATTTGTAACCCATCTTCCCTAGTTCCTGTTGGAAGGTGGCGATTGTTGCGCTATCCAGCTTCTTTTTCCAGTTGAACGAGGGAGAGCAGTTGTAGGCTAACAACTTGCCGGGGAACTGCTTGTGAATCTCACTGGCGAAACGTTGGGCCTCTTGCAGGTTAGGCTCGGCTGTTTCGCACCAGATGAGGTCGCAATTGGGAGCATAGGACAGGCCACGAGCGATGGCGGCATCTAACCCGCCGCGCATTTTATAGAAACCTTCTGGCGTGCGCTCGCCGGTTAGGAACTTATGGTCTGCCGGGTCAATATCAGAGGTGATGAGGTGCGCGCCGTTCGCATCGGTACGAGCGAGCAAGAGCGTGGAAACGCCCATCACATCGGCAGCTAAGCGAGCCGCATTGAGATGTTTGATGGCGGATTGCGTTGGAATAAGGACTTTCCCACCCATGTGACCGCATTTCTTCTCGGACGACAACTGGTCTTCAAAGTGGACACCGGCGGCACCAGCCTCAATCATCGCTTTCATCAGCTCGAAGACGTTTAAGGGACCACCAAAACCGGCTTCCGCATCGGCAACGATAGGAGCGAACCAGTAGGTATCGCCTTTGCCTTCGGCGGTCTGTATCTGATCGGCGCGTTGTAGGGCTTGATTAATGCGGCGCACGACCTGGGGTACACTGTTGGCGGGATAGAGACTCTGGTCGGGATACATCTGACCGGCAAGATTGGCGTCAGCAGCCACCTGCCATCCGCTGAGATAAATGGCCTTCAAGCCAGCCTTGACCTGCTGCATAGCCTGGTTGCCAGTCAAGGCACCCAGTGTAGCCACATATGGCTCACTTTGCAAGAGGTTCCATAAGCGTTCGGCACCAAGACGAGCAAGCGTATGTTCAATTTGCACAGAGCCACGTAAACGTACGACATCTACCGCACTATAGGGACGTTGTATGCCCTGCCAACGGAAATTGCCTTTCCAGTTTGCTTCCATTTCCGTGGCAAAATGGGTCCTGCCGTTCAAGTAATACTTGCCTTTACCGTTGCTCTCGCTATTTTCTGGTATATACTGTTGATCGCTCATCCTGATGTCACCTTTCCCGGCGCATTGCCTGTGTAACCATTGACTAGCTTGACTACGTTGTCCGCTGTTTCTATTTGTTATATGTAAAGTGTAACATGGTTTCGAGCGAAAAACCCTGGAATAGCGTTTAAATGTGTGAAGGATACCATAAGCATTCAGTTATATGAATATGCGAGAAGTGGCGGCAACAATGGTGTTGCCGCCACTTCATCATTGAAATGTTATCAATCGTTTGTCATTCTGAGCGAAGCGAAGAATCTCGCGTGGCACGAAGATTCTTCGCTTCGCTCAGAATGACAAAGCTGAACCGTTCTGGTGCTGAGAAACTGTCAAGTGCGTTTGATCCTTGCCGAAGGAAAGTATTATGCACCGTGGCATTTCTTGTATTTTTTGCCACTGCCACAATAGCACAGATCGTTGCGACCAATCTTTGCGGTTGCTGTGGGGCGAGCAAGAGCGGGTTGGTTGGGTGGACGACCGTTGCCGTTGCTCTGGTTATTGCGTTGGTTGGCAGTGCCGTTTTTTCGTGCCTGCGCTGCTTTCACATTCGTGCGCTCTTCAACAACGTCCTCACTTTTGGTTTGACCGATGGCACGGGCCATATCTTCGGCGTTGGTGCGCAATTTGCGCGGAGCTTTCCGTTGCGGAGCGACAGGGGCCTGGACGCGAATGTTGATATCACCACGTAGCAGTTTGAGCAATTGATCGACGACGTGATGTTGGATGGCGAGTTTCAATTCCTCGAACATGCTATAGGCTTCGTTCTTGAATTCGGTCAGCGGGTCGCGCTGTCCGATGGAGCGGAAGTGGATACTGGCGCGCATGACATCCAGAGCGTCAATGTGATCCATCCATAGACGGTCTAAGACTTGTAAGGTATAGGTGCGCTCGATATCGCGAATGGTGGGTATGCCCATACCAGGATTTTGTTTGATCAGGTCGTCTAGACCCTCGCCACGATTCTCGTAATGGCTAATCACCAGATCGAGCAGTTTGGCGCGCAAATCTTCGCGGCGAACGGCATGAATGTTCTCTGGCAAGGTGTCTTCTGGTATATGCACCCAGGACTCAAGGAGCGTCAAGAGCCGCTCGAGTTCCGCCTCTTCTGTCACCACGTTGCTGGGTATGCAAGCATCGACGAATCTATTCACTTCGGCCCGTATCATGCCCAGGACACGTTGGTGCATATCATTGCGCTCAAGCACGGCACGGCGATCAGCATAGATGACCTCACGCTGCTTGGCGATCACATCGTCATAATCGACGACATTTTTACGGATATCGAAGTTATAACCTTCGACTTTTGTTTGTGCCTGTTCAATGAATTTCGAGACCATGCCGCTTTCCAGGGGCATATCCTCTTCCATGCCGACCATCTCCATGACCTTTGCCACGCGGTCGGCGGCAAAACGGCGCATCAACTCGTCGTCCAGGGCCAGGAAGAAACGTGACAAACCGGGGTCACCCTGACGACCAGCGCGTCCACGTAACTGGTTATCGATACGGCGCGATTCGTGCCGCTCGGTACCGATGATATGCAAACCACCCAGTTTGATCACCTGGTCGTGATCGCTATCACATTCGCGCACCTTCTGTTGCAGTAACTCGTCCTTTTCCGCCTGTGTCATGTTTTCGATATGTTGCTGAATGGCTTCTTCGCGCTCTGCCCGTTCATCATCTGTGCGATCAGGCATATCGCGGATATAGTCAACCTGCTCGGCATGTTTGCGCAGGATGCTATCAAAGTAGCCATCGGCATTGCCACCCAGCACGATGTCGGTACCACGACCAGCCATGTTCGTGGCAATGGTGACGGCACCGCTCCGCCCGGCCTGTGCGACGATTTGTGCTTCGCGCGCGTGGTGTTTGGCGTTGAGGACGTTGTGTACGACACCTTGTCGCTCAAGTTTCGCGGAGAGATATTCCGAAGTCTCAACCGAGGTGGTACCAACGAGCACTGGTACGCCCTTTTCATGCAAGTCCTTGATCTCCTCCACCACAGCATTGAATTTGGCCTCGGTGGTGCGATAGATCAGGTCGGGCATGTCCTGACGCACCATGGGCTTGTTCGTGGGAATGACGACCACATCGAGCTTATAGATTTTGTAGAGTTCTTCCGCTTCCGTCAGGGCAGTACCGGTCATACCAGCTAGCTTTTTGTAGAGGCGAAAGAAATTCTGGTAGGTGATGGTGGCCAGCGTATGGTTCTCGCGCTGAATTTTGACACCCTCTTTGGCCTCGATAGCTTGGTGTAGGCCCTCGCTATAACGGCGACCGGGCATCTGACGACCGGTGAACTCATCGACGATGAGGACTTCGCCATCCCTCACGATGTAGTCTTTGTCGCGCTTAAAAATGATCTGCGCCTTGATGGCGTTCTCCATATAGCGTGTCAGATCAAGATTATTTTCATCGTAGATGTTTTTAACGCCCGCGAGTTGCTCTAGTTTATCAATGCCGGCATCGGTCAAAATGACGGTACGCGTCTTCTCCTCGACGGTGTAGTCGGTTTCGGCTTTCAGGCGTGGTGCCCAACGGGCGAACTGCACGTACATATCGGTCGATTCTTCGCCCTGACCGGAGATGATCAACGGGGTACGCGCCTCGTCAATCAGGATGTTGTCCACCTCGTCAACGATAGCAAAGTTCAGGTCACGCATGGAGGCCTGTTCCAGCGAAGTCACCATATTGTCGCGCAGATAGTCGAAGCCGAATTCACTGTTGGTGCCGTAGGTAATATCGGCATTATAGGCGGCACGGCGTTCGGGAGACTGCGGATCGACCGCGTTGATAATGACGCCGACGGTCAAACCTAAAAAGGTGTATATCTGGCCCATCCACTCGGCGTCACGCTTAGCGAGGTAATCGTTGACAGTGACGAGATGGACGCCTTTACCAGTCAAGGCATTGAGGTAGACTGGCAGGGTTGCGACAAGGGTCTTACCTTCACCGGTACGCATCTCAGCGATTTTACCCTGGTGCAGAACGATACCGCCGATGAGCTGTACGTCGTAGTGGCGCATCCCGATCTTGCGCCGCCCCGCTTCACGCGTCACGGCGAAAGCTTCGGGCAGGAGATCGTCCAGGCTTTTGCCAATGCGATGGCTTTTGACCATCTCCGCAACCAGCTTATCCATGGCTTCGGCCTTCAAAGCAACGATCTCCGGTTGCACCTGGACGAGAATAGTGTCCAGCAGTTTCTCTAAGCGTTCGTCGGCACCGTCGTTTTTGTCGCTAGCCTTGCTGCGCGCCTCCTCAAATTCAGTCCAAGCAGAGGTGAAGGCCGCGTCGAGTTCTGCCTCATTAATATCCTTGATAACAGGCTCGACCTCTTTCAGCAAGGCGATAATGGCTTGCTTAGGGTCGCTGGCATCTTCCGGCCATTCCTGACGTGCCTCTGCCGCGTCCATGATTGCCGCGATACGTAGTTGATTCAAAGTTGGTGAAAGGCGTTCGTAGGCCGTTTCAAAGCACTCAGAGAGGGTATCTTGCATGGCATCACGCAGAAAGCGTTCAGGGTTGCGACGCATTTCCAGTGCTTGACGATACTCGGTGATGGCGGTGTGCAATTGCTCATCGGTACATTTGCGTGCCTGCGTCTCCACGGCGTCAAGGGCAGTGCGGAACAGTTTCGTCAGCTCATTTTCGAGTACCATGCCGCCCTTTAGATAGAGATAAAGTTGCGAGCGAAACTCGATGGTCTTCGCCGCCAGGGCCGCGTCACTCAATTTTTTTATAGTCGGTTCAAAGGCGTTTATTTTATCTATGATCGGCTGAATAGCCTTTAAGTCTTTTTTATTGGGATCACCCAGTAGCTTCCCAAGTAGTTGCATTGTAGTCCATTCTCCTAATTATTGCTGGCGTTGCTGCTATGTATTGCTCTGCTGTGTCTATGATACAAGAGGTATTCCAACGAAATAACCGCATACATATTTCCGCTGTCCGCTCATTATACCATACATTGCTATGCTCTAGTGGTTACATCTGGGCGTGTTGTACAGCACTTTTGGGGCATAAGGGAGTCGATGCGAGCGACGAAACGATCGCCTTTGAATTGAAGGCGCTGTTCGGTGCCGCGGCATAACGCTGCACGTAACACTACTGCCAAGTCTGCAAACAGGATGTAAACTGTCCTCTTTTGATGATACACTCAAAGCAATGTGGATGAAATGGAGGACACGATCTGATGCTTACCCTTTCGCGCGCCGAAGCCCGGCGCTTTCTGGCCGCCTATCACTTTACCCCAACCGATGTACCTGGCGTTTTTGAGCGCCTGGGCACGGTGCAATATGACCCGCTCAACCCAGTGGGGCGCAACCCTGATCTAGTCTTGCAGGCGCGAGTGCCGGGCTATCAGGTAGATGACTGGCAAAAGACCGCTTACACCGACAGGGCCGTCTATGACGCATGGGACAAAATGGCATGTTTGGTGCCGATGAGCGACTGGCCGAAGCGCGCGTGGCTACGCGCCCACGCCGCAACGTGGACCCCACTGCTACTGGAAGAACAAGCCGACGCGGTGGTGGCAGCACTCGCTGAACTGGATGCGCGCGGGCCGCTTTCCTCGCTAGAGTTTGAAGATCAATCGCACTTCACCGCTCGCAGCTCCTGGCATGGTCCTAAGCGCATCAAGCATATCTTGCGGGCGCTGTGGGATCGTGGGCTGATCGTGACCCATCACCGCCAGGGCGGTCGCCATTACTATGACCGTGCCGAGCGCGTCATCCCCCCCGAATACTTGAACGCGCCGGAAGTGGCGGATGAGGACGAGTCGACACGCTGGATGCTGACTCGGCGCAGCCAGACTATGGGCCTCATTCGCCCTATTGGAGAATACGCCATCTGGTTTGGCTGTGGCCCAACTGCCCGGCGCGCACCGGCGTTCAAAGAACTGGTAGAGATGGGCACGCTAACACCCGTGCAGATAAGTGAAAGCGGTGCCAAGGGCTGGCCTGCCTATCTGCCAACGAGCGCGCTGCCACTGCTGGAAGCACCCACCCCCACGCCACGTGTCATTTTTCTGGGTCCGCTAGATAGCCTGCTGTGGGACCGGCGCGGCGTGATGCAGTTGTTCGATTTTGATTACGTCTGGGAGGTCTACAAGCCCGAACCGCAACGCCGCTGGGGCTACTATGTGCTGCCGGTTTTCTATGGAGATCGCTTTGTGGCGCGGTTGGATAGTCGCCTGGAGCGAGGGAAGTGGACGATTACTCGTTGGTGGTGGGAGCCAGATGTGACGCCCACGATTGACCTGCTAGACGCGCTGCACGTGGCCGCCAAAAACTTCGCCCATTACCTGCGCGCCAACAGCATATGCGTTGAAGCGAGCGTGGAGCCTTCGGTCCGTCAGGCGATGACGCTCGGATAGCATGGCTATTCTCGTTCGCTCAGAGGACCGCCCTGCCTTGTTTATACACCCAAGACAAGTAATGTAGGAAATGCCCCCAGCTATTGACAAAGAAAGGGCAGGAAGTTATGCTTTTTGTGTAACTTTTGTGTAACTGGTGAGGTAAGCAGGGGGGTTACGACACATGGGACGAAGTATCCCTACAGTACGCAATGGCTCCCTGCAGCAGTTGACCAGTCAGGGCATTGCCAGCGAAGACATTCCGATTGGGTCGGAGGCATGGTATGCCTGGTTAGAGCAACACCACTCGTTTGGCTTTGAGACACAAGGTAGAGTCTTTACGGCACGCAAGGAACAGCGTTCTTCTAGTGGCTGGTATTGGTATGCATATCGGCGGCATGGCAAGCTGCACACCTCCTACCTGGGCAAAGCAAGAGAACTGACCCTCGAACGACTGAACACCGTCGCAGAAGCCCTTGAAAGGGCAAGCACACACAATGAATCGGCATTTGTTGGTACGATAAAGCGGCCTCTGCAAGTGTCTGGAGGCGATCCTTTGCCTGTCCAGCAGACTACTCTCATCCCATTTCCAACCACGCTCACCTTAGCAGAACCACTCACGGCACCCGAACCAACACCAAAACACAACCTCCCCATACAACTCACCTCACTGATTGGACGTGAGCAAGATGCAATAACCGCCGAGGCACTCTTGCGAAGCTCAGAGGTGCATCTGTTGAGTATGGTTGGAACTGCCGGTATTGGAAAGACCCGTCTAGCGATACAGGTCGCAATCGACCTCCTGGATGACTTCGCTGATGGCGTCTACTTTGTTTCCCTCACGCCGATTCGCGATCCAGACCTGGTGCTCTCCACCATTGCTCAGTCCTTTGAACTCAAAGAAAACGCAAGCGAGCCGATAGCCGATCGTTTGAAGAGATATTTGCAGAGCAGGCACCTCCTGCTTGTGCTTGACAACTTTGAGCAAGTCGTATCTGCTGCCCCCTTGCTCATCGAGCTCCTCCTGGCCTGCCCTAAGGTGAAGCTGTTAGTGACCAGTCGTGAGGTTTTACATCTGAGTGCGGAACAGCAATTCTCTGTCCCTCCCCTGGCACTCCCAGACCTCAAACACCCCTCACCAGACGAGTCTTTTTCCCAGTACGCAGCGGTGGAGCTCTTCACCAGGCGTGCGCAGGCTGTCAAGCCCGACTTTTACCTCACCAATGCAAACGCTGCTACGATTGCTACCATTTGTACTCGCCTGGATGGACTGCCCCTGGCTCTCGAACTAGCAGCGGCTCGTGTCAAACATCTCTCGCTACAAGCCCTCCTGGCACGTTTGGAGCACCGTTTAGATCTATTATTGCAGGGACCTCGCGATGTCCACATTAGGCAGCAAACCCTCCGCAACACCATTCAGTGGAGCTACGACCTGTTGAGTGGTGAGGAACAAGCTCTCTGGCGACGGCTGGCAGTCTTTGTGGGTGGTTGCACTCTCGAGGCCGCAGAGGTCGTCTGCCAAACACCTCATCGCGAGCAGATGAATGTGTTCGATGGAGTTGCATCACTTATCGACAAGAACGTGGTCTATCAGAAAGAACTGCGTGATGGTGAGCAACGCCTGTTCATGTTAGAGACCATTCGCGAGTATGGTTGGGAGTGCCTGCTGGCGCATGAAGAAGCGGAGGCTATCCAGAATGCCCATGCTGCATATTTTCTCGCATCAGCGAAGAAGGCAACACACTTTGATCAGTTGGAGCAAGAACATGATAATTTACGAGCGGCATTGCGCTGGTCGATAGAACGAGCAGAGGTCGGCCAGAACAATGAAATGGCATTGCAATTGAGCGAAGCACTCAACTGGTTCTGGTTGCAGCGGGGCTACCTGAGCGAAGGGCGTCAATGGTTGGAGCGCACATTAGCTGGAAGCGAGAGAACCGTGACATCTCAGCGAGCATGGGCACTCTATACAACGGGGTAGGCTCGCTTACCATCAAGACGACTTTGCACAGACCGAGCAATTGACGAAGGAGGCTCTTACCTGCTTCCAGGAGCTAGGAGACAAACACGGTATGGCACTCTCCCTTCGTAGGTTGGGAACCGTTGCCAGAACCAAACACAACTATCAAGTGGCTCGCATACTGATCGAAGAGAGCGTGGCTATTCTTCGAGCAGAGGACAGCAAGGTGAGCCTTGCCTTTTCGCTCTGTGACTTAACTGCTACAATGAGCAGGCAGGGTGAGTTAACCAGTGCACGCGTATTAGCAGAAGAGGGACTCATCATTGCCATTGAAGAGAAGTACAAAGAGGCCATTGCCCCTGCGTTCCGCTGCCTGGCAGAGGTGCTCTTTTTCCAAGGTGAGTATGCCAGAGCCTATACTGTAGCGCAGAAAGGTCTCGCGATAGCCAGAGAGCTCAATATGAAGTGGCGCATCGCCTGGACACTTGAACTCTTAGGACAGATCGTGCTGCATCAGAAAGATAGAGTAGCGGCGTGTTCTTTGTTCGAAGAAAGCCTGACAGTTTATAGAGCATTAGGGAGTCGATGGAGTATTGCCAAACTGCTTGTCTTTTTGGCAAGCATAGCCACTTTCCAAGGAGAGGAGGCAAAAGCGCGTGCTCTCTGTGAGGAGAGTCTGGCAAACTTCAAAAGTGGAGTAGACCAGGAGTTGCTTGCCTCCTTTCTGGAGGATGTCGCAGAAATCATCGTGGAACAAGGAGGCATGATGTGGGCAGCACATTTGTGGGGAGCAGCAGAGGTTTTGCGTGAAGCGATGGGTATTCCCCTTTTACTGGACGTGCATTCCTCTTATAATCGGGCAGTGGCTTGCGTTCGGAGACCACTTGGGAAAGAGGCTTTTGCTACCGCATGGGCAGAAGGACGCACTTTGTCGCCAGAACAAGCCATCGTCATACAAGGACGAAGAATATCGCCTACACCCGCTCCTACGGGGCAATCATCAAGGATTGCTAAATCTGCTTCCACTTATCCTGCTGGACTAACCCTACGTGAAGTAGAGGTGCTACGCCTGGTAGCGAATGGGCTGACCGATACCCAGGTAGCTAAACGACTCGTCATCAGTTATCGGACCGTTACGACCCACCTAAACTCCATCTACAATAAGTTAGGAGTCACCTCGCGTACTTCTGCTACGCGCTTCGCTGTAGAACACCAGCTTGTCTGAATATGCTCGGATGAGCAGAAGCTCCCTCTCTACATCACTGTTCCATAGAGGTTGACTACCGTTTCTCCATCAATCCAGACTCCGTAATCCCTCCTATTTTGTAACAGCTCAGGTCAGCAGAGATGACTGAAATGAGGGAAGGACAGGATGACCGCAAAGAGTCGCCTTCAGAGCCGACAAAAGGGGGAATCCTTGTTTGCGCAAGGTGGACAAATAGCCGCGAATCCGGCTAAAAGCCT
>JBBQXY010000067.1:0-28701 GCA_038209195.1 Ktedonobacterales bacterium | reverse complement strand
GAACGTCTGCAAAAACGATAAAAATGGAAGAGACGCGTCTTTTTCACGCTTCTCTTCCCATTCCGAGAAAATCATTTGAATGGAGGAAAAGTATCTTTCCAAAGACGCCTTTTTGGACTTGACTTTTGGGTCCACTATATAGCTCCAGGCCCATTTCCGAAGTAATGTTGTTTGGTGCAGATTGAGAAAGCGTGTCTGCTACGCTTTTTTCACCTAACCACTCGTTCATTTTTTCATTGGCCCATGCTGAAGCATCAATAGCAGCCATAAACACAGCCGAACTTTGTGGATCAAATAAGTTCTTCTTTAATTGCTGGATATCTTCTAGAAGAAAATCAAATAAAGCCGATCCTGATTTCGTTTGGATGTTTTGTTTTAACGCTTCTATCGATGTTTGACTCCTCTTCATCAAATCAGAAACGATTGTCGGGTCGTTTTCGATTTGTGCTTGAATATCCGCAGGCGACATACCCTTATGGCTTTTAATGGAACTCGGTTCTGTTTTATCATTTGGTAACGATTTTATAAAATCTCCTCGCTCAAAGATGGCCATGAGTGCGTCTTTCATGAGCGGATCGTGTTGTCCCATGGCATCTAATAATATTTCTCTGCTGACAGGTGACGCCAGTTGTTGTGTGACATCAACAAATAACCTTCCACCAGCTTTACGCATGGTTGCACGGGTCGTTAACAAGAAAAAAGACAATCCCAACGGTTTCATGGGGTTGGTCATCATTTGTTGATGACTGACAGATACATAAACGTGATTTTCTTGATCATTTGCTTCAGGGATGGGGAATAACGTTGTAATTGGCCGACTCTGGACAATAGAAAAGGTATCATCAACCAAACACCATTCGATGTCCTGGGGGCAACCGAAATGTTCTTCGATCTTTCTGCCCATGCGCTCAAGCTGCAACATCTGCTCATCCGTCAGCGCTTGCTTATTCTGCCGCTCAGGCTCAATCTCCTGTTCTTGCGTACCACCATCTTTTAAGGCATAAATAGCCAGCTTCTTGGTGGATATCTTCTTCTTGATAACCTTGCCGTTACGCACTGTATAGCTATCAGCATTCACTAGACCGGAGACCAAGGCCTCACCAAGTCCGAAGCTGGCATCAATGGATACCACCTTCCTATTAGAAGTGACGGGATCGGCAGTAAACAAAATTCCTGCCACCTGCGGGAAGACCATCTTCTGAACAACCACAGACAGAAGGACTTGACAGTGGTCGAAGCCGTTTTGAAGGCGGTACGTTACTGCCCTCTCGGTAAAGAGCGATGCCCAGCACTTGCTGATATGCTTGAGGATGGCTTCTTTTCCGATAATGTTCAAATACGTATCCTGCTGGCCTGCAAACGAGGCCGTTGGTAAATCCTCTGCAGTTGCGCTGGATCGTACTGCATAGGCATTTTTTTCATCAAGCCTGGAGAGGTGGTGGGTGATCTGTTCTTGAATGTCTTGAGGGATGGCTATCCCTTCGATGACCCTGCGAATCTCATCGCTTAGTTCACCGATTTTAGCGCGGTCTTCCACCTTGAGAAGCGATAATTGTTCAAGTAATGCGTTCAGTGACGACGTTTCCCCAATTATTCTTGTAAAGGCTGCAGTAGAAATACAAAAGCCATCTGGTACGCGTATTCCTTCAATCTGAGAGAGTTCCCCCAGGTTCGTACCTTTCCCCCCAACAAGCATGAGTTTTGTTTTGTCAATCTCCTGAAAACCAAGCACATATGAACTCATAATTTTTACCTCCTTGGGCAAATCCTGCTTTGATAATTTTGATGACATCCAGAGGGGCGTCGCTTTCGCCTAAGTATAGGGGAAGGAACGCCAAAAAAAATCGTCCAAAAAGGCAGTGTGCGAGTAGACAGGAGGTGGTATAATAAAAATGAGAACAGAGGAATGGGCAAACATCAGACAATGCTTGCCCATTCCTCTTTCAACGCACTGGATGGTTAACGTTTATCCGAGACTCACCCAGCAAGAAGAGATACCAATGTACTCGTCTTGGGCGTACCTACTCCGGTAACAGCATCCCATCCTGGACCAGCGTCGTAGCCCGTAACGGTAATAGGGCCGTTTTGCCCAAAGGCTGTGACAGTGTTGTTGCCGGTAGTAATATCATGAAATCCACTAGAGTAGGAATTGCTCGCAAGAAGGGCGTAAAGCGTAGTGTTAAGGAAGCCCAGACGCCTTCCAGCATGCTGATTGGCAAGTGCTACAAGAGCTGCCCACGCGGGTGAACCGACACTGGTTCCTCCCACAGGCACAATTAGCGTCGCTCCTAGCTGACTAAAAACAACGGGGACGCCCGTTAGTGGATCAGCATCAAAGGCGACATCAGGGATACCACGGCCTGTAAGCCCCGCGATACCACTCTGATACCCTGGAACAGCGAAGAGTATGCTGATACCACCTCCGGTCGCACCATTTCCCGTTGCATCTTCATTCCAGGTGGTCTCCGCAACATACTTTCCAGTTGTAACGGTCGCATCCAGACTCGTACCCCCCACACTCGTCACCAATGGATCAGCCGCAGGCAGATCGACGCCCTTGCCTTCAGTGAAGAATGGACCATTACAGATCAATGCAGCCGCACCAGAATCACCAGCCGAAGCAAGCAGCGTGATATGCTTGGCCTGTGCTTCACTGTACACCAACTGCTCCTGTTGCAGATAGGCCGATCCTGCACAGGACTCGCCAACACCAAAGCTCTGGGTGATCACATCGCCAAGATTGTTATCAATTGCATACTTCGTCCCACTCAGCGTAATCGCCAGGAACTGTTCGGGAGTGAAGGCATAATCTGTGTTGACCAGAACAAGATCAATCGTGGCATCAGGGGCAAGCGAATGCACCGTTTCTACATCTAAGGCTGTCTCAACATAGATTCCTGGATTTACCGAAGGCGGACCAAATGGTGAGAAAACATTGATCTTTGGGTCTTTCAACCCATACAGTTGATCATAGAGATGGACATCGCTGCTCAGTGTCGTACTTGTGGCACCATCAACGATTACCACCGTGCGGCCCTTGCCTGTGATGCCAGCGTTGAGGAGCGGCTGAATATTATAAGCAGTGCGCATTTGCTGTGGGCTATAACAAAGAGGAGGCGTCGTACTCGTCAGACAGGAGGGAATTCCACCTGTTGCGCTAATTTTCCGGGCGTATTTCCACAGAGGCCTGGCCATCCAGGCACTCTGCGGATTGAACTTTTGCGTACTAGTGGTGCTGGCGGCATAAGATGTAGCTTGTGGGAAAAAGGCACCGCCTACAATGGCAAACAATGTAGCGACTGCCAGCAGAAAACGGGTGAGCCTGGATGAGGAACGAGGAAATCTCATGAGCAACTTCTCCTAATGTAGCACGTTGAGTAGCTGATGTTGTCAGCCGTTTGTCAAAGATTCTGGTACGAGACCATTTCAAGATGAATTGATGTTAAATCAATCATCCACCTTATAGACGTGCATTAGTGAGATATTTAGCATAACAAGTTTTCCAGCAACTCCTTTTAAATCTGTTCTATTCCATAATGCTCATGAACATGGCTGCAACAAAGACAATACTGACACTGATTTTTGGATTAATTGAAGGACGACGCATGAAATAAACTCCGCTCTTCTAATGGAGAAACCTTGACCAAGCAATCGGTAAATTAACCAGACTGCCACGACTCCTCAATCGGAAACCCACCTATGATGAACTATTATGAAACATAGAGAAACATAGAGACGTAGGGAGATTTCAATGACAACTCGAACATATCGTTCATTCTGGTTCATCAGTGGCATCGTTCTGTTTATGCTGGCAACATACTTATTCTTTTGCAATTCCATCACCGCGTTGGCTGCTGGGCCTGATAGTAGCAATGTCGCCGTCACAGTAAGCATCCTGCCGGGACCTTTGACGGCAACTCTAAACGATGTCTCCTTTGTTGGTCAGACTACGAACGGCACAGCTACAACGAGCACCTACCAGCTACACCTCTCTGTCATTGACGCGACAGGTTCTGGTAGCGGCTGGAACCTGGCCTTGGTCAATGCACTTCCACCTTCCACCACCGCAATGCTCACACAGATTAGCGTCGTCTGTGCTTCTGAATCAGCCTGTAGCCTTCCACAAAGCAACGTCACCTACCCAGTTATGATGCAGGAGAATAGTGCTACAGCCAACATCCTCAATGCTGGAACCAACAGCGGTTTGGGATCCTTCTCAATCACAGCTACGCTCACGATCACTACTCCAACCAGCGCAAGTGTAAATTCGTTCGATGGCAATCTAGCACTGCTGGTCAGCGGTGGGACAATGTAAGTAAGCCAGCCAGACCAATTAATCTCCCCTGTCTTGAGGCTTTACCTCACCAGTCCCTTCCTGCGCATCTGCTCCAAATCAAACTCCGCTGGAGTCAATGGGCTAATCTTTGCCTCAGCACAAGCCCAACCTACAAGAGCAAAGCCTAGGTGCAATCCCTGTACAATCGTGTTCAATTCATTCGCAGCCAGCAAGCTGAGGCAGTCTTGCTGTAGCTCGATAGACTTGCCCTCGTTATATTTTTCGTGATACCCGCTCAGTATTGAGGAATGGGGCATGAAATCATCATAGCTCAAATTGTGGGTGGACGCCAGCAGGAAGAGCCAATAACTTACTTGGCTACCCTCCAGAATTGTATCCTCTTCCTTGCCTGTGTGAACGTGTTCTCCTGTCTGTACTCCTGCCAATTCCTGTAACTCATCGGCCAAACGCGCCACAAGGTAGCTATGACTGTGTTCTTGCAGAAGTCGCGACGTGTTTGACTCCTCGCTCATATCATTATCGCGTAAAAAAAGATAGACGCCGTATAATAGGCGCAATTCTGTTTCAAGTTTCTGGTGAGTTGCATTGTCTTTTAGGTTGTATTCCATGGCTATAGGAAGTTCATTATCCTGCGGAAAAACATGCTCTTTTGCTCTACTATAGACCATTCCTGGGTCAAAAATGCGCTCCCCCACCTCTTCATAACCATCATCGTCTAGGAGGCGGCGATAATAGCAACTGTGATAACCCATGTGGCAAGCGGCATCACCATGTTGTAGTACCTTAATCAGCAGACTATTTTCTTCGCAATTGACATAGATTGCACGTACTGCCTGCGTGTTGCCGGATTGTTCACCCTTGCGCCATATTGTATTGCGTGAGCGGCTGAAAAAATGCGTGTACCCTGTCTGTCGCGTCAAGTACAACGCCTCCTGGTTCATAAAAGCTACCATCAGCACGTCATTTGTCGTTGCTTCCTGGATTACTACCGGAATAAGTCCCTCGCGATCAAAATTCAACATGGTCGTACTGTCACCCCTCTTGTCTGCAAATAGTTCTTCACTTCAGCTATTCGGAACTCACCGTAGTGAAAGATGGTTGCGGCCAGCACTGCATCAGCACCTCCAACTGTCAAGCCGTCATAGAAATGTTCCAGTGTACCCACCCCTCCTGAGGCAATAACGGGTACCGAAACTGTAGCTGAGATCAGCGCATTGAGCGTTAGATCATAGCCTTGTTGTGTGCCATCGCGATCCATGCTGGTCAAAAGGATTTCTCCCGCGCCAAGTGCCACACCCTGCTGCGCCCATTCTACTACATCCATGCCAGTGGGAGTGCGTCCACCATGAATAAACACTTCGTAGCCGCCAGGCATGGCAACGTTGGCACGAGCATCAATCGCTAACACGATACATTGTGCCCCAAACTGTTCAGCCCCAGCTCGCAACAGATCCGGATTCTGCACCGCTGCCGTGTTGAGCGACGTCTTGTCTGCCCCTGCTCCTAGGGTAGCACGAATGTCCTCTACGTTGCGAATCCCACCACCCACCGTCACGGGAATAAATACCTGTTCCGCAGTTCGTCGCACAACATCCAGCATAGTAGCGCGATTCTCATAGGAAGCCGTGATATCAAGAAAAACCAGTTCATCCGCTCCCTCCGCGTTATAGAACGCGGCAAGGTCTACCGGGTCCCCGGCATCACGCAGATTGACGAAATTAACCCCTTTGACCACTCTTCCCGCCGCTACATCCAAGCAAGGAATGATACGTTTTGTCAGCATAACTCTCTATCTCTCGAACTCATGAATCGCCGCCGCTAGGTCAACATTTCCTGTATAAATAGCCTTGCCTACAATAGTGCCTTCAATCCCCAAGGCTGCGATAGAGCGCAGATCAGCCAGCGCACTGACACCGCCAGAGGCGATTAAGGCCCCATCTATCACCTGCTGCATCTCGTGCAGTGCATCAAGATTGACTCCGCTCAAAGCACCATCCCGCGCAATATCGGTGTAGATGAAGCGTTTCACCCCCGCACTACTCAATTCAGTGGCTAAGTCCGTGGCCCGTGTTTGCGATATTTCACGCCATCCTAGCGTGGCTACCCAGCCGTCGCGTGCATCAAGTCCCACGGCGATCCGCTCGCCCCAACGTTGTACTGCCTCTTCCAACAATGGCCGATCTTTCAGAGCTATTGTCCCCAAAATAATGCGCTCAATCCCTACCTCAAACAGTTGTTCGATAGAGGCCAGCGAACGCAATCCTCCACCTACCTCTATATGCAGCGATGTTGTGTTCCTCATATTCGCAATGATTTTTGTATTCACAGGATGACCAACAGCCGCACCGTCCAGATCAACCACATGCAGCCAGCTCGCCCCTGCCTCCTGCCAGCGTTGGGCCACCTTCACAGGGTCAGTATCATACGTCGTCACCTGTTCATAATCCCCCTGAAATAGCCGCACACACTGCCCATCCTTGATGTCAATCGCTGGAAGAATTATCATCTGCTCACGCCTTTTCAACCCACTTTAGAAAGTTTCTCAGCATCTGCAATCCTGCTGTCCCACTTTTTTCAGGATGGAACTGTGTCCCCCAGATATGCTCAGCCACAATCACACTACAATAGGGTGAGCCATAGTCGGTGACAGCCGCCACCCCTTGCTTATCTTGTGGTTCAACATAGTAAGAGTGCGCGAAATAAAAATACGCCGTCGCAGGAATATCAGCAAAAATCGCTAAATGCTGTTGCAGTGGACTCACCGTGTTCCAGCCCATATGCGGAATTTTAGGGCCGTGTGGAATGCGCCGCACTTCGCCGCGAAAGAGGCCCAGCCCATCAACTTCACCCTCGGCATGATGATCCGCTAATAGTTGCATGCCCAGGCATATGCCGAGGAAAGGTTTCCCCTGTCGTGTCGCCAAACGTATGGCGTCATCCAATCCATGCTCAACCATGCGCTCCATAGCTGCTCTACCAGAACCAACTCCAGGTAATACCACCGCCTGCGCATTGACCACAACAGCCGGATCATCAGTTACCTGCACCGTCGCTCCAACATATTCTAGGGCCTTCTCAATACTACGAATATTGCCCGCGCCATAATCAATAATGGCAATCATCGTTTTCACTCTCCCATTCCAGTCAGGTTGCCCATCTCTACCGCCAGCGACAACGCCAGCCAGGTTATCATCGCTGGCATTCGCTGTTCGTCCAGTAGATTCACCGTTAATAGTGGACAACACATCAAGGCAAAACGCAAACTATCTGCCCAATGCTCATCCAATGCATTCCGCGCGCGCAACATCTCTTTGAGTGGCCTTAGTAAGTAGTTCCGTTTTGTCTCCCATATTGCCCGTCGCAATGACGTCAGCACGTAATTGTGCTTCACAGTAATATGCTTCCCACGTAGCGTCACGCTCAATTGCAAGTCACGCTCAACCTCCTGCGGAAAGTACATCCACGTTGCAAAAACATTATGAAAAAGCGGCTTGGCCACATCAAGCCATGCTGAATGACGACCAGCAAAAGCGGGATCGAAATAAAGGTACGTTTCCAGTGTCTCTTGTTCAAGAAAGACATTGCCAAAATGTGCATCGCCATGCCCAACAACGCTCATAGCCTCTTGTGCCGGATTGAGCACAGTTTTAGCGCGTGCTATCAGCTCCCCTAATGTCTCGACAGGCGTCGTATTGTTGGTCAGTGCTCCCTCAATCGTCCAGGAACAGGAAAGCAGTTCTTCAAAAGAGATGCTATCCTCTGACTTTTGCCTACCACGTTGTCCCGGCAATGGCACGCGCTTCCCCTCGTAAAAACTTTTTAATCTTTCTCCCGCCAAACGATGCCAGAAAAGTTGGTGGATCGGGGCACGCGCATTTTCATTCGCATTGCTATGAGATAACGTCTTTTCATAGATCGCCAGCAAGTGTGCGCATTCTCGCTTTTCAACAGCCACCAACCTCTCCAATGTCACATCCCCAGTTGTATCAGTCTCGATCGCTCGCATCAGGTCAAACATCACAGGCCAATGCACTACTGGATATATGACCATCTGCCGCCCTTCCTGGTGTAGTGTTCGTAACGGCTTGACGATATTGTAACCGGCTTGGCTCAACATTTCAGCATGATAATACTCTTCCAAGACGCCCTTTTCCTCGATATGTGTTTTGAAAAAATAGTCCTCTCCATCCAAGCGATAAAACCCATTGAACGAGTTCAATGAAACAGCCTTAGGCGTCAAAGTAACGCTCTCTACCGACAAATGCATATGTCGATCAAACCAGCGCCGTAGCAGCCGCTCCGCCTTTGCCAACTCGCTAAATTGTAGTCGCTGGATAGTCGCCAAACTATCAATTGTCGCCAGCAATGCCGGTAACTGCGTCATATCCGCGATGGTAAAATCCGGTTGACTCTGTTCCAACAGTGAACGTGCTTCGGGCGTTCGCGCACCCGTGAGCACCGCCACTGTAATCGCTCTGGCAGCTCGTCCACCCAATATATCACTCGTCGAGTCTCCCACAACGATAAAGCTCTCATGAGATGGTATGTCTTCGCGTGCGACCCTCTCGAGGTAACGATGATCAAGCGCAACCAGCAACTGAAACGGGTTCGGTTTACCCAACAGCGTCTGATCGCCCACCCCACGTAGTTCTACCTCGGCTTGCTCAACATAGTCGTACGCTGAAAAGTGTTGTTCATCAAAATACGCCAACAATCCATATGTCTTCAACGGGTAAATAGCCTCGCGCAACGTTCGTCCTGTGGCAAAACCCATAACATAGCCCTGTTGCCGCAGCATTTCAAGCGTCGCACGCACACTATCCGATGTTAACAACGGCTTCTCAAAGTGGATACACCCCACTTTCCCCTCCTGCGTCGGCACATGCCCATAAGCCTCACGATACAATTGATCGCCCAGATACCACTCCTGAAAAATATTGCGGCAAAATAACCAGAACGGACTATGCCGCGTAAACACCCCCCGAATCTCACACCCCAGCACCTCACTCGCATACACATCAAAGCGATTAATCAACTCTAGCCCCACCACTCCCTCAAAAATCGACTTCTCAAACAACAAGGCAAGCTTATTTCGTTCGTCCATGGTAGGGAAGCCGCCACCCTGTCCGGGGGACAGGTAATAGGGGGATGATGAAGGCCCCCTCGCGGGTATCCTGGTTGGGGCGGGGCTGGGGAGGGAAGCCTTCCTAAACTCAGCCAACCAATCGCTATCCCACGGTCGCAATGGCAATAATGGCGCGAGGTCAGGCAAGAGCGCGAGCAAATCTATCAGGTGCAAGCAGGTGGTCGCATAACAAGTATCCCAATTAGAATTGATTGAGCGTGCCTTGAGAGCCTGAATCTCCGCCTCTGGAAAGACCTTGCGACTACTCCGTCGGCTCTCCTCCGCACTAGTCGCGGGATGATAGCAACCATCTGCTCCCAACTGGCGACTATCAATGTTCCAGTAACGAGGACTATGGAGCAGTTCATGTAGCGTCAGACCGGCAGCATCCCAGTAAGCCTCTTCACTGGTAATCACACCATCCAAGTCGAAAACGATGAGATTACTCAATATAACTTCTCAATTTCACCACTTCTTTAACCTCTTCAAGCGTTCGTGCAAACTACGCACACTCAGAGACTCTTTCTCAAAACGATAGGTTAGCGGCGTGATGTCGATATGTGTAGCCCCCATTGAGCGCAATACCGCCACAGTCTCCAACAATTCTGTCGTCTTATTCCCAACATTTACAATTCCTGATAGGCTATGGCTATATGAAATTACTTGTTGGTCGTTGTTTTCTTTGCTGCTAAAGCTCCCACCATTCTCACTACGTTCGTAGCCATTGGCACTCGCTATGCGAAACTCAAAGCCTTTGACTCGCACATTTAGCTGTTCTTCAACACGCTCCATCTCTTCCGCGTTTGCCACTTCCATATGCGCCGTGAGCATCGAGCGATTACGCGCCTGCATTCGTGCTTCTATCAACTCTAGCATGATCGAGGCCGCCTGTAATGCCTCTTTGCGCTCTTGCAACAGTCGTGCATTGGCCACCAGACAAGACTGTGAACGCAAGACAGTGCCATCTTCCAAAAGCTTCAGGTGATTTTCCCGCAGCGTTGTCCCCGTCTCGGTCAGGTCTACGATCAGATCAGCCGTGTCTGTCAGGGGTGCAGCCTCAAGTGCTCCATGTGGAGAGATAATCTTGCAGTGCGTAATACCATGGCGACGCAAAAATTGCCCCGTTAAGATGGGATATTTCGTGGCAATACGCAATCCACGTCCTTTTTGCGTCATATAATACCCTGCCAGATGCCACAAGTCGGCGCAGGTGGTGACATCAATCCAGGTTTCAGGCACAGCCACCACCAGACGACAACTTCCATAGCCCAGATCGCGCTCTAAAACAATCAAATCATCATCGTCGCTATCTTCGTCATCCTCTTCATTCCCGTGACCGCGATGCTCAGCCAAAATATCAAAGCCGGTAATGCCCAACGTGGCATCGCCATCCTGCACCAGCGTGGGAATATCCGCCGCTCGCTGAAAAACCACCTCGACGCCGGGCATACTACCGATGCGCGCCAAGTATTGTCGCGGGTTGCTGCGGTTGACCTTCATCCCACATTCCGCTAGAAAAGCCAATGTTGCCGCCTCTAATGCTCCTTTACCGGGCAGAGCTAAACGTATTTCAGGTGCCGCTTTCACAGGCATTGCTCCTTTTCAGGCACGTCCTCGACCAGCATATCTATTGGAGATACGTGTTCTTCCCCCGTCTCCAAATTTCGCACAGTCACCGTACCCTCTTGTTGCTCATTCTCTCCAACAATAAAGGCCAGTCGTATGTGCCGTTTCGCAGCCAATTTCAAACCTGCTCCCACACCGTGTCCCGTCACATCTACTTCCGTTTGTAAACCTTGCACACGAGCAGCGCGCCCAACTTGCAGAGCATAGGACATATCTTGTGTGCTAATTGGCACCACTAACGCCTGTGTTGTCTCAAGCTGAGGAAGCGTTTGCTTGCTTAGATGCGATAACAAGCGTTCAATACCAAAGGAAAAACCGCAAGCATTGACCTCACGGCTACTGCCAACGGCACGCATGAGCCGATCATAGCGCCCTCCTCCACACAGTTGCGCGTCAAATCCTTCCTCATCCTGTGCATGTATTTCAAACACCAGGCCCGTATAGTAGCTAACGCCGCGCCCAAGCGATAGATTGAGCACTATCTGCTCGCGAGGCACGCCACACTGCTCAATGATAGCTACCAGTCTCTCAAGCTCTGCTAAAGGCGCGGCATCCAGTTCATACCTCTGCAAAAGGTCGCGTAGCTCATGAAAGACATCCGGTGGCGCACCAGACACCGCATGTAGAGCGCGGAGAAATTCCAGCGCGTGCAAGATTTGTCGTCGCTGCTCACTCCGCCCAACTTTCCACAGAAAGCGTTCAATCACTTCGTCGCGTGCTGCATCATCACCAAATGAGATACTCATTCCGCCCAACAACGATGCAATGGATCGAGCCTCGATTTCAGAAAACATGGAGGGACGCCCCTTATGGGCGTCAAGTAGGGTAGCCGCGCTTTCAACACCTTCAGCAGGCTCCATTTCCGTTGGGCGCAGTGGATACAGCGCTTCCAGCCGCGCCTGTGCCAGTTGCTCGCCTAGCTCCGAACGACTAATTTGCTCCATCAAACTGAGCAGTAATCGTGCAGCATGGTCGTCGAGTTGTAAACGGTTGATAAAGCCGCTCACCACACCGATGTGCCCCAGTTCCAGCCGATAACCGGTAATGTTCAATTCGCGCAGGGTATCACAGGCCAGTTGCACTATCTCAGCATCAGCCGAGGCCTCGTGTCCGCCAAATAGCTCTATCCCCAATTGCGTGTGTTGACGATAGCGCGTTCGCCCCGGCGCTTCATAGCGGAAAACCGGACCGGCATATTGGAACCGCAACGGCAATGGTTGCTGCTGATAATGATCGAGATACAGGCGACAGATCGAAGCCGTATATTCTGGGCGTAGGCAGAGATCGCGCTGGTGCAGGCGAAATGCATATAGGTTCTGCCAGAGTTCTTGTCCAAAACTGGCAAGAAACAGATCACTATGCTCCAGAATAGGAGTATCAACCGCAACATAACCTGCCTGCGCCAGAAATGCACTCAGTTGATCAGTAACCCAACGTTGCTGCTGATAGCTATCGGGCAACAGATCATGCATCCCACGCAACCGCTCAACACGCTTTTTCATGTTCTCTAACTCTATCCGTTCCGGCGAATCATTGTACCAACTCCCTGGTCGGTGAACAATTCACGCAATAACACATGTTGTTCGCGACCATCAACGATATGAACGCGCGGCACCGCCATCAGCGCATCAAGGCAAGCCGATACCTTCGGAATCATCCCGCCATGGATCACCCCTTCACTGATAAGTTGTCGTGCTTCCCGCTCAGCCAGCTCAGAGATCAATGAACCATCGTTACGACAGATACCCGGTACGTTGCTCAGGAAGATTAATTTCTCCGCGTTCAATGCGCCAGCGAGATGGGCCGCGACTAGGTCTGCATTGATATTGAGGCAGGTACCATTTGGCCCTTGACCCAGTGGTGCCACAATCGGAATGTACTCTTTTTCAATCAGTGCCTGCACAGGCATTGGATCAACCGTCGTCACATCCCCCACAAATCCAAGCTGTTCGTTGCTGATACGCGCCCGAATCATGTTGCCATCTGTACCACTCAACCCGATAGCACGTCCCCCTAACTGAGTAGCCATCGATACTAGTCCCTGGTTAACCTGCCCTAACAAAACCATCCGCACCACGTTCAATGTATCCGCATCAGTGACACGCAAACCATTGATGAATCGCGTAGGTAAGTTCAGCTTATCCAACCATTCGTTGATATATGGGCCTCCACCATGCACCAGCACAGGATTCGCGCCCAATGCTCGTAGCCAGATGATATCTTGCAATACGCTGCGCTGATGCTCAAGCGTGCTGCCCCCCAATTTTATCACCAGTATCTTGCCCTTCAAAAAGTCGATGTACGGCAGTGCCTCACGCAGTACTTCTGCAATCAGATGTTGATCATTGATAATATCGCCTTCAGGTGTCATTGAAAATGTGATGGCCATTGCTGGTCTACTCCCCTTATATGTATTCTTCTCAAATCATGTTTTTTTATCGACAAAACAAGGTCTCCCCTGTACTCCACTTACCCCACATACTTTATGATTTCATCATGGATACAGCGCTATTGCTGCTAAACCAGTCGTCTCCGCCAATCCATAGAGTCGATTCGCATTCTGTATCGCCTGCCCAGCAGCCCCTTTGACCAGATTATCAAGGCAGGAAATCACCACGAAACGCCCGGTACGCGCATCCACCGTCGGATAGATGAAACAATCATTGCTGCCATACGTCCACTTGGTATGTGGTGGCTGATCGACCACATGCACAAATGGCTCGTTAGCATAGTACTCTTCATAAATTGAGCCCACGTCCGACGCAGTCTTCACGGATTGCGCGGCGTTCGTATTCAGTTCTGCATAACTGGTTGCCAGAATACCGCGTGTCATAGGCATCAGGTGCGGTATAAACGTTATCCTCAGAGGGCGATCTACAGGATGATTTCCTGCTTTTGCTCCCGCCGCTAATTCCTGAGTAATCTCCGGCAAGTGACGATGGCCAGCGAGACTATAGGCACTGACATCCTCATTCATTTCCGCGTAGTGGGTACCCAGCGTCAAACCTCTGCCAGAACCACTTACCCCGGATTTCGCATCGATAATCACATCAGGAGTAATAATCCCAGCCGCAATGGCTGGCAATAAACCAAGGATCGCTGCAGTGGCATAACAGCCAGGGTTTGCTACCAATTGGGCTCCCGCAATATCTTCGCGATACCGTTCACACAAGCCATAGACCGCCGTCTCCAGTAACGCTGGCACGGGATGAATATGCTTGTACCACTCCTCGTAAATGTCAGCATCGCGCAAACGAAAGTCAGCCGAGAGATCTACCACGTTGGTGCCACGCTCCAAGAGCGTTGCTACCGCGTTCGCTGCGGCAGTATGGGGCAGGCAAACAAATGCGAGGTCCGTTTGGGCCGGTTCTTCCTCAATCACAAGTTCGGGATCAATCCCCGCAAGTTCTGCAGTTCTGGCATTTGGTCGCGACAACAATTGCGGAAACACTTCCCTTAATCGCTTACCCACTGCACTGCGACCCGTCACCGACTCCAAAGTAAACTGCGGATGTTGTGCCAGCAAGCGGAGCAATTCCAAACCCGTATAGCTGGTCACGTTAACAATGGAAACGCTCTTCGTATTCATTCAATCTATCCTTACACGAAAGGACATGTTGTGACGCCCCTTGTGGGCGTCATGTAAGGAGAGAACCAGGCCATAAAAAAAGCCCTCGTCCCCCATATCAATAATGAAAGGGACGAGAGCGAAATATCATTCTACTCCCGTGGTACCACCCTGATTGCCACATTTGCACCAGTGCAACCTCCTCACAACATTGTGACGAAGGATTTGTGACCACTTTTACTGGTTATCTTGCTGCATGGGAACCACCCACCTGTTCCTACTTGTCCGCTAAGGACTTTCTTCGGTCAGCCGCTCACGACGCGGTTCTGAGACGACACATCCATTCCGAACTCTCACCAATCTTCGGATCGCTGTTGGGGCCATTCTCATACTAGGTTCGCTCAACGCGGGTCAGACTTTATACTATTGTTCTTTCTAAGAATACCAGCAGATCGTCGAAATGTCAAATAAAACTTGCCCTTGCCTCCAATGCCAACCATTGCATACAATGTAAATGTTATAGTTGATGCTAAAGGACAAATCATGGTAAACCCAAAAGCAAAATCTTCGCCTTCCCCCCACACTTCTCATACTCCCCTTGCCCCGATTAACCTGGCCTTCTTTGGCTTTATACTTATCGGCCTCAATGGTGGAGCGAATGGCGTCCTTCTGCCCAGTATGAGCGCATTCTATCACGTTGGAGATGCCACCATCGGTCTGCTTTTCCTCGTCTCCTCTCTGGGCTACTTTCTCTCAGCCTTGGGGAGTGGTCTCTTGACCGAACGCCTGGGTCTCCGTTGGCTTCTCATACTGGGAACCTTCACTTTTATCCTGGGCTTACTTGGCTTTAGTGTGGAACTGCCATTTATTCTGCTTCTTC
The DNA here is from genome assembly GCA_038209195.1 of Ktedonobacterales bacterium. GTDB lineage: Bacteria > Chloroflexota > Ktedonobacteria > Ktedonobacterales > Ktedonobacteraceae > JBBQXY01. The sequence goes on along the minus strand of JBBQXY010000067.1, from coordinate 13,205 downwards.
CCTCTCGCTTGCTCCTTGGCCTTGGCGTTGGTCTCATCGAAACAGGCTTCAATGTCTATGTCAGTGCACGACCGCGCCATACAACCTTGCTCAACTACCTGCATGCCTTCTATGGCGTTGGCGCACTGCTTGGCCCTCTGCTCGCCAGCTCCATTCTCGCTCTACTATGGGGCTGGAACATCGTCTACCTCCTGATGGTAGCAGTAAGTTTCCCTCTTTTGCTTGGCCTCATCATCCTTTTCGATACTCCCCGTACAGTCATGCCTGTTAGCATAGAGGAACCGTCTGCTTCAGGAAATGTGCTCAGTGCCACCCTCAAGCTTCCAGTCGTCTGGTTCGCTGGACTCTTCCTCCTCGTCTACGTGGGCATAGAAGTCAGTCTTGGCAATTGGAGCTACAGTTTTTTGCTCGCAGCCCGCCAGCAAGGCACTGTAACAGCCGGTTGGATCGTCAGCGGCTTCTGGCTCGGTCTCACATTAGGTCGTTTCATCATCCAGCCAGTATCCGAACGTCTTGGCGTGAGTACCAAAGCATTAATGTACGTCTGCATGCTAGGCATCGTCATCGGGCTACTGCTGATCTGGTTGGTTCCTCTTGGTGCTATCGCCGCCATTGGCTTCTTTTTCATCGGCTTCAGCTTGGCCCCTATCTACCCTCTCATGGTTGCCATCACGCCCAAACTGGTTCCTGCCCGCCTGGGGCCAAGTGCCATTGGTTTACTTGTCAGCGTAAGCATCATCGGCCTTGCCATCTTCCCTTGGGTAGCTGGCATCCTAGCCCAGTTCCTGGGCATCTGGACACTCTTACCCTACACCCTTGTCCTAACTATCATTCTTATCGGACTCTGGGGCTATCTTGCCCAGCAATCCGAAGCATCATGAACCCTCGTCCCCTGAAGTTGCGGAGTATGGATCATCAAGAAAGGAATATGCCAGCAATGCCCCAACAAACACATCACATCACAGGCTACCTCTCTCGCCGTCTCTTCCTCCAGAGCCTTACAGGCTTCATAGTAACCTTGAGCATAAATGGCTGTTCCCCAGTTGTTCCTTCATCATCAACCACTATTCCTACTCCTACCCCTCGTCCTTATGGCAGCTTTATTTCTAGCTATCGCGGTCATACTAAGCGCGTGACAACTATAGCATGGTCGCCCAACGGTGCGAATATCGCCTCTGGTTCTCTGGATAAGACCGTACAGGTCTGGCCTACCAATTCCACGAATCATCGTCTCCCCTTTGTCTATCACGGTCACGAAGCCGGAGTACGTGCCGTAGACTGGTCGCCAAATAGTCAGCGCGTTGTATCAGGTGCTGAAGATAAAACGGTGCAGCTCTGGGATGCTTTCAATGGGGAGCATCGCATTCTCTGTCAAGGTCATACTGATGCTGTAACAGCGGTAGCGTGGTCCCCAGACGGAAATTATATCGCCTCTGCTTCAATGGATGGTACGATCCGCCTCTGGGATGCCACCACCGGCAACCCAAGGTACGTCTATCGTGGTCATACAGACAGCGTAAACACTGTTTGCTGGTCGCCAGATAGTCAACGTCTTGCCTCTGGCTCTTCAGATAAGACTGTCCAGATAGTTGATGTTGCGACTGGAAAGCATATCCTTACCTTCCGCGGTCATACCAGCACTGTAAGCTCGGTCGCCTGGGCACCTGATGGCAAACGTATCGTCTCTGGTTCGTGGGACAAAACCGCGCAAGTCTGGGACGCCGCCACAGGAAAGGTTGCCTACATCTACCAGGGCTACAATGTGCAGGCCGCGCGAATAAATTCTGCCAAAGGAGTGCTGCCCGATCTCATCTTTGTCGTCTCCTGGTCACACAATGGAAAACGTATCGCCGCAGTCACGCAGGTCTATTGTGGCGACAACTGCGGCATTGTGATCTCCTGGGACGCAGAAACGGAAAAGAACATCAAATTTTACATAGATATGCCTATCTTTGCCCTGGCCTGGTCCCCCGACGATACACGCTTCGTAACCACAACAGAGGTAACAACACAAGGGAATTCTATGGCCCATGGAGTCCCGCCAGAAGATGGACCATACGCACAAATAACCCAAGCATAAATCGGTGTAGATTGCCTCCCCCGCATCCCGGCGTTGTGGCACGCTCACCCGCCCAGAAGCACCGCTCATCCGGGACCTAGGCCGACTTGTTGATAAGCTCGTTGGTGACCCATCGTGCGACGTTTTCGGGATATGGGGCGTGCAATCCTAGGACAATGTGCTGGAAGCCAGCGTCAATGGCTTCAGTGATCGAGTCCCGGGTGTTGCTGGGTTGGTCGTAGGATACCGCTAGGTGGATGGAGCGGGTGATCGAGGCGGGGTCGCGACCGATCTCGGCGCAGAAACGGTCTAGTAGAGCGCCTCGACTAACGGCGTCATCGATGTCGCCGCCGGGGATGTTCCACAGGTCGGCATACTCGGCGACCACGCGCAGCGTCGCGGTAGAGCGTCCGCCGATCAGTATCGGAGGATGAGGTTTCTGGACGGGTTTGGGGTTGCAGAACGCTCCAGTGAGATGGAGGTAGGTGCCGTCGAAGTCGAACGGTTCGTCCTCGGTCCACAACCGCCGGATGACCATGCACGCTTCAGCGAGGCTCCCAACCGCGAAGGCGGTGTCGTGGAAGGGCAGGCCGTGTGCCGCGTACTCACGCCGGGCCACAGGGTGGTCTGGTCGTGAGCCTACGCCGATGCCAAAGTCGAGCCGCCCACTGGAGACGACATCGACGGTCGCAGCGATCTTGGCAAGCATCGCGGGCGGGCGGAAGCGGTTGCTGGTTACAAGCAGCCCGAGGCGTAGTCTTTCGGTTTGTGCGGCGAGGGCTGAGAGCAGTGTCCAGCCTTCGAAAGTCGGTCCGTTCGGATCGCCGAAGATCGGCATGAGGTGATCGAACAGCCATGCATGCTCGATCTCCGGGATCGTGTCCGCCTCTCGCCAGACCCGCAGAACGTCGCGATAGCTGACCTGCGATGGGGCCGTCGCGATCCCGAAACGCGGTCCGGTCGTGTGTGCACTAATATCCACGCCCGTAATCGCCATGTCTGATTCATTCATAGATTGTATTCCTCCATGGTATAATAGTAGCGGAGCAGTGCTCCGCTACTATTATACGGAACAACGTTCCGTTTGTCAAGCAATTGTTTAAGGAAATGAAGCAATGACTACCATCGACGAGGGAACGGGGCAACCAGCCCGGCAGAAGCGGGCCGACGCGCAGCGCAACGAGCAGGCGTTGCTCGCCGCCGCCGCCGCCGTGTTCGTCACGTCCGGTGTCGAGGCACCAGTGCGTGACATCGCGGCTGCGGCTGGCGTCGGGATGGGGACGATTTACCGCCACTTCCCGACACGGGCGGATCTCGTGGTTGCCGTGTACCGCCATCAGGTCGAGGCCTGCGCCGAGGCTGGTCCGGTCCTTCTGGCGAATGGTGGCTCGCCGCACGCTGCACTCGGTCAGTGGGTCAACCTCTTCGTTGATTTTCTCGTTACGAAGCATGGACTCGCCGCAGCCCTGCAATCCGACAGTGTCGGCTTCAGCGCGCTGCATGCCTACTTCCTTGACCGCCTCGTGCCTGTTTGCGCTCAGTTGCTCGACGCAGCCACTGAAGCCGGAGAGATCAGCGCCGATATTGATGCCTACGAACTGATGTTTGGCATCGGCAACCTCTGCGCTGGCGTCCACAACGACCCTCGCTATGATGCCCGCCGAATGGTTGAGCTACTCATCGCGGGACTCCTCCAATCGCGCTCGACCTGATACTGCTGATCCTTAGCAGGAGCACCTACAGTACCTCGAAAAAGTTGGGCAACTTCGTGATCGGTAGGAACTTAGTCCACCCTCCTATTCATCCTAATAATACCTTTATGTGAGGCACGATCAGGTATCAGCGTAGTATAACAGGATAATAGTAGGGTCTTGGGAACATTTCTTACCTCTTCTACGTCATACATAGTGGTTGATGTATACTCACTAATCATCTTTTCTGTATGTATATATTTTGAGAGTTGAGGACAAACGTGGTCACCGATAGCAATCAGTTACTTGGACAAGCCCTCGGTACCTGTGTCCTCAAAGGTCTGCTCGGGCGCGGTGGCATGGGTGCAGTCTATCTCGCCCAGCAATCGCGACCACGCCGCTCGGTCGCGGTAAAAGTCCTCATGCCAGGTCTCCTCCTCGATACAAGCATACGCGCTGAATTCCTGCTCCGCTTCCGCCGCGAGGCAGACGCCATTGCCGCACTCGACCACGTTCATATCATGCCTATTTACGAATATGGTGAACAGGAAGACCTTGCCTATCTCGTCATGCCCCATGTCACTGGCGGCACCTTGCGCGAAGTTCTTGAAAAGCGTGGGCCTCTGCCACTCAACGAAATTGTGCCCATCATCGATCAAGCCGCCGCCGCCCTCGACTATGCTCATGCCCAGGGTATCATCCACCGCGACCTCAAACCTGGTAATATCCTCTTCCATGCCGATGGTAGACTGGTCCTGGCCGACTTTGGCCTCGCCAAAATCCTTAATGAGACAAACGAGATACAGCACGAATCTGCAAATCCAGGGAGTGCCGGTGCCATCATCGGCACGCCTGAATATTTCTCACCCGAACAGTCCACTGGCAACCCTGTAGATCAACGCACTGATGTCTATTCGCTTGGCATCGTGCTCTATCAAATGCTCACTGGTCGTGTCCCCTTTACTGGCTCAACCGCCGTAGCCATTGCCGTGAAGCACACTATAGAAATGCCACCATCACTATCATCCTTAAACCCAACTATCCCTCACAGCGTAGAAGCCGTCGTAATGAAAGCTATCGCCAAAAAGCCCGAAAACCGCTATGCCAGTTCCGGCGAGCTGGCCTGTGCATTGCAAGCCGCGATACCAGCATCAACTCTTTTACCATCGTCTAAAACAATCCTGGGCTCCTCTTATGAACGAGTGACACCCGTAAACCTGATGAGCAATGATACCATCCTGGACGTTCCCCGTGTCTCGTCCCATGCTACCTACGATGCCCTAACGATACACACTCCGCCAACACCATCACGAACCTCTGCCAGAGAACACAACTTCGTCGCCGTGTCATCTGACCCACTCCACCACAAAAATCACGACCAACGCGGAGGGTGCCAACCCTTGTGGATGATGCTCCTGGGCGGTTTACTTGCTCTGTTACTACTCATCGGCAGTGTTGCAACATACCTCCGCGTTATGTCAAATGGCTCAACAACTTCGACCGCGAGCTCATCATCAATCACGCCATCAGCCAATTCAAACCCACAAAGCTCAGATCAGGGACAAAATCAACATGCCATCCACCCCCTGATTCCCGCGGGCACGTTGCTCTATTCATCGCTCTTACCCGCTTGCGATGCGCAAAAGTCACTCTGGGACTCCAACGTATTCGCCCACATTTCCTGTGGTGATAGCGCAACAGAGCTGACAGATACCAGCACAAACTTTTTAGCGGGAACTTTCCTCGATATTCTGCCCAATGGCTACGGCATACCCAACGATTATGTCTTGCAAATTCAAGCCCACGAAAGCCCATCGTCACGCGCTAACTTCGGTGTCTTTTTCCGCAACCAACCCGGTGCGATTCACCAAGGTACGTTTTCTTTCTTGCTTTCTCCTCAAGGCCAGTGGCAAGCCAACGTATATAATGATACAACTGGAGCGCAAACACACCTTCAATCGGCTAAAGCCACCGTTCTACTCGATAGTTTAGTGACCATCGACATTGTAATCCATGCCAATACCTACACCTTCTACCTCAATGGACAAAAACAGGGCGCCGTGACCAGTTCCTTCTATCCCAGCGGAACGCTCGGCCTGGCAGTAAGCCCCGGCGGTGATGCCTTCTACCGCAATCTCGCCATTTACACTTTACCCTAACTCAGCACCTGTGGATGTGCTTGCACTGAACGCTCACAGCCTTGCCATCAAACCATTGCTACCCTTATTGATGACACTGTAACGCTCACCTGTATAACATGGTGAAAAGAGCAGGAGAGAGGAGCTAACCAAACCCTATGCAGTCTCCAGATGACATGCGCAAACAAGCTCGCTTGACCTGGCTGGCAGAAATGTATCGAGCCTATGCCTCCGATCTCCAACGCTACATTCAGAGCAAAGTTGGCGAAGCATTTCTGGCTGAAGATTTGACTAGCACGGTTTTTCTTAAAGCCCTGCGTTGGCTAAGGGAAGACCAAAGTGATGAAAGCGCTCGTGGCTGGCTCTATGCGACAGCACGCACAACTATTGTGGATCACTGGCAAACAATGAGCCAGTACGAAACGCGCACCTTGGCTGGACTGGAGGATCTATTCTCCTCGCAGCTAGAAATCGTGGAGTCTGCCCAACAACAGGCCGAGCTCCGAGTGCAGCACCTCCTGAGCCTTTTGCCTGAGCGCGAGCGTCGCGTGCTCAACCTGCGCTTTCTCCAGGGCTATAGTGCCGCCGAAATAGCCGCTGCCTTGGGCACAAACGCGGGTCATATTCGTGTCCTGCAACTCCGCGCCCTCAGACACGCTGCTCAATTGGAAAATCAAGAAAGGCCTATCAACACCATGCAAGAACAAGAAGCACCGTTCGACTCGTTCGTAAAATTTCTGTCACCGGAGAGTCTTCGCGTACTCGAGCTATCCCGCGAGGAGGCTCTGAATCTAAAACACCCCTTTATTGGCACCGAACACCTCCTCTGGGGACTGGCAAGCGAAAGCAGTCTCGCCCCATTTTTAACTGCCATGGGCATCACCCCTGAGCGCATCCACGCCGGCATTGTTTTCATTTACGACCGCCACGCGCAAACGAACCTGCCAGGCATCCAGGCAACACTTTCCGCGGAAACACAACCCGAAGCACTCAAGTTGCTCACTCCTCGTGCCAAACAAATGATTATCCTCGCTGGCAATGAAGCGAAAAGCCAGGCAGAGCCCACCATTCGCCCAGCTCATCTCCTCCTTGGTTTGATGAATGAGGGCGAAGGTATTGGTGCCGGTCTCCTTCGCTCACTCGGCATCAGCCTTGTGCAGGTGCGCACCGCCCTTACCCCTCCCGTTGCCACCCAGACATGTTCGTTCTGCGGTCGCTCCGGTTCTTTGGTGAAGCACTTCTTTCCAGCAGAAGCCTCTGTCGGCGCTTCTACACCACGCACCTGTATTTGCGACAGATGCGTGGAACAGTTTCACGCCTTGCTTCAGCAACCCTGAATGATCATCATGCCTTTGGATGATCTACGCTAGCCTATATCCCACTCAAGTTAGTATAGGCCGTTGAAAAATCCTCCCCTGATGGAATGATATTCTGCGCCACCAGGAATTGCTCCATGGACTGCCATGTCGCACTATCATTAAAACCCAGCTTACCATTGCCCTGCCAAATTGGAATGGTTGCCTGTAGCACGCTCAGCGCATTTGTCGCGTCCATGCCAGCAACGTAGCTCTTGCTTATCTGTACTGCACCGCTGGGATCAGCAATAACATCACGTAACCCCTTCAAAGTCGCACTGACAAATTTTTGCACCAGTTGCGGCTGATTATGGAGCGTATCTTCCGTGGTGATAATGCCATTCGAGACCAATGGCTGGTAATTAGAGACATCAAAAGTGCGCACGGCAAAGCCTTGTTTGCGCAACTGCAACGGCTCGTTATTGGAATACCCTATCACTGCATCGACGCGATGACCAAGTAATGCTGCTACCTGCGTAAAACCTATCGCTTGAATATGCACATTATTGGGCGTTAAGTGCGCCTGGTATAAAAGTGCTAACAAGCCGATATGTGTTGCCCCAAATGGACCCGGCTCGCCAATAGTATGTCCCTTGAGATCTGCCAACGTCTTAATCGGCGAGTCAGCAGGTACAATCAAACTCACCGGGTACTTTTGAAAAATCGTCGACACATCAACGACTTTCAGGTTTTTGCTGCGTGCCACCAACACCTCATCACCACTGGCAAAGGCAAGATTGTCTTTTCCCAGCACCATTGCCCCTATAATGTCATTCACAATGCCGTGATGAAACGTCACGTTTAGACCTGCATCGCTATAGTACCCCTTGCTCTTCGCCACATAAAACGGCGCGAACTGGATATCTGGAATATAGCCAAGACCGATGGATATATTCGTCTGCGCTACAGGAGTTGTCGCCGTCGTTCCCACTACCTGACTACCACAGGCCGTTAACAACAGTGAGAATACAGCCAAAAAAGGCACCACGAAAGATAAACGATGCCGTTTGTACATCATTTTGCTCCATTCAATTGTTTGATCAGTCTTTCCGAGGAAAAGCCGCGACTAATAAATTGCCTCAGCCAGTTTCACCAGCAGCCAACTGGCACTATAGTACAGCGCAGCTAAAACAGCCAGCACTATCACCGTAGCAAACAACAAAGCAGTATTAAACTGGTTGCCCGCCTGCACTACTAGGGAACCAAGCCCCAGCCCGCCTGAAATGACAAATTCCCCTACTACCGCTCCCGTAATCGATAACGTCAATCCAGTACGGATGGCCGCTATAATAGCAGGAAGGGCCAGGGGAAACTCGATGAAAAACAGCAGGGACCAGCCATGCGCTCCCTCCACGCGTGCCGCGTCAGTCAGCGTCTGGTCGATTGTCTGCACACCAAATGCGATGGTAATCACCATTGGGAAAAGCACCACCAACATGCAGAGGATAGTGATCGGCAATAAACCATAGCCAATCCAGATCACCAGCAATGGCGCAATCACAATCGCGGGTACCGCCTGTCCCGCCGAGAGGTACGGCTGCACTGCCGCCGCGAACAAGCGCGACTTCGCCAGCCCGTATCCCAATGGCAAAGCTATCGCCAGTGCCAGCAGAAAGCCCAGCACACTTTCCTCGATAGTCACCAATGCATTGCTCAGCAGTAAACCTGAGCTAAAACCATCGACTAAACTGGCGAACACATCCCATGGCTTGGGCAGAATAAGGCTGTTAACATGCCCAAAAACCGTACTCGTGTACCAGCTTATGAGCACAATCACCGCCAATACCACTGGGGGAGCGATTGCCACGAACCGCTCCATGCCTTGCAAGCGTCCCGTCTGCTGAGGCAAATTCTTTTTCGTCGGCTCCGTGGGTGGCGTACTTACATCACTACGCCCAAACTTCGGCACCGTGCGTTCCGGTAACGCAACATCTTTTCTACTAGAGGTCAATACACTCATTAACATCCCTCAGTCATAGCTATCTTGATAGGCTCCACTTAAATCACTACTAGCACTCTATCCCTCTACGTATAAGAAGCAGGGTTGCAAGCAGCCGCCCCTTGACTGGGTTCTACGGCTGCGCCCTAGTTTCCCTTTTCCCCGACGCCGTAGGCGGCATTTCAAATGAAGAAAAACAAACCACTAATTTTGACAAAAAGAAGCCATCAAATTAAACTGACTCGGGGAGGCTTGTGAGGGAGACAAAAGAAGAGCAAAACAATCCTTTTTTAGAGTAGCAAGCTACCCTTGTGCCATCATAACACAAGGTAAAAAGAACCGCATCAATGCTAAACCTTCTCCCATCCGGACTTTAACCGTCGGCCTCGGAATTACACCGAATCTGCCAAGAAGAACGTTTCAAAAACATTCTCTCGGCTCGCGGGCTTGACGTTGGTATCGACCAATCGCCTTACCGCCGGTCGGGAATTACACCCTGCCCCGAAGGTCTCTGCTATAAGTATGGCACAAAAACACTCAGCAACGCAAGAGGATACGCCGCCAATTACGCGGAAAATCACTCGGAACTTTTCACCACCCCTACTTTTCCCCTCCGCATATCCTTGAGCGCGGGATTGACAAGCAAGCTACTCGTCATCAGCAAATAAACTCCCCCCATCGCAAATAGCGCCGGCAACAATCCAATCCCATTAATCAAATACCCTCCTACCAGCCCACCAAGCGGAATACCTGCCAGATAACCAGCCGTCGCCGCGCCAAACACCTTGGCGCGCATCCTCACCGGCGTCACCTCTTGCTGCACAGTCGTACCAATCGGGTTAATTGGTCCCACCGCTAACCCATTGAGGGCATACAGCACGACCAGCGTGGCAATAGGCAACTGCAGAGCCAACGCCCAGAAACGTATGCCGATCACCATAAAGCAGAGCGCGAAAGTCATCCGACGCGGCAAGCGATGCCCAAAAATACCGAAGAGCACCGTACTCAGGAAAGCACAGCCACCAAAAATCCCGCTCAACAAGCCAATCGGTAGGACACTACCCCAAATTTGTTTGGCGTACACCGGCAATGCCACCGAGAATAAGGCACTATCCAATAAATTCGTAATCGTCACCGTCGCAATGAGCGAGAGCAACAGCCGGTTGCCTAGAATAAAACGCAAACCATCCAGTACCGAACCCGGCGACTGCTCATCCTCATCTCCCTCGATACTTTTCCTCACTGTTGCCGACGGCACAATCAGCCCAATCAACAACGCCGAAACAAAAAAGCTCACCGCGTCGAACCACAGCAAATTGCTTGCCCCCATCAGTATGATCAACACCGCCGCTAACGGAATACCCAGCAACCCTGACACGCGGCTCATTCCATCCCCAATCGCATTCAACCGTTCTAACGGCAGCTTTGTATCTTTTGCCAGATCAGGTAATAACGACGCACGAGCCGTCTCCCCCGGAGCTTTAAGCAATCCGCCCAGAAAAACTAGCACCTGCAACTGCCAGAAAGCCAGGCCAATCGTATGCGTAAGCAGCGGAATCAGCGCTACGCTGACACCACTGGCGATATCACCAATCACGCTTGTGCGCTTATAGCCCAGACGATCCACCAACGGCCCACTAAAAAAAGCCGAAATGATACTCGGTAGCGTCGTAAAAAAGGCCGTAATACCAGTTTTTGCCACACTTCCCGTTGTTTGCAGCACAAACCACGGAATAGCCAGCAATGTCAGTCGATCCCCCACAAATGAGATCAGGTTCGCCATGAAGAAGGCATACAGCGGCAAACGTACTTTCCAGAGCGTCACCCCTTCGCTTGTCATAACCGTTCTCCATTGATGGACACGACCTCGTACCTATGACTTGACGAGACTACCTCGAACCGCGCCCGATCCGTCACACTCTCAAACCGTGTCACGAAAGCCACTTGACCATCCACCTCTATACTCTCTTCAGGCAAAGTGCGTATGCGAGCATGCTCTCGATAAAATCTCCGACCCTCTGGCAAAGCCAATGCAAGGCTCTCCAACGACGTCCAGTTATGCAACGAACAGTCGCCACACCTTTGATAAACTCCACGCTCATCATGTCGGTTCTCGGCAAAATGCTCAGCATCTACCGCTTGTAAAGAGTCGACAAGCTGCAACGGCACCATTTGTCCGCAGCGCATACACGGCGCCATCATTTCATCCAGATAGGTGCGATAAAAGCGATGAATCCAACCACGTAGCCTCGTAATAGCTGGCTTCAACCTTTTTATTCCTTGAAACAACTGCGACTCATTCGTATGAGCAAGATTGGAGTGTGAATACTCGCCACAGGCTGGACAGGATAGTATAAGCATACCTTCCTGCGGACTAAACCGTCCCACCAGATGATGCCTCCCACAGTATGTACACCAGATGTTGGTTTCATTTCCTCCAGTCTGGCCCCAACCGCGTACCCCATACTCTTTCCATTCCATCGCTAGCTCATCACTCAGCACACGACGCAGAGCCAACTTGCCTCGTTGCAGACGCATCGCCACGGCACCCGTCTGCACCCCCAACTGTTCAGCCACCTTTGCTAGAGAAGACTCCTCCACATAGCGTGCGACTAGCACTTCCCTCGTCTCCACGGGCAAGAAAGCCAGCGAACGATCAAGCAGTTCTACCAGTTCTTTACGCTCTAGCTCAATCTCAATATCGTAATCAGCAGCCAGTTGTTCTTCCAAAACAACATCATCCAACCCTTGCGGTACAACGTGAGCCAGGTAACGTCCCTGCTTTCGTGTCCAGCGCAAGCAAACATTCCGTGCAATACCAGAAAGCCACTGCGAAAACAGTTCCACGTCCCGTAGCCGCTCAATACTGCGCCATGCTTCCAGCAGCACTTCTTGGGTCAGGTCCTCGGCAACATCCACATTCCCGGTCAGCGCAGCACATAACCCCACCACCCGAACCCTTTCACTGGCAAAAGCTTCATCCAGCCCCTGTCGAATAAACTGGCTCATCGCCAACTCCTTCCCTCAAACACAGATACTTTCAAGCCATACATACATTGCTGAAGATATGTCGCCCCAAACCTCCAAAACTTCACGCACTTTCCAGCAATTTTACCACCACCGCTCAAAGTCCCCCCTAATAGAACCACCCACCACAACAAAACAAGGTTCACAGGTAAACCCGTGAATCTTGTTCATGCTTATCCTATCTGGCAACACACCAAAGGATGGAGGTTAGAGATATAGAGGAAAGGCAATCTGCTAGAGAGTACTCTCCTTGGGCGCAATATCTGTAGCAAATGAAGGTGATACCGTGCCTTTTTGACAGTCGGCGAGTGTTTTCTGCAACTCATTGTGCTGTTCTTCTAAATTAGACAGTTTGCGCGTTAAAGCCTCGCGTTGTTCCTCAACATCCTGCGTATTCGGATCTAGCTTATTGATTTGATCGCGTGTGGCACTGATGTAGAGGTTGAGATTACTAATGCTCTCTTCGATCATACTGCAATCCACGGGGTTAATACTCATGCGATTTGCTCCTTCTGTATTCAAGTTTCTCTGAGAGAACTATTATCGTTATCTATGTCACGTTTCTTCGGCGTAAGTCGATGCAGGAGCTTGTGTTTTTGATACAGACCATTTTTACAACCCCCTTTTTAAGGAACATGTTGAAACTCCTCCAGATCACAGTGCGTGCCATCAGCGAATGATTATCTATCACAGGTCATATACTTGTGAGGAGAAAAAGAAGAGGAGAAACATCTGTGAAAAATATATCTTCCAGTATGAAGCAAAATGGCGACTGGCGCAATCAAGTGACAGTGGCATTATGGATCATCGCACTCTCGTCGCACCTGATCCTCATGCCCATGCTAATCCGCGAACTGTGTAGGGTAGGCACCCAGCGAGGTACATTGCTGCCCTGTTCCGAATGCCCCCCTCCAAACGCAGCATGCGACTTTCATCGCACTGCGCTTTCCAGCATCATCGGTGTGTTTCCGTCCGAGAACCTGATACCTTTTTTTC
>JBBQXY010000066.1:0-28722 GCA_038209195.1 Ktedonobacterales bacterium | reverse complement strand
GGAATGTAGGGCGCGATTTATCGCCGCCACCGCCGATAAATCGCGCCCTACATTATGTATTTGTTCATGAGTTGTATTGCGCCGTAGAGCCAGAGCGCAATACACTGCCTAAACCGATGCCAGAGCCTTTTTTACCATATCGGGAATGTCGAAGATGGTATCGGCGACGGGCACGTTAGCAGCATGGAGTGCTGCGACCTTGCCCTGGGCAGTGCCGGTATTGCCAGAGATAATGGCGCCAGCATGGCCCATGCGTTTTCCTGCCGGAGCTGTGCGTCCGGAGACAAAGGCAACCACTGGCTTGCTCATTGTCTTGATAAACTCGGCGGCATCTTCTTCGTCGCTGCCACCAATTTCGCCGCACATCACGACAGCTTTGGTGCCAGGATCAGCCTCAAATAGTTTGAGGTAGTCCGCGAAAGTCGAGCCGATGATGGGGTCGCCACCGATACCAATGCAGGTGGATTGACCAAGGCCAGCCTCGGTAAGCAATGCGACAACTTCGTAGGTGAGCGTGCCAGAGCGCGAGATAAAGCCCACGGGACCGGGAGTGAAGATCTGGTAGGGTATGATGCCGATCTTACCCTGACCTGGCGTACACATGCCGGGGCAGTTGGGGCCGATCAAGCGTGCGCCTTGCTCATGAACCACTAACATGGCACGGGTCATATCTATGACAGGGATGCCTTCGGTAATACAGACGATCAGCTTGATACCTGCGGCGGCGGCTTCCATAATCGCGTCGGCAGCGCCAGGGGGTGGTACAAAGATACAGCTTGCCTCGGCATCGGTAAAAGCAACGGCCTCAGCCACCGTATCAAAAACAGGTAGATCGTCTACTGTACTGCCACCTTTGCCGGGGGTTACACCACCGACGATGTTGGTGCCAGCCGCTTTCATATTGCGCGTATGGTATTGTCCTTCGCGACCAGTAATACCCTGCACGATCACGCGTGTCTTGTTATCTAACAAAATACTCATCAGTGTTTCCTTTTATCCAATCGCGGCGACAATTTTCTGGGCCGCGTCGCGCATATCTTTACCCCAATCGAGTCCGGCATCTTTCAACAGAGCTTTGCCTTCTTCAGCCCCTGTACCTGACAGGCGAACCACTATGGGCATACCTTTGGGCAGCTCGGCCTGGGCCATAATGACGCCCTTGGCAACCTCTTCGCCACGAGTGATACCACCAAAGATATTGACGAGGATACCTTTGACCTGTGGGTCACGAGCTACAAAGGTCAGGGCTTTATACATCACTTCGGCCTTGGCACCACCGCCAATATCCAGGAAGTTGGCGGGTTTTCCACCCACACGAGCGACCATATCCAGCGTGGTCATGACCAGTCCTGCGCCATTGCCAATAATACCGACGTTGCCATCAAGTTTGACATAGGTTAAGTTGGCCTGTCGGGCCTCGTATTCAAGCGGGTTGGACTCCTCGGACTCGGCCCACGTGCCATACTCTTTCTGACGGAACAAGCCATTGTCATCGATCAGTATCTTGGCGTCGGCGGCCTGGACTTGCCCCTCTCTGGTGAGGACGAGGGGATTAATTTCGGCAAGGCTGGCATCGCTTTCAATGAAGGCTTTGGCCAGAGCGGTGAGGATAGCTCCGCCTTTTCCGATGACATTGTGGGGTAGCCCGGCGCGCGCTAGGATATCGCGGGCCTCGAAGGGGCGCAATCCCCAATGCATATCGATGGGCTGCTTAATGATCTTCTCAGGGGTTTTCTCGGCGACCTCTTCGATGTCAATGCCGCCTTCTTTCGAGACCATAACTACTGGGGATTGTGATTTGCGGTCGAGAATGATACCGAGATAGTACTCTTCCTGAATATCAATCTTGGAGACCACCAGAACTTTTTCGACCGTCAATCCTTTGATGTCCATCCCTAGCACTTTGGCGGCGGCGCTTCGGGCCTCTTCTGGCGTATCGCCAAACTGGATACCGCCAGCTTTACCGCGTCCACCAACATACACCTGAGCTTTAATAACAACTGGCCCACGGAGATCGCGGGCAATAGCTTCGGCCTCTTCTGGCGTATGGGCTACACGTCCGGGTTGTATGGGGACGCCATAGCGCGCCAAGATATCTTTGGCCTGATATTCATGGATTTTCACAGAAATATCGCTCCTTAGTACGTAGCATCATTTGTAGCATACTTTGCGCCATCACAGGCGGAAATAAGATGTGCTTTCATGCTGTATCTGACTGAATTCATGCTAACACGCCCTTATGAGGGTGTCAAGAATCTTCTGTTTTCAAAGAGCCGACTAGGGCGACCGCAAGGATCGCCCCTACTATACATGCAGAACGGGCGTAACACGTATCTTCGTATAGTAGGGGCGATCCCTCGCGGTCGCCCTGGCAATCTAAGAATGGAACTATGAAGATGCAAGGAAACTTGTTACAATAGAGATGGAGGGAACCTGCTCTCGAAAGGAAAAACTGTTTTTTATGGCAAAAAAACCATCGTCGATCCCAGTTTTAACACCATTATATAAAGAGAAGCCACCAGCACCTGTTGCTGTAGGCTCGCAAAGAAGCAAGAATCCGAGACGCCAATGGCTCTTGTTTAGTGTTTTACTCGTAGTGGGTGTTATTATACTCAGTAGCGTTAGCTATGCCGCCTGGGGGTGGCTCAAAAATATCAAAATTCCTACTAATCCAACTTCCACGCCTGTACCAAGTCAAACATTCAATGTGCAGAGAACAGCCGATTATGCTGGTTTGCAGTATACAGTGGTAACTATTCAATATGCCCCTTCATTTGCAGACGACGGCATTCATCCGGGGGCTGCGGTAGTGCGCGTGAATATGAACGTTGCCAATAAATCCTCTAATCAAATCAATGTTGCCTACTATGATATTGCGCGTCTACTGGCTCCACATCTTAGCGCGTTGAATCCTACCAATGTGTCCCTGTCCGTAGGGCCAAAGCCTGGCACAAGTGAAATAGGGTGGATAGATTTTTCCGCGCCCACAGGATTACAACTTTCCGCGTTGAAGCTCCAGTTAGGCTCCGCGCAGCTTGGGGAATACCTGGTGACAATACCATTTACGGGCAATTTCAATCCAAACAACTACACAGATCGCACCTCGGCACAGAACCTTGATTTCAGCTATTACTTTCCCTATAACAATCCCCGTTTGCTTACGTACCACCTCTCAAGTGTCGATATACGTGATGCATATCAGGGCGTGCAGACAAAAGCCGGACAGCAGTTCTACGTCTTAAACTTTCGTGTCACTAATCCGAACGGGACAGCGGTCGCGCCCGGCTTTGGCTACGACTACATACGCATCAGTTTTAATGGGGGGCCAATTCATCCACCTGTTTATAATACGCTGCCCTACACCTTCAATGCTGGTGCGAAGTCTGTCTCTGGTCGCGTCGTCTTCACGGGGCCAGTGGGCATCAAAGCCTTTACCATTGAATTCCTGGTGCAATATGGCAGCGGCGGAACAGAGTTTTCTGTCTCTCTATAGGACGTAATATGATGTAGGGACAAAACCAATGCTGTCCCTACATCTGACACTGTCGTCCCATCAGGTGCTATTTGGGGAGGTCGCGCATACTAAGTTGTACGCGGCCTCGTTGGGTATCGATTTTGAGGACGCGCACTTGCACGATCTGACCGACCGCGACAACCGTCAGTGGGTCTTTGACGAAGCGGTCGGCGAGCTCGGAAACATGGACAAGGCCATCCTGTTTGACGCCAATATCGATAAAGGCTCCAAAGTCTACCACGTTACGCACGGTTCCCTGTAAGATCATGCCTGTTTGCAAGTCCTCTATTTTTAAGACATCGTGACGCAAGAGGGGAGCAGGTAGTGCTTCGCGTGGGTCCAGACCGGGTTTTTCCAGGTTTTCTAGTATGTCGTTCAGCGTTGGCAAACCCACACCAAGCTGTTTGGCAATCTCTTGCCAAACAGCTTGTTCGATATCACCATGGGCCTCGGTGGGACGATGGCGGTTGTTACGTCCCAAGCTGTGTTGCAGCTTGATACGTTGTCGGTATTGGGCGATGCGTTCGGCTGGTTTTGTACTGCTGCTGTCGTCATCGGAGGGGAGCATAGCCAGGAGTGTGCGCGTAGCCGCATAGCTCTCAGGGTGAATGAACGTGTTATCGAGTGGTTCCACGCCGTTCGCTACGCGCAAGAAACCTGCCGCCTGCACAAAGGTTGCCGGACCTAAGCCGGAGACCTTCTGTAGTTCTCCGCGCGATTTGAACGGCCCATGCTCTTCACGATATTTGACGATGGCATTAGCTACACGGTTATTGACACCTGAAACATGCTTGAGGAGCGCGGCAGAGGCGGAATTGACCTCGACGCCAGCGAAGTTGACGCAGGATACTACCACGCGATCAAGCATATCCGCCAGATCTTTCTGGTCTACATCGTGTTGGTAGAGGCCCACGCCGACCGCTTTGGGGTCGATTTTGACGAGTTCCGCTAATGGGTCTTGCAGACGACGAGCGATAGAGATGGTGCCGCGCTGTGTGACATCCAGCGTAGGAAATTCCTGGCGAGCAGCCTCCGAAGCGGAATAGACCGAGGCCCCAGCCTCGTTGACGATGACATAACCGATTTGCCCAGTCTTGCCAGTTTCCTGCTCAAGCTCACGGATGAGGCCAGCGATGACCTGCTCGGTCTCGCGTGATGCTGTGCCATTCCCGATGGAGATGACCGTGATATTGTACTTTGTCAATAACTTACGAAGGATTTTCTGCGCCTTTTCTGACTGGAAGAGGTACATTGTATCAGATTCGATGAACTTACCCGTTTCGTCGACAACGGTCAGCTTGCAACCTGTGCGAAAGCCGGGGTCAATGCCCAGGACTTTTTTGCCACGCAGGGGCGGTTGCAATAAGAGGTTGCGCAGGTTCGCGGCAAAAATATTGATGGCGTGTTCTTCGGCCTGGTGCGTCAATTCCGCACGAACTTCGCGCTCCATCGCTGGCGCGAGCAATCGTTTGTAGCCATCCTCCATTGCGTTGGCGAGGTGGCTGGCAAAAGGGGAAGTGGCTTTGACGGGATAATGCCGAGTAATATCGGGTTGGGCCTGTTCATAGGCCAGGGAGACACCGACGCGTAAGACGTCTTCCCGTTCCGCACGATTGAGAGCCAGCACACGATGCGGTACCAGCCTGGTGATGTTTTCATTGAAATCATAGTAGAGTTGATAGACGCCATTGGGGTCTTTCTCCGCGACTTTGTTGGGGTCAGCAACCTTTGCGCTGAGGGTGGAACGCTTGAAGAAGGAGGAGCGTACACTACCACGTACACTGGCATCTTCGGCGATCACTTCCGCAACGATATCACAGGCTCCCGCGTAGGCTTCTAGACTAGTATCCACGCCCTTTTCGCTATTCAAGAAGGGCTGGGCCTGCTGCTCAAGGATGCTATCGTGGTCGCCGCGCAGTTCGAGTTGCTGTAAGATGAGCTCGGCTAATGGTGCCAGCCCTTTTTCACGGGCGACGCTGGCACGGGTTTTGCGCTTGGCGCGATAAGGAAGATAGAGATCCTCAACTTCTTGCAATGTGGTTGCGCTCGTAATAGAGGTAGTTAGCTCTGGCGTCAGTTTGCCCTGGCCTTCGATCAAGCGCAGGACGTCGTTTTTACGATCGTGCAAGGTGCGTAGCGCGGCGGTGCGGTCGGCTATGGCCTGGATTTGTACCTCGTCCAGGCTGCCCGTTACCTCTTTACGGTAGCGCGAAATAAAAGGGATGGTGTTGCCTTCATCCAAAAGTGCGATGGTGCGGGCAATTTGCCCACTGTTCAAGCTGAGTTCCCGACTGAGCGTCTGGGCTAAGTCCGCGATAGATAAAGCGTCAGCCTCAGTTGAGGCGGTAGATGTCGATGAATGTGTGGTTTGTTCCTCAGAAGTCAATGGTGTGCCTACCTTCCCTGGCTACTAGACGGCGTTGATTTGTTGTGCCAGGGAAGATAGTACCACGGGTTGTTTCTATTGGCAAGGAGTTAGCTCATGTGGCCTTGGGAGCGGCTCGGTAGCTTTAGGCCTGAACGCTCCCCGTCATACTTACGAAAACTCAACAACGCCACGGAGGATGCGACCGGCGGTGAGATCGGCGTAGGCTTCATTGATCTGGTCGAGGGTGTAGGTGCGCGAGACCAGTTCGTCGAGCTTGATTTTGCCTGCTTTGTACATCTTCAGCAGGTTGGGGATATCGTTGAGCGGTTGTGAGTCACCGTAGAGCGTACCCATCACCGTTTTTTGGTACAGCACCAGCATCAGGGGTGAAATAGGCATGGACTTGACGGTGGATGGCGTGAGGCCCACTATGACAATGGTACTGTTCTTACCAGTGGCGAGGGCGGCCTGCCCAATCGTTTCGGGTGTGGCAATGGCTTCAAAGGCGTAATCGACGCCAAGGCCCCACGTCAGTTCTGTCGCTTTCGCAACCGGGTCTTCGTTGCGTGCATTGACGGTATGTGTTGCCCCGAACTCTTTGGCCTTTTCCAGTTTCCAATCGTGGATATCAACGGCGATAATCATACGCGCACCAGCCAATGCAGCCCCTTGCACGATGTTCATACCAATACCGCCGCAACCGATCACCATCACGGTGCTGCCTGGCACAACTTTGGCGCGATGGATGACCGCTCCTACGCCAGTGGGAACGCCACAGCCCACGAGCACTGCGCGGTTGAGGGCATATTCTTTGTCAATGACGACCAGTGACATATCAGAGACAACCGTGCGCTCACTGAATGAGCCAACAAGGCAGAACTGTCCAATATTGGCAGCACCATTATGCATGCGGAACGTGCCATCGAGCAATGGCCCTAGCAGCGTAGCGGCACCAAGATTACACAGATTGCTATGACCAGAGACACAATAATAGCAGGTGCCACACGTGGGTATCCAGCTTAAAATAACGTGATCCCCTGGTTTGCAATTGGTGACGAGTGGGCCGACTTCCTCTACTATACCAGCCCCCTCATGGCCTAAAGCCAAAGGCAGATAGCCGGGTAATTCGCCCGATACGATGTGGTAGTCCGAGTGGCAGATGCCAGCGGCAACCATGCGTACCTGGACTTCGTGTTCTTTAGGTGGATCAAGTTCAATCTCTTCGACGCGGATAGGTTCGCCTGGCGTGTACAGAACTGCGGTTCGTGTCTTCATCGGTGAAAGTTCTCTCCTAGGTGATCTGTAGAAACACAAAAATATGGCATTGACGTTGTATGCTACCATGCACAAACGTTTGTTGTCAAAAGTTACCTTGTCAAATAGCCTGCATCCACGGGTAACGCGCAACCAGTGATGTGCCGTGCCTCATCGGAGGCCAGCCAGAGCACGGCGGCACTTACAGCCTCCGGCGGTAAAAGGTTGCTATCGGGGAAGAGGTTGAGTTGGTTCATCAGAGTGAGCATGTGTTCTTCGGTAGCCTGTGGGCCGGGACCACCCGCGAAAACATCGTAGAGTGCCTGATTACGACACATAGCGGTATCGACGCTGGTCGGACAAATAGCGTTGACGTTGACATGATAAGGAGCCAGCTCGATAGCCAGCGTTTTGACAAGTCCTAGTACACCGTGTTTGGCGGCAACATAGTGTGCCAGGTTCGCCATGCCTTTCACGGCGGCGGTGGAAGCAATACAGACAATCTTACCAGCGCGTCGTTGCAACATATCGGGGATGCAGACTTTGCAGGTAATCCAGACACCTTTCAGGTCAACATTGACGGTTTCGTCCCACTGTTCCTCGCTCAACTCCCAGCTTGGGGCGAACGAGTAGAGTCCAGCGTTGGCTACCACGATATCGATAGGGCCAAACTCTTGCCGTGCTTGCACTTGCAATGCTTGCATGGCTGCCAGATTTGTCACATCAACCTGTTGCGCAATGACGGGACGCCCCATTTCCGCTATCTCTGTGGCAAGTGCTGCCAGCTCTGCTGGTTGGGCCAGAGGATAAGGCACCGTTGCATATTGGCGGCAAGCATCGCAGAGGACAAGCTTTGCTCCTTCACGGGCAAAGGCCAGCGCGTGCGCCCTACCCATGCCATGGGCCGCACCAGTGATAAAGACGACTTGCTCGGAAAACCGTGCGCTAGTAGACACCGCAAATGCCATCTATGGTGAAATCTTCGATGATAAGCTCTTCCTCGACCTCATCTTCTAGGGGTAGCTCTTCCAAGAGTGGCTCTTCCGATGGCAGCGATGGTGGTAGTGCTGTATTAAGTGAGGCTAGCTGTGCTTCGCCTTCTTCCATGGTAGGTGGTTGCTCCTGCTCAGGAAGCGGCTCTACAGCGGTGATCACTTCGTCGTTGGGTTGAGACGTTTTCATAGCCATCGGAAAATCCTCTCTTTGTTTCCTGCAACGCTCTCTATGTGTATATAAGCATACCATCTTGGTAAGGGTTGGTACAAGGTTAGACTTCCGGCCAATCGAGCATCATTGCCTGTGCGGTGCCGCCGGGAACAACGGTGAGACCGCCTTCTGGCACAATGACGAACGCGTTCGCATGTAAGAGGGACGTGGTAATATTGGAACCCTGATTGCCGGTCGTGTGAGCGACAAAATGACCATCGCGCCAAATAACATTCGCACGAACATAGTGGCGACGCATCGCACTGTCACTGACGCCATCTTCCACAATAACCTCGACTTGTGGTCGCAGCAGACGGGTATGGCCCAGCATCTTACGTATCACTGGACGCCCAAAGAGCTCAAACGTCACCGCGGCAGAAACCGGATTCCCTGGAAGACCAAGCAACGGCACGCCACCGATATGTCCGAAGGCCACAGGTTTGCCGGGCCGCATATTAATGCGCCAGAAGTTGATCTGCCCTTGCTCAGCCATAATATTCTTGACAAGATCAAAATCACCCACGGAAACGCCGCCGGACGTGATTATCAGGTCATAGTGTACCGCCTCGCTAAATTTCTCGCGCAAGCTCTCTACCGTATCACGAGCAATACCAAGACGGTGCGGGACCGCGCCCGCTTTCTGTACTGCCGCCTCTAGCAGATAACTATTGCTGTTGCGAATCTTCCCTGGCTTTAATGGCTGATCAACATCAATCACCTCATCGCCAGTGCCGAGTATCGCGACGTGCGGACGACGGATGGTGGGAACGGTTGATACGCCCAGGGTGGCGAGGACACCGATTTCCCATGGCCCAATCTCGCTGCCACGCGTGAGAATGGTCTGACCGCGCTGCATATCTTCGCCAGCAGGACGGATATTGTTTCCTGGTGCCACGGCCTCCAAAATCTCTACCGTATCGCTCGCCGGTCCATCTGACCGCGTTAATTCCACCTGGATGACGGTATCCGCTCCCGGAGGAACGGGTGCGCCCGTCATAATGCGCATCGTGGTGCCTGAGCGAACCTCCTGCTCTGCCACGTAGCCAGCGGCGACACTGCCAATGACCTGTAGACGCGGCGGTTGTCCGACGCGTGGCTGGCTATCGCGACTGAGCAGGGCAAAGCCGTCCATGGCTGAATTTGCGAAGGGCGGCATATCTTCTTGTGCCACACTATCCTCTGCCAGTACCAGCCCAAGTGTGTCGGCGAGTGGTACCTGTGCGAGCGGAAGGGGAATAATCTCGGCGAGTATGCGTGCCAGTGCTTCTTCCACGCTAATCATGGGTTAGGTCTCCCTTCTGTGAAGAAATAAGCGACACAAAGAAGCCTGGCACACCAAATATAAGTGGGTATGCCAGGCTCTCCGACAAAATAGTACCTCGTATGGGAGTCGAACCCATGATCTCCGCCTTGAAAGGGCGGCGTCCTAGGCCACTAGACGAACGAGGCGTACACGTCACTGGAAGTGATTGTACTTCATTGTTGGTGCTATGTCAAGCAAAAATCGTGGCAGTTCCGGTATTCATCAGACAGGAAGTATGTTACAATATGGCAAATTATGCGAGTCAGTAAATTATGCGAGTCAGTAAATTATGCGAGTCAGTTAAGATAACAGTTGATATTTAAGAAGGTTTAGTGCTATATGGCCAAATCAAAACATCGTTCTTCATCGACTTCAACTTCAGCTTCTACTTCCGCCGCGCAAAGGCGCGAAGCCATGAAAAAACAACGGATTCAGCGTGAATCTGAAGAGATGAAAAAGCAGCGGCAACGGGTCGATGACCCACAGAAACGACGTAGATATGCCGCGTCAAACCGCACTCCATGGGGTTTGATAGTTGGTGCATTACTCATCATTTTAGCGGTGGTAGGAGTGATTATCTACCTGTCGCAACAATCAAGTTCCACGGGTACTGTTACCAAACCAACCCCAGTCAGCAACACAGTATTGGATGCGGTGACGCACGTCAGCCCCAGTGTGTTATCCGCGGTGGGGACTGGCGGTCAAAAAAAATTATTGACCTCAATTCAAAGTAGTTCGCCGCCGCCGCTGGTTGGTCCTACTGGTAAGCCAGAATTTTTCTACTTCGGTGCCGAGTATTGTCCATTCTGTGCTGCGGAACGTTGGTCCGTGGTAGTCGCGCTGAGCCAATTTGGTACATTCAGCAAGCTCAACCAGACCACATCATCTTCTATTGATACATATCCCAGTACGCCGACATTTACATTCTATCAAAGTGCCTATACCAGTCAGTACCTAGACTTTGTATCCGTTGAAAGCACGACGAATCAATCTGATGGCAACGGGGGGTATACCACTCTGCAAACACCCACGACGGACCAAGTACAACTGCTGACTAAATATGATGGACCGCCCTATCTCACGAGTTCTGGCAGTATCCCATTTATTGACGTTGCGAACCAGATGGTGATGCAAGGGGCGAACTATACACCGCAGGTACTCAGTAATCTTTCCTGGGACGTAATTGCTAATGACTTAACAATCCCGTCATCTGCTGTCACTCAAGGGATTGTAGGTTCGGCTAATTACTTGACTGCGGCAATCTGTAAGGCCACCAATCAAAAGCCGGCCTCGGTTTGTACTGCTGCTCCCATTCCTGCCATTCAGCAGAGCCTGGGCATAGCCTCCGTGACACCTGGCAATCAACAGCTAGGAATGGTGCCATCCATGAGCGAGGCTGTACTGCGTAGGCCAGAATAATACGCTTGATACACCTGAAGATGAGTAAGCAAAAGGCCTGATCGCGCGCGCGATCAGGCCTTTTGCTTACTCATCTTCATGCTCTTCGTCGCCGGGTTGTTGCAATGGCTTCATCAGTTCCGGAACCGTCCCCATGCCTTTGGGGGGATGCATCCATGCTTTGACGCGCAGGTACACGGTGATGAGTCCACCAAACCAGAGTCCACCGTAGAGATAGCCAGCCATCACGTCGCTGGGCCAGTGTGCGCCAAGATAGACGCGAGACGGCCCAATAGCAACGATAAGTGAAGTGCAGACGGCGATCAAAGTGTTTCTGAGCTTGCTGGAATGCCAGTTTGTCGCCAGTAAGTAGATCAGCAGACCAAAGAAATTGGTGTAGTGCATAACATGACCACTGGGGAAACTTGGTTCATTGATGACGCGCACAACGGTCACGCGTTCATTGGTGGGTCGTGGACGTTTGATCAAGCGTTTCACCAGCGCGTTGAGGAGGTTCGAGGAGCTGGTCAAGAGGATAAAGAGTGCCTCGAGCCGGAAGCGCAAAGCCCAGAAGATGGCGGCAATACTTAGCGTGAAGGGAACGGCTATTTTGGGGAAGCCGATTTCGGAGATACCGATCATGAAATTGCGCAGCAGGGGGTTGTGCCGTTTTTGTAGTTGCTTGGTGATCGTCATGTCACCGGGGAAAAACTGTGTGCGCCGGGCGATAAATGAGAGCATGATGGCCCCTGAAAGCAACCAGAGGTAAAAAGCCAGGAACATTGTTCCGCGCGAAACCGCTTTACGTCCAGAAAATGATGTGTGTGCCGCGAGACGCTGAGCCTCGTTCACCACGGGTAGAACATTTTGCTCAACCGTCGTGGCGAACTGTGGCAAATTGACGGCTCCCACGGGATTGGGTGTGATATTCCGGTTTGCGTTGCCGGGTGAAGGTGTGTTGCTTGGCATAGGTATGGCCTTTCTATAAAATATTTATCGACCAGGACGGCTTTCTTGCAAGCGGCCCTTTGGCGTAACTTGTGAGTTCTCGCGCAAACCTGGAACATTATTGGCCAGGGCCAGATTAGGGGTGCGCACGCGCAAAGCTCCTGGTGTGATGCTTATGGTCGCAGGGGTAAACCCATGAGGAAGACCATCAGCTTGAATCTCTACGGGGTGATCGGCAGAGATGCGCAGCGATTTAACCCGGCGGCGTCTGATTTTGGGCTGCAATTCGCGTCGTCCTCTACTAATAGAAATCGCGTGTTTAATGTATTCTAGCTTGCTGAATTGCCTATAAATAATGAGATCCAGCAGTCCATCATCCATGAGCGCGTCTGGGGCTGCATGAAAATGTGCTCCGTAGAATGGCGCATTGCATATAGTCACTTGAATAGCATGGTATTGATGGTGTTTCTGGTCATCTAATGCTATTTTGAGCCGAACCGGTTTGAAGGTGAATAGCGTAATCAAGCCACTCACCACACCACGTAAGGTTCTGGGCAGATTGGTGCTTTTGATTTCTTCTGCCGCTGGAAAGAGGGCGGCTTCAAATCCTATTCCTGCCACCTCAAGAAAAACCTGCCCGTTGATCTTCCCGACATCTATAGCGTGTGTCTCGCCTTCAGCGATGACGTTGCATGCTTCTTCAATCGTAGTGGGAATGCCCAGACTGTGAGCCAGGTTGTTCATCGTACCCATCGCGATGATACCCAGGACGCTTTCTCGTCCAATCAATCCACTTGCTACCGCGTGAATCGTGCCATCCCCGCCCGCTGCGATGACCAGATCGGCATGTTCGTCGGCTGCTTTTTTTGCTAACCCTTCCCCTGCATCTTCCGCTGAGGTATGCCATACTTCAGGTTCAATAGCATGGGCGCGTAATCCGTCCAGAATCATGCTTTCATGTGAGTCAAGCGTATCGTGAGTCTCAGCCATCATAGACGTCCCCGAGGTAGGGTTCAATATCAATACCGTTTTCATATTTTGTGATATCCTTTGGTGAAGGGAAGTTCGAACTGTTATAGTTCACGTTTCTCTGTCCACTTTCAAACACGGACGCCACGGCAGGAAGGGATACATTCTATGGCTGATTTAGATAAACTCATGCCAGATACTCGTGAAATCAACTTTTATGACGCTGATCCTGACCTGGCTTCTCTGCTGCGCCAGCATCTTTCGGCTGTAGAGTATCTCCAGGCACAACCAATCCTCTCTGCACTGGGAGCCGTTGCCTCACAGAAAATGGATGCTTTGGCTGAGATTGCCAACCATCGTGGGCCAGAACTGATACAGTACGATAAACGCGGGCAGCGCATTGACGAAGTCGTCTTTGATCCATCGTACCACGAACTGGAGCGCATTGCCTACCAGGATTTCGCAATTGCCGCCTGTACGCACCGCGAAGGAGCGTTAGGCTGGCAGGGGAGAGTGCCACAACCAGTCAAATTCGCACTGGGCTATCTTGGCATGCAGGCCGAGTCCGGGGTATTCTGCCCTGTCTCCATGACTGATGCCCTGGCTCGTGTGCTGGCACGCCACGGCAGTGTTGCGCTTAAAGAACGCTTCTTGCCCGGCTTGACTGCCCTGTCAATGGCGGATTTGCAGCAAGGAGCCATGTTTTTAACGGAGAAACAGGGTGGCTCAGATGTTGGCCTGACCAGTACGATAGCGAAGCCGTGCTCTGCTACCCATTTTTCCAGTGCTGGGCTGCAACCAGAATGGGCATTGTGGGGTGAGAAATGGTTCTGTTCCAACGTTTCTGCCGACCTGATTCTGACGCTGGCGCGGCCGGAAGGTGCCCCTGCTGGAACGCGAGGATTGGGTCTTTTTCTCGTACCCAGGACGCTAGACGATGGTACGCGTAATGCCTATACCATTGAGCGTCTGAAAGATAAGTTGGGGACGCGCTCCCTGGCGACAGGCGAGGTGACGCTACACGGGACATTGGCTTACCAGGTGGGTCAACTCGAACGCGGCTTTGTGCAGATGACAGAAATGATTAATCTCACCCGTATTTGGGCCGCGATTGGTTCGCTCGCAGCCATGCGTCGCAGTTACCTCGAAGCCCTGGTCCATACGCGCGGTCGAGTAGCCTTCGGGCGTCCATTAGCCGAACATCCATTGATGCGCCGTCAACTGGTGGATTTGCTCGTCGAGGTTGAGGGTTGCGCGGCTCTGGCTTTCGAGGCTATTGCTGTTTTGGAGCGTGTTGACCGCCATGGCGTAGAGGAAGACCAACGCCTGTTACGCATTTTAACCCCACTGTGCAAATACTATATCCCCAAACGCGGCGAATATGTCGCGCTTGAAGCACTTGAGATGCGTGGCGGCAACGGCTATGTGGAAGATTGGGTCAATCCGCGCCTCTTGCGAGATGCTATCGTTAATGTCGTGTGGGAAGGCTCCAGCAACGTCATCGTTCTGGATGTGGCTCGTGCTATTGCCAGGGAGGGTGTAGACAAAGCCCTCTTTGCTATGCTCCAGCAACGCTTGCAGTCGCTCCAACATGCTGTTGTTGTGCCAGTGGCACGAGAGGTGCAGACATTGCTCCACCTCCTCGCGGAGCGCATTCACGCACTCGCCGCGCTTGATACCGAAAGTGCGCAATTACCTTTGCGTGGGCTGGTAGAGCGTATGGCGCAACTGACCATCGTTACCCTGCTGCTGGAGCAAGCTGAGAACGAACTTGTGCGCGGCCCACAAGGTACAGGGAAGCGCAAATGGCTCATCGCGCTCTTGTATCTTCACCGCCATGTCCAGGTACACCCCGACGGTTGGGCGGCGGATAATGATCCCACCGCGCTCAACCACTTCGACGCGCTGGTCAACTGGGAGGCCATTCGCCTTGGTTAATGGGATACTACGATACAGTCTTACTCCTGGAGATACTGCTCCACCTGCGAAAAAAAGTTGGACAGTGGCTCCATCGCGGCATCGAGAGAGCCATCAATGACGAGTAGAAAGCAAGCACGATCGCTTTCCAGCATGGCTTGCCAGGTGCTGACCGCCTGGGCATGGAGAAATGTGTTCGTATAGCTTCCCAGTAGAATTGCTTCTGTGTTTCGCGCAACCAGACGTAGGCTGACCAGAGATGGTGGCCCATCCATCTCGCTTTGTTCTGTTGAATGATAGGCGGCAGGTGCCTGGCGCAGCTTCACAGGAACGCCTAAAAGCTCGTTCCCAATGCGATGCACATGCTTGTCTAGCATCGCTAACAGGCTTGATTGAGCCTCGCCGTTGACAGTCACGTCAAGATAGCCCAGAGCTACTCCTTGCATATACTTTTGTGTAGCGTCAGATGCAACAGCTTCTTGTAACGCCTGTGCGAATGTTAATGCAGCGGAGTGCTCTTGTAAAGATCTGCTGACTCCATGAGGATCTAGTGGAGCCAGTGGAGCCAGTAGCGTCAGCATGCCATCGTGCAGTGCCGGACGCCAATGCGTGGCGACCTGCAACGGATCGGGCTGCGTTCGTAAAGCACGCGCTCGCGTCTTATAGTTCTCGACGGCGGGCTGACCTGCGAAGGTAATATGCTGCAAATAGCCATAGAGGGCCATGCTCAACTGCCAACCCAGAAAACTGGCTGCCAGGGCTGCTAAGCGATCTCGTGGTTCTTTGCTGACTAGGGAGGGCTGTGAGAGGAGAAAGCACGGTTCTTCTCCGGTGGGTGCCCCTTCAATCACCACACGCACAGGCAGCATCCCTTCCTGCTGATAGCCGGGAGCCGCGTGGTTCAATCGTTGCGCACCAAAGACCACGATCCCCTTGCCTCCTTTGCCCAGGCTTTCCTCCATCAATTGTTCGAGCCACGAAACAAGGGCTTGCCATCCTTCAGGCATCGCGAGCAGCAAGCGGCATGCTCCAGCGCGGCTTGCTGCACTCAAGGCGGCGGCGAGTTGCACGAAGGGATGTTCTGCCGGGCGAGACGTGGCCAGCGCCAGGTCATACTCGTCCCAGGCCTGTTGCAACACCGAGCGCAACTGACCCGCTGCACCTGAGAGACGAGTAAGATAGAGGGCCGCGGGCAAGAGAAATACCCGTGTGGTGGGCGCACTCATGCGTCCACCTGTCCCTGTCCCACCATCCAATTGCAAAGGACGACTCGGTACCTGATGTTCCTGCGCAAAGCGGTCGAGATAAGAGTTGGGCAGCGTCGTGACCAGGAGATGCTCTGCTGGTGACAACTGGGCCTGTTGCAACAGATCGGTAAACCATGCAAGGTGCGTGATCGGCTCTTCGGAGGTCATGCCCATCGCTACCCCGACCATCATCACGTCAGATAGCAGTGTTTTTAAGAAGGTTGGATTGGAGGCTTCTTCTCCAGTCGGCAACGTCAGGTGTTTGGCTGCTGCTATCTTGCATACAATGCTGTTGAGCGCGGCAGGGTCGGTGCTGTCCAATGGATAAATAGTCATCTGTCCTTCGTTGTGCTCATTACAGAAGCCTAGCTCGCAGAAGACGCGCACCGCAATCACCGAGCCGCCCATGCCAGCCCAGATGATGTGGCGGATACCACGCTGCCAGATGTCTCGTGCCTCGGCTTCTACCTCCTCTAAATGTGTTGGATGGGCGAGCAACCGTGCTATCTCCTCGACCCAATCGAGTTTGAGCACACCATCTTCACTGCCTAATGTTGCCATGAGGCCATGGTGCCGCCGCAACTGGCCAACGGCATCGTCCTCAACCAGTTGTTGAAGAGCAGTTTGCCTAGCGTTATCATTCGTCATGGCTGTGTACTTCTTTCTGCAATCTCTGGTATCTTCCCTTCTATGCCACGAGTACGGTACAGCATTTCCCCAGCGTGTGGCACGTAGAGGATGCCCTCCTGTTCGCGTCCCTGCCAAGCTGTGGGGTCAATCTCCCGATAATCAGCATAACCCAGGTTGATGCGTCGGCAACGTTCCTCTGGAATGCTGGTGGCTAATGTAACCACGATCCGAGGCGTTTCGATACCCGTTTGGGCATCATAGGTTCCTACTCCTTTGACGTGCGTGCTATGGGCCAGAATGCTGCCAGGCACGTCTTGAAAGTGCTCCCATTGCTTGAGGAAATACTCCTTGACATGGTAGCCAACTTCATCAATCAGTTTGCCATGCGTGTAGGAGACCTCGGTGATGTGTGGGGCGTAGATAATAACTTCGCCGCCGTCGGCAATCGCTGGTTCGGTTTTGTACATTGCCTTGGCTGCCGTCCACAGGTCGTCGTACATCTCGGCTGGGGCTGAAAGCACCCGGTGAAACGGGCGATCCACATAGGTAATGTTGAGTTGTGCCGAAAGGTCTGCCGCCTGACTCCAGGCTTCAGTATGAGAGCCGATGTAGAGACCGTGCAGATCGTGTCCTTGCACCACCATCGCCAAGGCGAGCAATGGACGGGGCACAAATTCTGCCGCACGAGAGATAACGCGCCGGACAGGGGTATCCTTGATGCCAATGGTGTGCATACTGGTCACGAGCGCACCAAGCCAGTGGGTGAAATTGATAATATCTGGGCCAGCGATGCCGGGGAAGAGATATTTGGCTCCCCCTGAGAAGCCGGCAACTTCGTGGGGAAAGACCGGTCCACATATCAGCAAGAGGTCATACTCGAAGATCAAGCGATTGAGCGTGACAGATACGTCTTCAGCAAGCAGTCCCCCACTTAATATACCTGCCTCTTCACGCGAGATGACCCCGATGGTTTGCAGCTTGCGCGGATCGTGCCAGTGGTGGTTGAAGATGCGCACGTTGGGATAACGTTCCGCTCGTTCGGCAATGGTTGTGCCGACCAGTTGGTCAATGGCCTCCTGCGACATGGGTGGATGGGTTCCCAGGGCAATTAAGTAATCCAGTTGAGCGGCGCGTCGCCCCAACTGCTCATACAGGAGGCGAAACATCAGGGGTATTGGAGCCGTGCGTGTCCCATCAGGAATGATGACCAGCACGCGCTTATTGCTTGGGTCAAGCCCGGCTCCTACCAGTAACTCCTCCTCAGCCGAAGCGAGCAGTTGTTGGATATCCTCGCTGGTCAACGTTGCCGTTGTTGAACCTTTTCCTATAACCATGTGCGTTTCCTCCTCTGCTAAACTCCGCTATAAGCTGAGAAGCCACCATCTACAGGTACTACAATACCGGTGACAAACGAGGAAGCGGGGCTGACTAACCACAGAAGCGTGCCAACAAGATCGTCTGGCTTGCCTAATCGCCCCATTGGTGTATGCTGGAGGATAGCGGCGCCACGCGCTGTCGGCTCGCCACTCGCGGCATCGGTCAAGAGAAAGCGATTCTGTTCGGTCAGAAAGAAGCCGGGAGCAATCGCATTTACACGAATTGCCGGGCTATACTCTTGTGCCATATGAACCGCCAACCATTGTGTGAAGTTGGCGACGGCAGCTTTGGCAGCACTGTAGGCGGGGATGCGGGTCAAGGGACGCAGCGCGTTCATCGAGACAATGTTGACGATTACGCCCTGCTTGCGCTTGACCATATCGCGCCCGAAGACCTGGCAACTCTGCAATGTTCCGCTAAAATTCAAAGCAAGGACGTTATCAACGGCTTGAACATCTAGCTCAAAAAATGAGGTGGTGGCTGAAGTTGTTGCCTGCGGCGCGTTTCCGCCAGCCGCATTGATCAGTATATCGATGTGACCAAAGCTGTCCAGAACTTCTGTGTATGCACGTTCAAGGTCACTTTTGTCGAGCACATCACAGGCGATACCAATAGCTTCCCCACCTTGTGCTCGTATGCTTTCAACCACTTTAGCCGATGAAGCGGCATGCAAACTGAGAATGGCAACTCGCACACCCGCCTGAGCCAGAGCGTGTGCCATGGCACTGCCCAGCACACCACTGCCGCCGGTGATGACGGCAGTGTGACCTTGCACAACAAATCTTGTATCGGGCATATCTCCATCTCCTCCTTTCGTAGCTCGTGTACCAATCAACGCTTACTTTTTGTATCCAAAGTCTGGAATGGCCATCCAGCGTTCTCTGAGATAATGGGCCGCCATTTTTGGCTTGCGTTCTCTGGTGAACACGCCCTTTTTGTTGCCCTGGACGCGCATAATACCTTGACTGGTTTGGAAATCCGCGAAGTTCCAGACTTGCTCCCCGATAAAGGTAGGAAATTCATCAGTTACTTCATGATTGGCTTGCAGACATACCACTTGATACTCCTCGGAAAACATCACAGGCGTTGTGTCATGGAAGCCGGCGATGGTGTCAGCCCCATACTCGGTGAACATCATCGGTTTACCAGGCTGCACCCGATTCCAGCCTGTTAGCTCTGTACGTAACAGGGCTTTGGCGACCTCTAATTGTCCGCCCTGGATATACCAGCCATAGTAGCGGTTAAGTGCCAGCGCATCCACGAGATACGAAACTTTATTCGTGTCGGGCGTTGCCATCATCTGTATCACAATGGTGACGGGACGTTTCTGTGGATCTAGCTCTCGCGCCAACTGGACTAAAGGTTGGAAGTATTCGTATGCCCCTTCCTCTTCGGATGCCGGTTCGTTGGCAATGGACCACATCACCACACACGCGTGATTTTTATCTCGTGAGATCAACTCGCGAATTACCGGCGCATGATGCTCCCTGGTACCCAGCTCTTCCCACGTTTTATGGGGCCTACCACCTCCACCCAGGAGTGCCATAAAGTTCAAATGCAATCCCACCGCTGGCACCTCATCAATCACCACAAATCCTTCACGGTCCGCTAGGCGCATGAGCTCTTCAGAATACGGATAGTGCGAGGTACGGAAGGAGTTGGCCCCCATCCATTTGAGCAGATTCAGATCTTTCACATTGAGCACTTCATCCAATCCGCGCCCGTGTAGATGGGAGTCCTCATGTCTGCCAAAGCCTTTAAAATAGAAGGGTTTTCCATTAATGAGGAACTTGCCGTCCTTGACGGCGATTGTCCGCACGCCGAAGGGTTGCTCATACGTATCGAGCCACTGTCCATCCTGCCACAATTCTACCACACAGCTATATAAATAGGCGTGTAGTGGCTGCCAGAGATGCACACCTGCTATGGAAAGTTGACCAGTCAGCCCGGTACTACTGGCGACAGTTTCACCTGTCTCATCTTGAAGGGAGACGTGAACCTCCGCAGCTCCCTCTGCCTCGACGGTGTAACTCACCCGTGCATTCGTTCCATCTACCTCAGTTGTCAGGGTGATATCACGAATATAGATTTTCGGGGTGGTGTAGAGTTTGACCGGGCGTTGGATACCGGCATAGTTGAAAAAGTCAAAGTTCGGCGTGTCCGTCATCACTTTTCCCAGTCCGGGTACATCTTCTTCCTGATAATTGCCCACTGGAAGCGTTGTATGGTCCACAATGTTGTTAACCGCGACCGTCAGGCGATTTTTGCCACGTTTGACGAGTGCATTGATGTCAGCCTCGAAAGGCGTAAAGCCTCCATCGTGCTCGACGACAAGCTGTCCATTGAGATAGACTTTGGCGGCATGGGTCACCGAGCCAAAGCGCAGCACCATGCGTTGCGTGAAGAAATGGTCAGGGACAACGACCTCCCGTTCATACCAGACCCAGCCAATATGGTCGCGAAATTCCGCTCCCTCGTATAGGTCGTTGAAAGAAGCAGGGACTGGCATGGGGATCGCCTGCTGTAACGGGCGTCCAAACCAATGTTCTTCAAATCCTGTGCCGTGATCCAGCTTAAAGTTCCAGATTCCATTCAAATCAACAAGTTCTCTTGACGTGGTCATGATGGGATATAACATGGTTTCTCTCCTCCTTTGAGAAGCTCAGTCGTCCAGTTCCCTTGCAAGGGAACTGGACGATCTGTTGCGTTAGCGCACAGCCTTGATTAGTAACAATGCCCAGCACGTGGGAAAAACTCCTTTTGCCTATTATACTTGAGCGTTTGAAACAGAAAGTCCTGTTGTACATCCTTCAGCAGTCTTTTGTCAAAGAATATGTGTATGTGTTTCGCGATGCCATTCAGCTTGAGTTTTTGGGCAACATAAAGATTGACCTCAACCCTCTCTCGGTGGTACACTGTGCGAACGTCCTGCGGCTAGTTTTTATGCTTCGCTACCGTAGGATTGGTACGGGGTTGACATAGGCAATCCCGCGTAACGTCATGTCCGCGAAATAGATGCAAACAACCAGTACCCCCTCTTGGGTGGGTAGCTGGGTCTTTGTGCTGTGTTTTCCTTTGCTAACTCCTCATCGTCGCCTGTAGCAGTTCTTTAGATTGTTTTCTTTCATTGGGAAACAAATGGAGGTGACACAGTGTTTCGTTTCTACGTCGAGGTGGCACGCAGTGCCTTTCGACGGCAACTCATCTACCGATGGGCCAATCTGGCCGGTCTCCTTACCAATATCTTCTTCGGCGTCATTTTTAGCTACGTGATTATTGCCCTCTATCAGCATAGACCAGCCGCCGCTGGCTATAGCGTGCGCGATACCTTGCGCTACGTCTGGCTGGTACAGTCCATGACCATGGTCGTGCTGACCTTCGGCTGGTACGACCTTATGCTCACTATTCGCACGGGGGCAGTGATCTCGGACTTGAGCAAACCATGCGACTTTTACTGGTACTGGTTCAGTCGCGAATTTGGGCGCAACCTCTACTTCCTCTTATACCGTGGCATACCCACCTACCTGGCAGGGATGTTGCTTTTTGGTTTGGGCTTGCCCGGCAATTGGAGCAATTGGTGTCTCTTTATCGTCAGTTTGCTGCTCGGTGCAACCATCGGCTTTGCTTACCGCTTTCTTTATAACATCGTCGCCTTCTGGTTCCTCGAAGCACGCTCTATTGGTGGACTGGCAACTATCATTGCCCTGTTCTTCACTGGAAGCTATGTCCCACTGGCATTTTTCCCTCCGTGGTTACTTGGCATGGCCCATTGGTTGCCATTCTATGGCTTGATGAACGTGCCAGCGGAGATAGTGCTGGGGAAAATCCCGCTCACTGGCGTTGCCTTAGAGCTAAGCCGCCAGGTACTATGGGTCATCATCATGACGCTCGGTGTACGGCTGGTGACAAAGCTTGCCGCTCGCCGGGTCATCGTGCAAGGTGGATGATGGCTATGTGCTGCTGAACATTTACTTATTTACATAACATTGTAGCTGAGAAAGAGAGGTAGATGGTGCTCACGCGTGTAATCGCTGATCTACGGCTTTACCAACGCCTGGTCGCTTTGCAACTGCGCGCCCAGGCGCAATACAAGTTCAATGTGTTCGTCGATATTGGCACGTCGTTTGCTGTGACGTGTTTAGAGTTTTTTGCTGTATGGGTCTACTTTGGCACATTTCCTTCCATGTTGGGGTGGAAGGTTGGCGAGGTCACGCTACTCTACGGCTTGATGTCGATGAGCTTTGGCCTGGCTGAATTGTTTGGGGCGGGCATTGATATGTTTCCAGATATCATTCGCCTGGGGGATTTTGACCGCATGCTCTTGCGTCCTGCCGCTCCTCTCATGCTCGTCGTTGGCAGTGACTTTCGTTTACGCCGTCTGGGGCGCATCACGCAGGGTATGCTCACCTTTAGCTTGGCCCTCCATTTGTTGCCAGACCTGCATTGGACAGGGTTAAAGGTGCTTGCGCTATGTATCGGGATTGCCAGTGGCGCGCTCATCTTCCTCTCTGTTTTGCTGCTGGGTGCCGCTTTGTGCTTCTGGACGGTTGAAACAACCGAACTTACGAATATCCTGACATATGGTGGGCGTGAGATGCTCAGCTATCCCCTGACGATTTATAACCAGACCATGCAGCGCATCTTTCTTTTTGTGGTGCCGCTAGCTTTTGGTTCGTATGTTCCGGCCTGTTACATACTGGGACGTCCATTGCCCTTTGGCTTACCCTCTCAAATCACTTTTGGCGCACCATTGGTTGCCCTACTCTTCGCCTGGGTGACGAGCCTGCTCTGGGACTTTGGCGTGCGCCACTATCAGAGTACTGGCAGTTAATATCACGAAATTGTGTCTATGAAAGGAGAAATTCCCTTGAAGATGATTAAAGTTGATGGTCTGAGCAAAGCGTTTCGCGTGGCTCGCAAGCGACCGGGCCTGTTGGGGAGTCTACGTAGCGTCGTCGATCCTGAAGTGCGTATCGTGCAGGCTGTGCAAAACATCTCGCTCGGAGTAGAGCGCGGCGAGATGATTGGCCTGGTTGGCCCAAATGGCGCGGGTAAAAGTACAACGATTAAAATGCTGACGGGTATCTTGGTGCCAAGTAGCGGAGAAATACGTGTTGCCGGACTGAATCCCCAACGCCAACGACGTGAAATGGCACAGCGCATCGGCGTTGTCTTTGGTCAGCGTTCGCAGCTCTGGTGGGACCTACCACTGATCGATTCACTGCGCCTGCTGCGCCATCTGTATCGCATTCCCGAAGCGCGCTATGCCGCCAATCTCGCGCAAATGCGTTCGATGCTTGCACTTGACGAGTTTATTGATACTCCTGTTCGCCAACTTTCCCTGGGGCAGCGGATGCGCGGTGATCTGGCGGCTGCATTGTTGCATGATCCAGAATTGCTCTACCTGGATGAACCGACTATCGGCTTAGACGTAGTCGCGAAGGCGCGTATCCGTGAATTTCTGCTGGCAATCAATCGCGAACGTGGTGTGACGGTATTGTTGACGACGCATGATATGGACGATGTGGAGGCATTATGTCCGCGGATGCTCATCATCGATCATGGGCGCAAGCTGTATGATGGGGCTGTCTCTGGCATTCGCGAACGTTTTGGCGGTACACGCATGCTCATCGCGGTTTTGGATGCAGCAGAGTTGACCGCTCTACCACATGATAGCACTGGTCAACCGCTTTTAGAACCATTGCCCACCGGGGTAAGGCTGGTACGAGCGGAGGCTCCGCGCCTCTGGCTTGGCTTTAACCGCGATGGTATACCTGCGCACGAACTGGTAGCATGGTTGGGTACACGCTACAAGCTGCGCGATGTTACCTTTCAGGAGCCAGAGATCGAAGAGGTGATTCGCCGGATTTACGAGGAAGGCCTATTGCTGAAAGACACGGTACAAAACCTCTAATGCTCTATCTAAATGTTTTGCTGTAATGTATAATGATTGACGGATTAGGCTAGCCGTTGATGAGGAAAAGTAGTTAGGAGAGGAAAATATGGATAGTGATTCCCTGCGTATGCCCCCCCTCTGGGAGCAACAGAAAAACATAAACACCGAGCCCATTCGGTCTGTATCGTCCGCGCTGTTATCGCCACAGAAAGATGCAGCATCGTATCCCAAATTGGCTATTACGTACCCATCGTTGCTGATAATTGACGCGGATGAAGAACGCGCCCAGCGTTTAGCCCGTATACTCACGCTGGCAAATTTTCATCCTCTGGTGGAACCAACCCCTGCCAATGCTTTTAAGCGTGTACTCGATCAG
Source organism: Ktedonobacterales bacterium (assembly GCA_038209195.1). Classification (GTDB taxonomy): domain Bacteria; phylum Chloroflexota; class Ktedonobacteria; order Ktedonobacterales; family Ktedonobacteraceae; genus JBBQXY01. Next base: position 4,319 of record JBBQXY010000066.1, on the reverse strand, counting down.
CCAATGGCTATACATGCTATTCTGCTGGGTGCTATCAGCAATCAATATCGTTTTTTTCTTCAGCGCATTTTGCAACAACTCACCTATAAACAGGAGCTCAACCTACCTGTAGTGAGCTTGCCTATACACATTCCCAACGATATACCGCTTTACGCTGATGCACATGCATCCCCATTTCATGTGGTCTCCCAGTCGAGTATGCGCTTGTTAGAAAGCATCTGGAATATCGTTCCATTTACACGTAGCGATCTCAAGATGAATCAAGGCTCAATGGTGAATAAACTGTTGCCCGCATATGGCATTCAACCAAGAGTAGCGCGAAAACTGCTTTCGCGAAATAGCCATTTTCGTCAGATGCTGCAGGCGGCCTATGACCTCATGTCAATCGAGCAATGGGAGATGTTGATCAGCGATGTGGGGTTAGCGCAGTACCGCCGCCAGACGGATTGGCCACCGCTTGATGATGCGTATGCTATACCCGTTGAGTATTTGAGTTGCCTTAACCAGGCTGTCGCTTTCTCACAGCCGGAGCATCCCATTGAACAGTTACGCCGTTGGGGCACCAATGCGATGCAACACTCTTTAGAGGACAATGTGCCGATCCCAAGGATGAGACGGATGTTTCATTTTGCCTCGCCGACGCAGTTGATACAGAATACATTGAAGGCCTTCACCAAAGAGATGGACGCGATTCGTGGTGAGCCGCTCCACGATTGGATTGCTTTACCCAACGGTAACTATTGGCTTGTTCATTATAGCAATCTGTATGCCTATGGGCGTATCGCACGGCAACACTCTCAGCCCATGTGCCATGTGTGGCTCGCCTCCATTGAGGCGACTTTGCGCATGGTCCACCTGGACACCACCTGGAAGGTTGTTGAACTGGAGTGTAGTTGCCAGACACAAACTGGACATTGTTTGTTTGGCTTTCAACAGGTATAGTTGGCCTGTACGTTCGTTATTTACACGCGCTCATCCATCGTCAACGGTATTGAGCGCATCACCCCAGTGTAGGTCGCGTGCCTGACGGAACGCGGCTTTCTCTTTGCGTGTGACAACGGCATTTTTTAACCCCGTAGGTGTGCAGAGTTCCAGGTGAATATGACCAGGACGAATCTGTGGATGACGGATCACGCGGCTCTCAATAGGTGTACCGGGCGTACGGGAAGCAGCAATATAGGAAAATTTCTCGTCTTCGTACGATAGATCGGCTTGCTTCACCGAGCGATGAAGCTGTGTTCGTGTAATGCGCTGGGCGAAATGGCACCAATCGCCGTCGATGATAGGACATGCTAAAGCGTGGGGACATGGCGCGAGTATATGAGCTCCCGCCGCGATCAGTTGTTGCCGTGCGCTACGAATATGGGAAAAGCCAACAGGTGTGCCCGGCTCAATAATGACCAACGTATCTCCAGTGATTGACCAGAGCTGTGCAATATAGTCCGCACATTTTCTCGTGTCCAGCTCACTAAGGACATAGGACGTAATCACCAGGTCACACGGTGTACTCATCCATTGACTGAGTAGATCAACTTTTTGCCATTGTGCATGGCGGAGTGCGGAGGAACGAGCATGGGTGGATAACTGTTTGCCAAAGGCGATCATCGCCTCTTCACGCTCAAGTAATGTTACCTGCTCTAGCTCCGTCCATAGCTCACTAGCTGCCCACATAGCGGTTCCCGGCCCTGCTCCTGCATCTAACATTGTGCGCGGCTGCCAGGCCGTTTTGCGTGCTTGTACGGCGGATAGGACCGCGTAGAGAGCAGCAAAAGTGGCAGGAAGGCGTACGGTAGCATAAGCTTGTACATCGGCGTATGAGCGTAGAAATGAACCGTTATTGGTTGGTTGTCTACTGCGATAGCGCAGCGATAAATTGGAGGCAGCCTCCGCCACCTGTTTTTGGGAAATGTGAGCGAGTTCTTGCACTAAAGCAAGACGGAGGCTATCAGGCAAATCCATAGGGAAAAGGCACCCTTAAATAACCTGCAAAAGGAGCATCAAACCAGTACTTCTTCGAAGTCATCCATTATCCTCTGAATCTCACGGAGGCGACGCTCGGCTTGTTCGACGTTTTCTAAAGCCTGGGCTAAAATACGTGCCTCAATTGATGAATATGACTCCGCGATATCAGGGTCAATAGTACCACCCAGCAGTTCAAGTGCGCGATTCAGTCTTGTTTCAACAGTTGCAGTTGCCATTGTTCTTACCTCTCCCTTATTAAAGGATCATGGACGAAATAGATGGGTTAATCTATGCAAAATGGTAGACTACCAGGAACTAGCACGAACTAGCACGCACTCTCAAGAAACTACTTTCATTACTCAATACGTTAACCAGCGGCAATTGGTTACAATCGTAACGATAGAGTTTCTTAAGCTTTCCAATACTCTTAACGAACATCTATCTTCATATTACATGAGATGATAAAAAAAGCCAAATCGGGGCAACCATTATTCCTATTCGTGATTTTTCTCTTCGCTTTACCGTTCACAATTTTCTTCTGATAGTGGTCTACGATCGTTTCTTGTGCGCGGTGGCTATGCTACCTCAGGCGGAGCAGTCCACCGCACACAGGAAAACCTCTACTTAACAGTAATCGTCAGATTCATATTCGTATGAATGGTACAAAAGATATGATATGTTCCCGCCGTGGCGAATGGCCCAATATCGTGAGTATCGCTACCAGCGAAGCTTTGATTGATCGTTGGTGCGCCCGACTCTTTCGCTGGTTTGGCGTTGCCACTAGCGTCCCACGAGCCATTTTGGATAATATGTGGTACGGCAACGTCATCGATCAAGGTCAGCATAGAGCCCTTGGGTATCGTGAAACTGGTGACAAGAAAATTAGTCAGGCCCATATGGACAGTCGTTCCACCTCCACCCCCGCTATTATTTCCACTGCTGGGAGTGTTGCTGCCGCTCGCTATCGTGCTACCAGGACGAGCGCATGCCGCCAGTAAAATACTGCCAATTGCTAGCACGGCGAGCACTGAGGTCAGAAATCCAAGTTGCTTTTTACTCATGTGTTACTTCCTCTCAAAAATACCTGTATATGATCGTTATTCGTCCCAACCTGAGACAAAGCACAGTGTGTGGAGCGAACACGAGAACTACTATCTATTGTAATTCATATCATAGCGGTGTTTGCAAGTCGACGGAAATCAGGTAAGCACCTGATTTCCTTTCGGAAAAGCACCTGATGTGCTTTTTCACCAGCCGCCCATGTATTTGAAGCTGAGTCTCACCAGTATCCGTATCAAATAGTATAGAAGCCACCCTGGTTATCGAGTAAAGGATTTACCTATACAACCATGCAAGAAATAGAAAATAATGAAGCTAAAAGCCTCTCTGAAAATGCTGACAAAACTGAAATAGAACTGATTGACCCCATGAATAAGAGTATTGAGACACTGGCGAACCTGCATATTCGTATGGAAGGGAAGGTTGGTCCGCATCAGCGTGCTATAGAAACTTTTACTGCGTTCTTGGGAAGACCGCGCTTTCTCTATTTTATCCTCCTCTTTGTGCTCCTCTGGATAGCTGTCAACCTCACGTTGCATTATTCAGGTTTGTCCACCACAGACCCACCTCCATTTTATTGGCTACAAGGTCTTGTCGGACTGAGTGCTCTGTTAATGACTACTATTGTGCTTATCACGCAGAATAGGCAAGATAAGTTCGCAGAACAACGGCGACAACTTGACTTACAGGTCAACTTGCTGGTGGAACAAAAAGTAACGAAGGTGATTGCTTTGCTGGAAGAACTACGTAAAGATCTACCACAAGTTGAAGACCGCCACGATCCCGAATCCGAAGCCATGAAGCGAACGGTTGACCCACACGAAGTCCTGACAATCTTCAATCAAAGAGTTTCTGAGGCGACTTCAGAGTGATTTCCAATGCTTCCCTTTCTGAAGTTGGTTTGACATTGACTTTCCTGACACACTATGGTATACTTAGAGAGTTCCAAGTAACCAGGGAACATACCAGGGAAGCAAAGAGACCCTGGCACAAGGCGCGGTCCTTGCATTCGTAAGATTCCGAAAGGAGACATTATGATGCCAATGAAGAAACCAATTCGCGTTCTAGGGATGGTTTATCAAATCGACTAAGAGGGCCCGTAAAGACGGGCATCCGAGCCTCTGAGCGTCAAGCCACTACCTGATATACCTTGACTATATCTTGTGTGATACAGAATAGCAGGTCTTAAAGACAATCTATGTCTCAGGTTGGCAGAGGTAAGCAGAGGGGAATGTTGCTTCTGGGCATTACTTCATACTATCTTGCCCCATGTGTTTGCAATATAACTCGGTTGACGT
>JBBQXY010000065.1:0-28867 GCA_038209195.1 Ktedonobacterales bacterium | reverse complement strand
ATCGCATCAGCCGCACGCTGGTTATCGCCCGTAATCATCCAGACCTCAAGTCCTTGCGCACGTAGGTGTTGAATGGCCTCGACTGAACCTACCTTCACGGTATCTGCTACAGCGATCAAACCCGCGATCTCACCGTCGATACCCTGACGGAAGCCATCGGGCGCACCGTATCAGATGAAGAGATGAGAAAGAAAGCCGCCTTGCTGGGAGAAAGCATTCGGGCCGAGAATGGGGTAGCTCAGGCGGTGGCACTTATCGAACAGCGTAGAAGATAGAGGTTCTCAAGGTGGCACATGCTCTCGACCCCATCTGCTGCTTAGACTTTGTCTGTAAAACGAACCAGTTGAGACATGATTTCACCGCTGTCAATTGAGCAAATAGCGGGTTAGATTTTGATGAGGCAATGCTCATCGCACTACTTCCTTTTCATTTGTATGTTTCTATCGGCGACTGCCTGTGGAGAATTGGCCATAATCTGCATCAATTCGATAGGATTCCCATCAGGATCATTCAGCCAGTATTGGAGGTTATGATCCAAACCTAAGGTAGGGGCTTGAGAAATCTCAAGGCCTCGAGATGCGAGTTCGCCCAAGGTGGCAGACATGTCGTCCACCAGTAAGCAGACATGTTTATAGCTCGCTTGCGGATCTCGCGCAGGAATGGTTCCTGAGGCAGCTTGTGAATCGGGGAACAACTCGATAAAATTGCCGGGAGCAATCTGGATATATACGATCCAAGGCGATGGCTGTCCCTCCAACTCGAGGCGGAAGGCTTCGGAGAAGCCGAGCTTGGTGCAGTAAAAGTCCAGTGCCCGTTGCAAGCTTGTCACACGAAATGCGACGTGCCCGATACTTGTGATCATAAACATACTCCTTTTACTCGAATTCGCGACAGACGAAAACAGGAAGTGCTTCATCCCTTCGTTCCAGTCACGGCAGCCGTGCGTAGGAACCATTTTTGAAAAATGAGGAATAAAATCAGCATGGGAAGGGTGATCAGCGTGGCAAAGGCCATCACGTCACCCCATTTCAGTGGTGACTGGCCAAAGAAGGCCGCCATTCCCACCATCAAAGGACGGTAGGTATCGCCGCGTGTAACCAGCAACGGCCAGAGGAAGTCGCCTATATGGGTCAGGAACTGCCAGATCGCTACTGTGGCAAAGACCGGGCGTGCCATCGGCACGACGACCTGCCAGTAGATGCGCCAGCGACCAGCCCCGTCAACGAAAGCAGCATCCTCTATCGTTTTCGGTATGTCTACAAAGAACTGGTAGAAGAGGAAAATGGAGAACGCGTCGGCGATGAAGGGGATGATCTGCACCTGATAGCTATTAACCCACGTAGTCGAGCCATCGAACCAGGGAAACTGGTTGACCATCAACAACAATGGCACAACGACCGACTCAAAGGGAATGATTATCGCCACCACGATCAGCACGACGATGAGTTTGCGACCAGGAAACGGGATGCGTGCCAGGGCATAAGCGGTCAAACTATTGACAAACAGGCCTAGGACGACGATCGAGGTGACTATCATCACCGAGTTGACCATATAGAGAGCAAAGGGCAGCCGCTGAGAAGCGTCGCTATAGTTCTGGAGCGAGATATTTCCATAGGGGATTAAGGCTTTTACAGAACTCAAATCTTGCAGAAGCTGGCCCTCGTTGGTTTTCAATGAAGAAACGACCATGAACACTGTGGGAAAAAGGAAAAAGATGGATAACAGAATCAGTAACAGGTAGTTGAGCACGTGCCAGATACTTTTGTGCAGGGGAGACTGCACTTTCTGCAGCCCTTTCTCGCTTCCTGCGGTGGAGTGTTCCACTTTGCGGACGGTCAAGGCCATTCTTTACAGCTCTCTTTCTTCAGTTTTCATGACGCTCCACAGGACTGGGACGATCCGAATGAGCACGAGGCAGAAGAAGACCAGTGCCACCGCTGAGGCATAGCCAACGTGCAAGTTGTGAATACTCTCATGCACCATATACCACACGATCGTTGTTGTGGCATTCTGTGGTCCACCCTGCGTCATAACCTCTATCTGCGTGTAGAGTTTAAAAGACAGGATAGTGGTGGAGATGAGAACGAAGATGGTGCTATTGCGTAGCTGCGACACGGTAATATACCAGAACTGCTGTAGCGCACCCGCTCCATCGACCCTGGCAGCTTCATACAGCTCACCAGGGATCGCTTGCAAACCGACAAGGTAGACGACCATCTGGAAGCCAACTCCTTGCCAGATCGACAAAATCATGATCGCAGGTAGTGCCAATTTTGTATCGTCAAGCCAGTCGTAAGGCCCCAAGTGTCCGAAGCTTACTGCCTTGATGAAATCGTTAATTAATCCCTGCCCTGGATTGTAGAGAAACGACCAGACGACAGCAACCACCACTAGGGGCGTGACCACCGGGCTGAAGAAAATTGTGCGGAATATAGCCATCCCGCGCATCTTGCGGTTGACCAGAATAGCCAAGAGGAGGGATAGACCCGTCTCGAGTGGAACCACGATCATGCCAAAGAGGGAATTGTTCAGCAGAGCGCGGTGCAGCGAATCGTCCGACAACAACTGTGTATAATTGCTCAGTCCTACAAAATGCACAGGCAGTGGGCCTAAAACTAACCTCCCGTTGGTGAACGAGAGGTAGATTGCCCAAAAGAAGGGAATGATCAGGAAAATCAACAGCAGGAACAGAGCAGGCAGGAGAAACGTCCAAGCGGTATAGTGTTCCCTCTGCTGCCAGCTCGGCCTTCTGGTTGTCGCCATTTTGCCAGATATGCTACGGATCGCTTTACTCATACATTTCCTCGTAAACAAGAGAAGATGCCATTACCCAGTTTGGTAACCCTGATTGTCTTTGATATCCTGATCTATCTCTTGCACCGCTCTGTTCAGCTCCTCCTCCACATTGGCCCCGGCGGCGATATTCGATACCGCCACAGAAAAAGCAGAGGTAATAGTAGGATAGGCGGGAGTGATTGGACGCGGTTCCGCTATCCCCCTCTGCAGTTGCTCGACAAACACATAAAGTGGGCCATTGGGAGCATACAGGCTGGACTGCTCTATCACTGATTTGCGCGCAGGGACTGCGCCGTTGGCTTCAGCCATACGCGCTATCTCGGGAGGCGAAAGAAGGAAATTCAGCACTTTCCAGGCGATAGCGGGCGTTTGACAGGACGAGGTAATGCCCCAGTTCCATGATCCCATACCGGTTTTTGCTCCCTTCCCCAGATTAGGTGCTGGCAGCACGAGCAGATTGTTACCCAGTGCCTGGCTGAATTCCGGGTAGACCCAGTGGCCAGTCCAGCTCAATGCGGCCCTTCCCGATGGAAAATCGAGGCTATCAACCGGCCAAGGATTGCTGTAACCCTTCTTAAAGAGGCTCTGGAACCAGTTCATCGCAGCCATCGAGTCGGAACCATTGAGCACCCCGGCGGCAGACTGATAATTGCCGCGATTGATCAGATCACCGCCGAAGGATTCGACAAAAGGAGAGAAGCCATAGGTGAACCACTCGCCGCCTGTCTGCATCTGCAAGTCGAGCGGATACTTCACTCCTGGCACATTCTTCAGCTTCGCCAATATCTGGTTGAACTCGCTCAATGTCCAGGGTTTGACGATGGTGGGAATGCGTACGCCCGCCTCCCGCAGATACTGCTTGTTTGCGTAAAAGCCAAGTCCAGAATCGAACTGGCCCAGACTGTACAGATGACCATTATACGTGCCCTGTTGGATGATCGAGGGCAGGAAGTCAGCTTTCATCGCCGGTGATACGTACGTATCGAGTGGGATCAGGTAGCCCGACCAGGCATAGTTATACAACGTAGGGCCGTCAAAATCGAGCAGGCAGGGCAAACTATGGGATAGCGCCGCAATGTTCACCTCGTCTGTGTAGCGGCTTTCGGTCAGTTGCACAGCTTGCACGGTGATATTGGGGTAATGTTCACTGAAAGCTTTGAGTGAGGCATTGAGGGCATCTCGCTCTGGGCCCTGACCCGAGTGAAAGAACAACTGTATGGTGATATGGCCGCCCCTTACCGATGAAGTTGAGCCACACGCCGCGAATAGCAAGCTCAGTATAGCGATGAGGGGAAGGATACGTTGTCGGATTTTGTGCATACGCTACTCACCCACGGTTCCTCAACAATGGTGTCAAGAACTACCTTAATGCCCAGCACTGAGTATAGCATGGATTATTGGTAGCATCAAGCTTCCAGAGAACTTGTTCAAGGAGTTCCCATTCTGACCTTGACCCGCTTTCGTGGTTCTTCCGCACTTTCCGTGCTAAACACTAGCATAATTTCGGCCTTATTCCTTTGACAAACCCCTCCACACCTCGTTTCATCCATCACTACCTTGTAAATGAGCATGCTTTTCGCTATGATGGTGTTAGTATTTGCAACTTCCTATTTACAATCAAGCCTCACTTACTTTTTTGGCAGGCAGAGCCCAGGACAGAACGTTCTCGAGAGGAGCATACTCATGACCGAACCAATCAAGAGAATAGAGGTGGATGCCTCAACACTCCAACACTATATCGAGGTTTTGGGAGCTATTGGTCAACAGCCTGAAGGAGGAATCGTGCGCCCCGTGTATAGTCCTACATGGTTAGAGGCTCGCGAGCAACTGGCTACATTCATGCACATTGCAGGTCTGGATGTACGCGAGGACGCGATGGGCAATCTTTTCGGACGGCTTCATGGCAATGATGAAAGCCATACTATTCTTACCGGTTCTCACTTCGACACGGTGCCACTCGGCGGAAAGTTCGATGGTGCTCTCGGCATTCTGGCGGGGATTGTGGCCCTACAAGCACTCCGTGAGAACTTGGGAAAATCCCAGCGCTCCCTTGAGGTGGTGGCCTTATGTGAAGAGGAAGGCAGCCGTTTTCCGGCACATTGTTGGGGGACAAAAGGTATCCTGGGGCTTATTGATCCTGCTGAGTTTGAGGCAATACGCGATGCGCAAGGTATCACTATTGCCGATGCCATGCGAGACGTTGGGTTGGCTCCTGAGCGGTATCGAGAAGCTATCCGCACCGATGTGGAGGCATTTTTTGAACTGCACATTGAGCAAGGTCGTATCCTGTTCGATGAGGGGATTGATCTTGGCATCGTCACAGCCATTACAGGATTGCAGCACTTGTGGATCACCGTCAAGGGCCGAGCGGACCATGCAGGCACAACACCGATGGACGTGCGACATGATGCATTGCAAGGAGCAGCACACATGGCTGTAGAGGTCACTCACCTTGTTGAGCAAGCAGGTCGACCGGCGGTAGTCACTATGGGTAAATGGGATGTAAAACCAGGAGCGGTCAACGTTGTCCCCGGCGAGGTCAGCTTTTCTGTTGATGTGCGCCATCCCGAAGAGGAAACCTTGCAACGTTTGTCTGCTGCAATTCGAGCGCAGTGCGAAGCAATCGCACAAGAATGTACCCTCTCAATCTCCATCGAGGTGACTGGCAAGAGTTTACCTCATAAAATGGATCCTGGATTGCAAGCGGAACTTGTCAAAGCAGCCGAGGCGTGTGGAGCTACCTGGAAATGGCTGCCAAGCGGTGCTGGACACGATAGTCAGATCATGGTACGGCATCTGCCGACCGCCATGCTGTTCGTCCCCAGCGTGGAGGGGCGCTCCCATAGCTCAGCCGAATACACAACAGCCGAGGATATTGCACGCGGAGCAAGTGTACTCGCTACCGCACTTTCCTTGGTAGCGTACTGATCATTCTAACACAGGTTTCCGAATAAGCTCCAAGTAGCCAATATACTAGACGATATTATGCTCACGACTGTACTGGTTTGTTGAAAAACGACTGATACGTAAAGGATCAATATCTATGGATTGTGCTTTCCCTGAAATTATTTCTTCAGCAATCAGTCGTCCTACGGCTGGAGCTTGTTGTACTCCATGTCCCGAAAAACCAGCAACGTTAATCCAGTGCTCGCTGGCTGGCATGCGACCGAGAATCGGGTTGTGGTCTGGCGTCACTTCGTAGTATCCCCACCAACAAGCCCGATGATCTAGCTCTGTTTCGGCTAGCCAAGGGAAACGCTTCAGCCCCGAATGCAATGTTTCTTCAAGCCATTCCCAATCCATTCCTTCCGTAAATCCGGGGGGTTCGTCCAGGTTTGAGCGACCAAAGAGTATGCGCGTTCCTTCGCTTCGCAGATAGAAGCCACTCGTCAAGTCGATGGTAAGAGGATACGTATGTTGCCAAGCAGTGGGAGCAGTCATATAAATCATTCGTCTTACTGGGTAGACTGGCACCTCCAAGCCTGCTCGCCTGGCAACTTCGCCTGCCCAGGAACCAGCAGCGTTTACAAGGTAATCAGCTTCGAAGATTCCCTTTGGTGTTTCCACCAGCCAGATATTTCCTACCCAGCTAGCTTTGGTAAGTGGAGTTGCCAGGTAGAGCGAAGTGCCTCTTTCCTTTGCCAGTCTCAGGTAGGTAAATGTAATAGGATGAGGATCAACCACCCCATCTGCTAACCCATGCGTTGTGCCAGCAATGCCCGAAGGATCAAACGCAACCAGTCTTTGAGCATCTGCAACAGAAAGAACTTTTACTGGCACGCCAATACGTTCCTGCAAGCGGACACCGTCCATATGCACATCCCAACGTTCGGGGGGCACAAGGAAGAGATATCCTATTGAGCGATAGCCAGCATCCTCCCCATATAAATCTTGGAAATGTTGGTATTCCTGGATACTCTCCCAGGAGAGACGGATATTCATCTCTTCGGTAAATTGTACTCGCACCCCGGCAGCACTCCGGCCCGTTGAGCCCATAGCTGGTGCAGCTTGCGCCTCTAACACCGCCACTTTTAAACCCTGCTCACTCAAGCGATAGGCACAGGAGGCGCCCATAATTCCAGCACCAATTATTAATACGTCAGTCCTTATTCTTTGTGACATATGCGCCTCCCCATTGTCATTCTGAGTCCGCATCCCCATTGTCATTCTGAGTCCGCAGACGAAGAATCTATTCCTTAAAAAGTACCATCAGTTGCACGTAGAGATGCAGTTGCCGCTTCATCAATTACGTACAGTTCAGGCGGTCGCACAAGCTGATCTTGGCTACCCGTATAGCGAATAACGACGCCATAGTCGCGCTCAGCCGTTTCGAGCGATATATAGCCGTTGACTACATCGTTATGTACCAATGCTATAGGGCGTTGGAGCGGGTCGCCGTAGCCACCACCTCCAGGCAAGTTTAACTGAACGCGACTCTCAGGTGTAAGGGTGATGAGAGCTTTAGGGTGCGGACTTGTGTTGCCGTTGACACGAAATTCACCCAGTGCGCCGGATTTACCCCCGTTCAGACCAGTAGCGGGAAAGCGGGTGCGATCAATCATTGTCGAAACTGCCCAGGGCGCATTTCCGCGATACGCAACCTCAGTCCACTGTCCTAGCCCTCCTCGATAGGTTCCAGGGCCACCTGAGTCAATGCGCAGTTCACGCCTATTTTGGATGAGGGGTGTTAAGCTTTCCACCACTTCGGCAGGTACGCCAGCAACGCCGCTCGGAAAACCAGTTGTATTCAAGCCATCTTTGACGGCGCGTGCTCCAGTACCACCACACTGAAACAGGCTAAAGGTGAACGGCTCGTGAGATAGAGGCCATGCTCCCCGCCAGACTGAAATCCAAATGGGGTCAGCACCACAGGCGATAAGTTGAGTGGGCATTGCTTGAGCCAATGCTCCAAAGATAACACCTGGGAGGAAATGCCCGATCACATGGCGCGAAGCAACTGCCGCTGGCTCTCTACAGTTGAGGATTGAGCCGGAAGGTGCGGTCACATGCACAGGACGGAACGATCCTTCGTTATGTGGAATATCAGGAGTGACGGCTGCCTTAATTGCAAATGAGGCATAGGCGTGAGTATAGTTCAGCACCACATTGATGCCCCACGGGCTTTGTGGCGATGAACCTGCGAAATCGATGAAAATGTCTTCGTCCTCAATGGTGACCGCGACTTTGACACAAATTGGCTCATCAAAGCCATCGCTCCAAGCTTCGTTTTCGTAACGTCCATTCGGTAATGTGCGGATAGCTTTCCGCATCGCTTGTTCAGAACGTGTAATGATCTCGTCGGCAAGTGGGTCGATGGTATCAAGGCCAAAGTCGTCCATAAAGTGCAGCAACTCACGGGCACCAACTGCGTTTGAGGAGACTTGCGCGTAGAGGTCGCCAATAGTTTCGTCAGGCGTACGTACATTTGCTCGGATGAGTTTGAAGAGCTCATGGTTAGGTTCATCACGCAGAAATAGTTTGGTAATGGGAATGCGCAGCCCTTCTTCGTAGACCTCGCGCGCCTCTGCTGAGTAGATGCGCCCTCCGATATCGGGCGCATGGCAGGTGCTGGCAAAGTATGCAACTACGTGCTTATCTTTGAAGACCGGTGTGAGGACGGTCATATCATTGATCTGACCTGCGGTCTGCCAGGGGTCGTTCGTAATCAGTACATCGCCCAGTGCGAGTGTCTCCGCTGGATACGCTTTCAAAAAATGATGCACTCCGGTTGCCATCGCGTTGATGTGACCGGGGGTACCAGTGAGTGACTGCGCAATCATCAAGCCACGGGTGTCAAAGACACCGCAAGCCAGGTCCTGCGACTCGCGCACAACGGTGCTAAAGGCGGTACGCATCAGTACTACCTGCTGCTCATTTACGACTGAGAGCAGGCGATTCCAGAGAACTTCCAGTGTTATTGAGTCAATTGTATGTGTCATGCAGCACGTCCCTACTCATTGTCATTCTGAGGCCGCAGCCGAAGAATCTATTCCTAATAAACCAGCTTCTAATTCGATGATGAGGTTCCACTGCTCGTCAATAGTGCAGTGACTACCTGGTCCTACGATGGTGGTTGATTCGCGCTCCTCAATGATTGCTGGGCCGGGGAAGCTTGTTCCTGGTAAAAGAGCGTAGCGGCTATAGATCGGTATGTCGCTATAACCGCCTAACTCTGGAATGTATGCCTTCCGAGTCCTTTGCTGAGCCGCTTGCGTTGTTGCGCTTTCCTCCTGAGTTACTTGCAAGCTCACTTGAGGCATTGGCCCCGACGAGATGACGCGCCAGTTGATAATTTCAATTGGAACAGACTGGCTAAGTCGCGCATAGAGACGGCGATAAGCCTCTTCAAATGCGGTTATGATGGTAGGCATACTGCTTTTATCAAGCTGACCAGTTGGAAGAGGAACTCTGATCTCGTGACCCTGACCAACATAGCGGATGTCAGCTACGCGCCGATGGTGGATGTGTTCAGCCGGAACCTCCTGAGCTCCTAAAGTCTCAAGGAGGGACTGACCTTCAGCTTCCATTTCAGCAAGTAATGTATTGGCCTTCTGCCAGTCCAAGTCATCGACACGAGCCATCCAAGAGCGAACAAAGTCAAAGGCGAGCGGGGCGGTGAGCAGACCGATGGCACTCATGACTCCTGCACCAAATGGTACGACCAGGGCTGGGGAACCTAGCACCTTCGCAATGTGAAACGCATGCACTGGTCCAGCCCCACCAAAGGCAAATATAGGGAAGCGATGTGGGTCTTTACCACGTTCCAGGGTATGGATGCGAGCAGCATTAGCCATACTTTCGTTCACAATTTGATGGATACCCCATGCAGCCTCTTCGACCGGGATACCTAATGGTTCAGCGATGCGCTCCTTGATAGCACTGCGTGCGGCGGCAAGGTCTAACTTGAGTTGACCACCGAGAAAGTAGTCTGGTTCGAGGTAGCCAAGTACGAGATCAGCATCAGTCACCGTTGGTTCAGTGCCCCCTTGCCCGTAGCAGACTGGGCCTGGCTTGGCTCCAGCCGATTCCGGCCCAACTTTCAATAGCCCTAATGCATCTATGTGAGCAATCGAGCCTCCTCCAGCACCAATCTCGATCATTTCGATCACCGGCATTTTTATCGGTAGCCCTGACCCCTTTTTGAAGCGATAGCGGCGATCAACTTCAAATTCGTACGCCGTGAGTGGTTTGCCCTGGTCAATGATGCAGAACTTGGCGGTAGTGCCACCCATATCGAAGGAGAGCAGGTCGGCATAGCCGCATACTGAGCCGTAATGAGCCGCAGCCAACGCACCTGCAGCCGGACCAGATTCGAGTAAGCGTACAGGGAAGCGAATAGCTGTATCAATCGTGACTATGCCACCGCTTGAAATCATCATGAAGAGACTGCGCTTGAAACCCTCATGAGCTAGCCTCGCTTGCAACTCACGGAGATATCGTTCGACGCGATCTTGCACATAGACATTGGTAATCGTCGTTGACGTGCGTTCAAATTCGCGTATTTCAGGGACAACTTCCGATGAGATCGCAATGCGCATATGCGGCGCAACACGTTGCACTGCAGCACGTGCCTCTCTTTCGGCACTTGGATTGGCAAAACTATTCAGAAAGGCGATGGCAACTGCCTCGATTCCGTTTGCGACCAGTTCACGCACGAGGTGCTCGACAAAGGCTACATCAAGTTCCTGCTGAATTGTACCATCAGCCAAAGTACGTTGAGGGACATCAAAGCGTAGGTACCGTGGCACCAAAGGTTGCGGCATCTCAAGCAGAAGATCGTAGAGTTCGTAGCGATTCTCTCTACCAATTTCAATCGAGTCGCGAAAACCTTGGGTGGCAAGCAGTGCGGTAGGCGAACCTTTGCGCTCAATGATGGCATTCGTCACCAGGGTTGTGCCATGCATGAGTTGCTGCACGTCACTCGCATCTATGCCCTCCACTGTAAGCGTTTCGAGTAGAACCGTTTCTACAGCCTGTGAGGGGTCGTGCGGTGTGGTCAGAGTTTTGCCGACCGCGAAACGACCAGTAGCGTCATCAAGTACAATGAGATCTGTGAACGTACCTCCTATGTCCACCCCCACTCGGTAATGCTCCATGGGACGCTCCATCAGTTACCCTCCAGCTTAGGAAATCGACTCAACGGGAAAATATCGACTTGCGGTGCTCGTTGCTGAGAGAGAAGGCCGCCGTCAACCACGATGAGATGTCCAGTGATGTAACTGGCATCCTCTGACGCGAGAAAGGCGGCAGGGCCAGCCATTTCTTCTGGTTCGCCGACACGTCCAAGTGGGACGGTTATACCACGCTCCTGCTTTATTTCTTGACTCATCCCTTGCGTATCAATTGAGCCGGGGACAAGGGCGTTTACGCGGATACCATACGGGGCAAGGTCAAGTGCCATTGACCTTGTGAGGGATTCTATACCACCTTTTGCCGCATCATAGGAAGCCATTCCTCGATGCGAGTGAGACGCACCACCGCTGGACATATTGATAATGATACCTTGATGACGGCGAGCCATCACATGGGCGGCTCGCAGTGAACAGAGGAAGACCCCCTTGAGATTGACCGCTAGAACGCGATCCCACCATGCTTCATCGGCCTCAAGAAAGTGACGCTCAACATGAATCAAACCCGCGTTATTGACCAGTACATCCACCGTTCCGAAACGCTCAAGCGTTTTATCGAATAAGCGGTCAACCTGGCTCTTGTCTGAAACATCAGCGATACCAGTCATAGCTGAGCCGCCATCAGCGATAATGCTCTGAGTAACTGCTTCGGCACCAGTGGCGTTGACATCGTTCACCACAACATGTGCCCCTTCCCGGCCAAAACGAAATGCAATGGCACGTCCTATACCACTGGCTGCTCCTGTTACCATCACCACTTTGTTTTTGAAGCGTTGTACAGCTTGTGTCATTTTTTACCGCTATCCTCTCTCATCGTTGTATGCCCTTCGATGCTAGGAGTATCTAACTCTCTCGACTCGTTGCAAAAAGTATACCATGCAAACTCCATCATGGGCGATAGAGACTTCCTCTCCGCTCTCAAGAAGATATCCTTGACATTTCTGTCGCGCATTGGTATACCTGTTCTATGAAGATAACGCTTCGGCGGAAATCAAGATGCAGCAGTCCCTATGACAATACGTGCAAGGAAGAGATTCTTCGACTGCGGCCTCAGAATGACAATGAGGCTGCGGCCTCAGAATGACAAGAAAAATGCAGATAAGTAATGTCGCTGATTGGGCAGAAGGTGTGTATGCGCTGTTCAAGACGTACCACGTCAATGTCATTTCGTTTGTTCCAGATGGTGGGCACAAGCATTTAATCGAATTGTGCCAGGAAGATACTGACATGCGTACAGTGGTATTGACAACGGAAGAAGAGGGTATTGCCTTTGCCGCAGGAGTATTTCTGGGAGGCAAACGCAGCGTATTGCTCATGCAATCTAGCGGTGTAGGCAACTGCGTCAATATGCTTTCCCTGCCGCGTGTGTGCAACATGCCGTTTCTCACACTCGTCACTATGCGTGGAGAATGGGGTGAGTTCAATCCATGGCAAGTGCCGATGGGACAGAGCACACCAGTTGTTCTGGAAACGAGTGGCGTGATCGTGTATCGTGCCGATACGATTGAGGACGTCTATCCCACCGTTGAAGCTGCAATTATGTTGGCTTTTCAGAGTCGGTGCAGAGTCGCGGTGCTGCTCTCACAGAAGCTGATCGGTGCAAAGGATTTTACAAGAGGTGACAAATGAGTCTGCTTCATCGACGTGATGCGCTGCGCGAACTCCTGTTTGAGCGCAAGGATATGATCATTGTGACGGGTCTTGGCTCAACCGCCTACGACCTTGCATCGTGCGGCAACGATCCACTCGACTTCACGTTATGGGGTGCGATGGGTGGAGCGGCGATGGTGGGACTGGGCATAGCGATTGCGCAACCAGCGCACAAGGTAATGGTGTTGACAGGGGATGGTGAGATGCTGATGGGTTTGGGCAGCTTGGCAACTATCGCGACGCAACATCCGCCCAATTTGCGTATAATCGTGATGGATAACGAACGCTTTGGCGAAACAGGCCAGCAGCACACACATACCGCCACAGGCACCGATCTGGCGGCTGTCGCCGCAGCATGTGGATTTCGACACACACTGACCATTCGGCAGACAGTCGAACTGGCAACGTTGCGCGAAGACATACACGTATTAGAGGATATGTTGTTTGCCGTCGTGAAAGTATTCCCCGAGGATTTACCACGTGTCTTGCCGCCCAGAGACGGTACCTATCTCACCCATCGGTTGCGCGTCGCACTCTTAGGTGCGGATCACGCAGTGGAGGCATGAGAGCAGTAGAGGGTAACATGACAGAATCATGTTACCCTCTACTGCTCTCAATTTCCCTTGTCCAAAGACAAAAGGATTGCCTTGACACATCCTCTTATACCAGTTGCTGGCGCATAACTTTCTTGTCGAGCTTACCAACGCTGGTCTTCTCTAGGCTTGTCACAAATCGAACATCGGGTATGGCCCATCTCGAGATGATCCCTTGGTCTACCCAGATTTTGACATACATACGGATATCCTCATCCGTGGTTGTATTCGATCTTCCCTCTCTTAACACGATACGAGCTAATGGGCGCTCTCCCCATTTCTCGTCTGGTATGGCAATGACGGCCACCTCGCTAACTGCTGGATGCTGAGAAATGATGTCCTCGAGCGCCAGCGAAGAAATCCACTCGCCACCACTCTTAATCATGTCTTTTATACGATCGGTGATGAGCAGATACCCCTCAGCGTCGATCGTCCCAATATCCTTGGTGTGCAGATAGCCGCCACGCCAGAGGTCTTCGGAATTGACAGGATCGTGCAGGTAGCCCTGCGTGAGCCATGGGGCGCGGACAACGACTTCTCCAGTCGCTTTGCCATCGTGGGGTACATCGCGCATCTGTGTATCAACGATACGCAGTTCAACAAGCGGGATTGCTAGACCTGCCTTGGTCAGGTATTTTATTTCCTCATCTGTATCCAGTTCAGTCATACCGGGTTTTAGCTGGGCGAGTGTCAAGATCGGACAGGTCTCTGACATCCCATAGCCGCCGAAGACATCGATGCCCTTATCCAATGCCATCTTAGCCAAGCCCTTTGGCAGGGCCGAACCGCCAATAACTACCGTCCACCCAGACAAATCAACCTCTTTGGCTTCCGGACTCGTGAGCATCATATGCATAATGGTTGGCACGCAATGGGAGAAGGTGACTTTTTCCCGTTTGATCAAACGTAATAATGTATCTGGTAGGTACCGACCTGGGTAAACTTGCTTGAGACCCATAGTTGTTGCCAGATAGGGGATGCCCCAGGCATGGACATGGAACATCGGGGTAATGGGCATATAGACGTCGCCATAATGGAGACGCTGATGCGCAGCAGGACTTCCTAGTGCCCCAAGTACGGCAAGGGTATGTAATACTATTTGCCGATGGCTAAAGTAGACCCCTTTTGGATCGCCGGTCGTAGCTGTCGTATAGAAGGTCGTTGCGCGGGAGTTCTCGTCGAAGTCCGGAAAATCGAAGCCCTCTGTACCACTTGCCAGCAGGCCCTCGTACTCAGCGGCGAACTTAATGGACGATGTGTTATCGGCACCATTGTTCCCGTCGCTTAACATGACGAAGGTTTTCACTGTATCGAGGCGGTCCTTGATGGTGTCAAGGACTGGCAAAAAATCGGTGTGGCACAGGATAACATCGGCCTTGGCGTGATTGAGGGTGTAGAGAATCTGTTCCGGTGAGAGACGGACATTTACCGTCTGTAAGACGGCACCCATCATCGGGATGGCGAAGTAGCACTCCAGGTAGCGATTGCTATCCCAATCCATCACTGCTACTGTATCACCTGGCCTCACCCCTAGACCGGCAAGACCGCTGGCCAACCGACTGATACGTTGACGCAGTGTTCGGTAGGTATAGCGAACGCTATCCCCATATACGATCTCTTGTTCGGGAGCTATCGCTAAGGGGGTGTGAAGCAGGTGTTTGATAAGCAATGGATAGTCGTATGCGGAGGGAGTGTGTTCAATTAGTGCTGTTGACATAATATGGTTCCTTTCATTTTGAAAAACTTGCATAAGATTTACAAGCTTGAATGTATGGCCTATGACATTCTCTCAATGATGGTTGCCAATCCCTGGCCGCCACCAATACAGAGGGTAGCTATACCTAATGTCTTGTTCGTCGTCTGCAATTCATTTACTAGTGTGGCAATGATACGTGCCCCGCTACAACCAAGCGGATGTCCAAGGGCAAGCGCGCCGCCGTTGGGATTGAGCTTCTCTTGGTCAATACCCATGGCTTGGACCACCGAGAGCGTCTGGGCCGCAAAGGCCTCGTTGAGCTCGATGATATCGATGTCGCTCAACTGCAAACCGGCTCGCTTAAGAGCTTTTTTCATCGCTGGCACCGGACCAATGCCCATGGTATCGGGGCGTACACCAGCCACTGCCATAGAAATGACCCTCGCCAGAGGTCGAATGCCCAGTTCACGCGCCTTTTCGGCAGACATCAGCACGGCAGCGGCTGCACCATCGTTGAGCGGGCTGGAGTTTCCGGCAGTGACTGTCCCGTTCTTCTTGCTGAAGATCGGTTCAAGGGTTGCCAGTCTCTCTAACGAGGAATCGCGACGTGGCCCCTCGTCAATTTCCATGTAGGTGCCATTGGGAAGTAATACAGGAACGATCTCACGTTTAAATTGACCGCTGTCGATCGCGGCGATGGCTTTCTGGTGGCTGCGCAGAGCAAAAGCATCCTGCTCCTCACGGCTGATATGGTATTCACGGGCGAGGTTTTCGGCAGTTACACCCATCGGCATATAGCTACCAAAGGCATATTCTAATTCAGCAGGTGGATAAGGAGACGTATATTCTTCGCCTTTCTTCTGCTTCATCAAGCGAGGGTTTAAGCTGGGGTTAAAGCCCATCATGGGTACACGCGACATGCTTTCAACACCGCCTGCTACAAAGACATCGCCATATCCCAACATAATGTTCTGGGCTGCCATGTTGATAGCTTGCAGGCTCGATGCGCAGAAACGATTCACTGTCACGCCCCCTACAGTCTCAGGTAGACCTGCAAGTGCCACAACGAGGCGTGCTAGGTTCATGCCCTGTTCGCCTTCAGGGAAAGCGCAGCCAAGGATAACATCTTCAATAAGCGAACGGTCGAGTTGTGGAACGCGCGCAACGGCGGCCTTGATGGCAAAAGCTGCGAGGTCATCGGCACGCACATCTTTTAAAACGCCCTTGTTGGCCCGCCCCACGGGGGTACGGACTGCACTGACAATTACTGCCTCTTGCATATTTGGTTCTCTTTCTTCATTTGGTGACAAAACTACTTACTCTCCATCCTTCCGCAGGAAACGTTGGGATTGCTTCGTCCATGGTAGGGGTACCCCTTGCGGGGGGACTGACTTCCTAATAAGCGTACCATTGCGATATCACAATACCCATATGTATTAAGAAGGAAAAGTCACAAAAAGTTCACAAATCTTTCTGCTCATCAATTCGTTGGGGCTCCAATCTGCATTCTCATTGTCATTCTGAGGCCGCAGTAGCCGAAGCCCTCTAGCGAAGCGAAGGGCGAAGAATCTATTCCTTTACTCCTTTTCTGGCTTTGTGATGGTTTTGTGTCGTTTCAGTATCCTTATGGGATAGCATTGTGAGGTCAGTATTCTAAGCTATTCTCAAAGAAGTGCGATGTGCCTCATTTGGGGTCATTGGTCCTCGTTGAAAAACCTATCCTCGGGCAAGCTAACTCACCGTCGCAAGGCAAAGCCCGCAATGTTTGGCTTTGTTTAAATATCGAGGATGCTTGTAATATGGATTCCCAATGTTTGGCTTTGTTTAATTATTAAGGAGTTACCAAAATGAAAGAAGCCTCAGTTAAAGAAGAGCTTCCTTTTGAGTCTTGGACTAAGCTCATTGAGCAGACACTGAGTAGTTTTCCGGTCACGCAAACGATCGAAAGTACAGCACACAATGGCGGTGAAGATCCTTGGGCAACCTTGGTTGATCGCCTCTGGGGAACCAGTCCGTTGAGCAATAGGGTGCCCCTTGAGCCTAGTGAGATTCTCAGCACCTTTCAACATGTCTGGCTCAACGCCTTTAGACATCCAGAGCGCCTCTGGACTCTCTATCGTGAATTCATGGAAAACTATACGAAGTTGTTGACGGCAGAATCCCTTCGGCTCTGGGGACTGGGTCAGGAAAATATCAAACCGATCATCGAGCCAGAACACGGTGATAAACGCTTTAGTGCCCCGGACTGGCAGCAGAATCCTGTCTTTGACGCCCTGAAACAAAGTTATCTACTCGTCGCCACTACCCTGCTCAAGTCGATTTCCGGCATCGAAAATCTGGATGAAAAACATCAGCGACAACTGACCTTTTTTCTGCGTCAATTCATTGATGCGATCAGCCCGACCAACTTTGCCTTCACGAATCCACAAGTGATTCACGAGACCATTGCGACCGGCGGTCAAAATCTGGTGAAAGGTATGGAGCATCTTATCCGCGACATCAGCGCGGGGGAAATTAAGATAACGGACACGAGTGCCTTCGAAGTTGGGAGAAATCTGGGAATAACGCCTGGTCAGGTCGTCTACCGCAACGAGTTGATCGAATTGATCCAGTATACGCCGAAGACCGAGCGGGTTCACCAGCTCCCTATCCTTTTTGTCCCGCCATGGGTGAACAAGTACTACATTCTGGATCTGCAGCCGCAGAATAGCTTCATAGGATTCATGGTTGAGCATGGTTTCACTACTTTTGTTATTAGTTGGAAGAACCCGGATGCCTCAATGGAGCATATCAGCTTCGAAGATTATGTGCGCCTGGGCCCATTGGCAGCCCTCGAGGTCGTCAAAGAGATTACTGGTGCGCCGAAGGTCAATGTTGCCGGTTACTGCATCGCGGGTGGGATGCTCGCGACGGTACCCCCCTACCTTGCCGCCAAAGGTGATGATACGATTAACTCTCTCACCTTCGTCGTCACCGCCTTGGACATGCAAGCAGAAGTGAATGATTTTACTGCATTCATTGGAGCACCTGCTTTGCGTGTTGCTAAGCAACAAATGGATGTGCATGGTTACCTTGATAGCCACTCGATGATGGCGATGTTTGAAGTTATGCGTGCCAACGACTTGATCTGGAGCAACGTCATCAACAATTACCTCCTGGGTAAAGAGCCACCAGCCTTTGATCTGCTCTACTGGAATAACGACGGGACGCGCATGACTCGCGATGCTCACCTGTTCTTCCTGCGTGAAATCTGTATCGAGAACGGGCTCGTCAAACCCAATAAGATCGTCATCAATGGTATTCCTATTGATCTCCATAACATTCGCCAGGACGTGTATGCCTTTGGTGCTGTACAGGATCATATCGTTCCTTGGAAAGCAGCATGGCGTACAACGCAGCTCACAGGTTCCTCTGTACGCTTCGTTCTGGGCAAGAGTGGACATATTGCTGGTGCAGCTTATCCTCCTAGCAAGTCAAAGGGGTATTGGACGAACAATAAGTCGGAAGAGAGTGCGGACAAATGGCTAGAGGAGGCAGAGTTCCACCAAGGTGGTTGGTGGTCGGATTGGATAGAGTGGTTAACGCCGCGTTCAGGTGATCTCGTTACACCACCACCTATAGGCAGCAAAGCGCACCCACCGATCATTCCGGCACCAGGGACGTATGTGTTGGAGATGTAATAGATAGCTCACGCAGAGCGAATGTGCAAACAATGAAACGCGTCGTTCGCCTGTTCTGACGAGCATAAGTTTGACTGGACCATATGAGACATATGGTCCAGTCAAACTTATGCTCGTCAGAACAGGTCTATTGTCATTCTGAGCCCGCCTCCCCATTGTCATTCTGAGTCCGCAGACGAAGAATCTATTCCTTTCTATAGAGATTTGCCGACAGTCATGGGATGGTTCTTGAAGAATGTGTACATTGCCAGGCTCGCATCTGGGCCCTTAAGATCGGTGAAATTGTTTGGACTCCCTCCTGACCAGGCGTGTCCCATACCATCAATGATCCAGTACTCCTGCACTTCGTTTCCATTGGTGTCATCCCATGTATACGTAGTGTACGAATGACCATCTGGCACCCGGCCTTTTGAGGTACTGCTGGGAGAGGTAAAGTCGGCCTGGTAACTCCCATGAGACGCCAGAGAATCAGTCTCCATCCATTGCTGCACTGCCTGCTGCCCGTTAATTGGTGCGGCTACCACATCACTTGTCCCGTGAAACACAATGGTGGGAACGACACGGGCAAACCTTCCCATAGCTGCGAAGGCTGCTTTCCCTTGTTGAATGGGATCGGGCCCACCTTGCAGGAACGCTCCCCCTCCGCTCAACGGAGAAGTGATGGCACCGTATTCCGCACCTGAATGCACGCCAATAGCAGCAAAGATATCCGGGTAGGTAGCACCCAGAATAACCGCCATTGCGCCACCGGCAGAGATGCCTGTGACATAGATGCGCTGTTGATCAATCGTCCAGCGGTTTGTTTGGCTCTCAATTTCCTGTACGATCCCTGCAAGAATGGCTGGTTCCCCACTCCCGCGCATCTGATTGACGGGATCAAACCAGTTCCAACACAATGCAGGATTGTAGAGACTTGTTTGCTGGGGATAGGCGACAATGAAGTGGTACTGCTCGGCTAACTGGTTCATTCGTGTACCAATCGCGAAATCCAGTGCTGTCTGTGTACAGCCATGCAGCATGACGATCAGTGGAATGGCTGTGCCAACCTGGTAGTTTTCGGGAGTGTAGACAAAATAAGGGCGACTACCGGCAGGGCCGTTGTAGGTAAATTGTTGCCATTGCAGGTTACTTGCTCTTGCCTCATGCTGAAATTGTGCCAGTAGCATCGCTCCCGCTAAAATAACGATTAGCAAGAAAGTGATGGGTTGAACCGTGAACTGTTCTCTTCTGAGTGTCTGGAAGGTTCGTCTCAACATACCAACTATTATTCTCCTCTTGTCGTTCTGAGGCCGCAGTAGCCGAAGCCCTCGAGTGAAGCGAAGGGCGAAGAATCTATTCCTTTACTCCTTTTAACAAAAATCCTACTCACAGAGCCCCTGCCGAATTGTCAATCTGAGTCCGCAGACGAAGAATCTATTCCTATCAAACAACGGTGGAAAACGAACATTTTGATCAATTGTCATTCTGAGCCCGCAGGCGAAGAATCTACGACATTGTGAGCAAACTGAGATAACACCAAAAGAAATAGTGAACGTTATGTGATGCTGGGCAGGTATAGTAACTAGGAAGGGATAGTGTACGTACTCAAGCGATGTGCAAGGAGAAGGAGATTATAGGAACCATGAACAATGTACCGAACAAGTCTGGCGGGAAGACCTCGCTCATTCAGCATACAGAAACCCCACCTTTGGGCTCTTCCCTCTGTACTTATCGTGGTCATTCCTCTGAAGTTGGGGTGTTAGGGGTAGCGTGGTCGCCCGATGGGCAGCGCATCGCCTCCGCGAGCGGTGATAAGACCGTGCAGGTGTGGGACGCCGCCAGCGGAACTACTCTCCTCTCCTATCACGGTCATGCCAGTTGGGTGAATGCTGTAGCGTGGTCGCCCGATAGTCAATTCATTGCCTCAGCGGCCTGGGATGACGCCGTGCAGGTATGGGATGCTGCGAGTGGAAGTAATGTCCTCACCCATCGCGACCATCATTCGTGGCTAACGCCATTGTGGCTTGTTACCAGGGGGGATTGGGTATTATCTGTGAATGCTGTAGCGTGGTCGCCGGATGGTCAGCGTATCGCCTCTGGAGCCGACGACGAGACGGTGCAGGTGTGGGATGCCTCTACTGGAAACACCATCCTTGCTTATCGTGGTCATGCTGAAGAAGTGAATACCGTTGCGTGGTCGCCCGATGGTTCGCGCATTGCCTCTGGTAGTGGTGATGAGACGGTGCAAGTGTGGGATGCCGCCAACGGAGGTAATGTCTTCGTATATCGCGGCCATACAAGTAGCGTCAAAGCCGTGGCTTGGTCTCCTGATGGTCAGCGTATTGCCTCTGCCAGCAGTGATAAGACTGTACGTATATGGGATGTTGCCACTGGCAAAACCATCTACACCTATCACGGTCATTCTAGGGGGGTAGACGCCATAGCCTGGTCTCCTGATGGCCAGTACATTGCCTCAGGAAGCGATGATGATTCCGTGCAGGTATGGCAGGCAATATAGCATTGCAATTATAGCTTGGATATGCTATAATCATATATATGAATAATGCATATAGCATTATTTAGCAGTAGAATACATACAACAAAGATGTGTGACACGTTCATTTCACTTGGCATGTAGGGACGCCCCTTGTGGGCGTCCGGCGTCATTGCCAACCGTCTTTCAATACTCGCCAACATCTTTAGATAAAAGGAGCACATTGATATGCCAGGGATACTCGATCAGAAAGAGGTCGTTGTGAATACTTTCGAGGATGCAAAGGCAGCCCTCGGTGTCAAAGGCGGTCTTCGTAATCCGCTTGCATTCATCGCCCGTCTGGGTGACCTGACTCGTTCAACGAATTTTCTCTGGGTGGAGGCGTACGTCACTAGGTTAGAGCACTACAGCCGCGTTGCCCATGTGGGCCAGGAGAGGTCACGCGAGTTAACACTGGGAACCCTTGCTGCGGATATTATTACCAGTTACATAGTTCTTAACGAAAGAAGCAAGTGGAGTAGCCATCTAGTCCAGCCTCAAGACTGGGAATTGCAGCATCGGCGCAGTGCGAACCGCATACTCGGTACGGCTGCTGCTCTTGGTGGCACATTGATCAAAGCCTGTCAGTTTGCCTCAACGCGCCCCGACATCCTTCCAGTTCCATATATACAGGCCCTCTCAAAGCTCCAGGATAGCGTTCCGCCACATCCTTGGTCTGAGATTGCAAAGACAATCAAACAAGAACTTGGTCGCAGCCCAGAGGAGGTGTTCGAGTGGATCGAGCAGAAACCTTTAGCGGCTGGTTCGATTGCGCAGGTTCATCGCGCACGGCTCCATGATGGACGCGAGGTTGCCGTCAAAGTTCAGTATGCGGAAATCGGGAGAATCATCGCAACAGACCTGGCAGTACTGCGGCGGATTGTGAAGTTGGTTGCCCGCCTCTTCCCCGCTATCCAGCTCCAACCTATTCTTGACTACCTGAAGGAAACGCTTCCCCTGGAACTCGATTTCCAACGTGAGGCGGCGATGATGGCAGAGTTACGGGAGGCATTACAACACCGAACAGACGTATTAGTGCCCGCTAGTATAGCGGAACTGTGTACCAAACGCCTGATCGTGATGGAGTATATCAGCGGAATAAAGATCACGGACGTCACGGCTTTGCAGGCGGCGGACATTTCTCCCCATGCAGTAGCTCGATTGCTGAACGATGTCTTTGCTGAGCAGGTTTTTCGCTTGGGTATATTGCATGCAGATCCACATCCCGGCAATTTGTTTGTCCAACCGGGACCAAAGCTGGTCTTACTGGATCATGGACTCACTGTCCATTTGAAGCCCACTCTTGTCCACGCGCTCGGCGAGATGGTGCAATCTCTCATCGTTGCCGATTTCGAACGGCTGACCAAAGCACTGGCTGAAGCCGGACTGCAACTCGATAAAGAGGTAGATATCTCTACCCTGCTACAGCTCGTAGGCGTACTGCTCAGCGGAGAACAAGATACAAGTTCTGTTGATACTTCGGCTATCGGTCAGCAACTGGGAAAAAGCATCGGTCACATCCCTGTCGACTTGATCATGATGGGACGGGCACTCGGACTCCTGGATGGTATCACGAAGCAACTGGACCCAGATCTGAATGCGCTGGAACTCATCACAGGGTATATTCCGCAGATGCTGGAGGGGAACACACCCGCAATCTAGCTACGGCCCTGAACAAGAAATCGTGTATTGGGATATTCGTCTGTGTACTCGAATACCGCGTCCATAGGCTAGTACACGGACCTGTTTGTCCGTGTACTAGCCTATGGACGCGGATTTTGGTCAGTGGCCTTGCCGGACCAATCCTCCTTTGCCCATCTCATCAACTGGCTGTCACAATTGTGCTATTTTGAAGTCCATGTAACCACGAAAAAAAGTGCCAGTCCGAATTTCTGAGGCAAAATTCTGACTGGCTTTGTGATGACACGATTAAGCGGCAAGAAACTGTTCGATGAGGGGGGCTAGTTCTTTCGCGTGCGTTATCAGTCCGAGATGACCCCCTTGAAAAATGTGCAGCTTTGAACGGTGGATCAGCGTATGCATGATCTTTGAGTTGATTGCTGGAACAATCGGGTCGTCATTGCCGGCCAGAAGCAGCGTCGGCTGTTTTAATAATTTGAGGAAAGGAAGACTGCTCCATCCCATACCTGCCAATAATTGGTAGAAGTAGCCGAGCGGCTCATTTGAGTGCATCGCGTGAGCCATCTGGCGCACAAACTCCGGATTCGAGCGCAGATCTCCGCCATAGATATCCGGCGCAATCTCCGCCATATAGCTTGGATCCTGATAGCGGCGAGGCGTCACCATTTTCATAAGTACGGATGGATGGCCAGGAACCATCAATGCCCCTGGTGTGGTGCTGACCAGGATCAATCGCCGACACCGTTGGCGATTCTGAAAGGCAAATTGCTGGGCGAGGGCACCGCCCCATGAAATGCCGAGCACATCTACCTGTTGGTAACTCAGTTGATCAAGCATTTGAGCTGCCAAACAAGCCAGATTCGAAAAACGGAATGGCAAGGATGTTCTGGGCGACCCGCCAGTGCCTGGCACATCAAAGCGGATGATTTCAAGGCCTTCAGTCAGTTCATCGATGAATGGCTGAAATACTTCAAAGCCGACACCAATACCATTCAGTAGTAACAACGGCGTACCGGTACCCTTTCCAGGCCGGATGGCAATCCTTAGCGGCTGGCCGTTTACGTTAATGGTACGAATATCATCTGGCTGTCGTGCTGATTCCGCTTCCACACTCATGTTTTTCAAAACCTTTCTTGCGTCATTGAAGAAATCTTTCCCTGTCCTATTATAGCATAGAAAACCTGCTTACATTCTAAGGATAGACCAGGAACCGCACATGATGGTCACGAACAAGCATGGAAACATCACTGTATTGTCACACTTTTCATCTGACGGTGTCGCACTACTCATGGGCCTTTGCACTCTTGAAAAGAATACGCTGGGCGGCATTTGCGACCGCCCAAGCACTGATCAATTTTGCAGCTTAGACCCTCGGCACTTCTCAACCAGGCTTGTTCGTCATGCCTAAAAAGACCAGGGGAGAGAATAGTGAGACCTCATTGTGTCGCCCTCAAGCCAATATGAGACCATTTCGTGAAGGCAATACCGTAAGATAAAAGGTGGAAATGTGACGGTGCAGACCCGCCAAGTCGTGGGTGCTGACGCCCACAGCGATGTGGGAAGCACTCCACACGCCACGATCAGTTTGAAAACGAATACCGGTTCCATTACCCTGAATCAGAGGTAAGCGCTATGGATCGGTGCGATGATGAAAGGAAACAACAATGACAACTACCGTGCTCGTCGCGTACGCGACAAAGTATGGCTCAACGCAAGAGGTAGCCGAGGCCATTGCGGCTACGCTACGCGAAAAGGGGTGTGAGGTAGAGGTGCGGCCAGCAGGCGAGGTTCGCGAACTCGAAGGCTACAGTACGGTCGTTCTTGGGGCGGCCTGTACATAGGTCGCTGGCATGCGGACGCGGCGCGCTTTCTGAAGCGGCACCATACCGTCCTTTCAAGCCTGCCGGTCGCGATCTTTGCCCTTGGCCCGCTCGACGCCGGTGAAAAGCAGTGGCAGGATGCGCGCACTCAGCTCGAACAGGCCTTAGCAAAAGCACCTTGGCTCACACCGGTCGCTGTCGAGATGTTTGGCGGTGTGATCAATCCGGCGAAGCTCCACTTCCCGTTTAACCATATGGCGGCAGGCGATGCCAGGAATTGGATGACTATTCGCGCTTTCGCAGAGAGGCTCGCGGCACTGTTTCGACTCGTCCCTGCGGAGAGGTCAGAGGCGTTGCGCTAAGAGGTAACAGCGCATTGTGCTTCGACTGTGAGCGTGGTGCGAACACTCGTGATCGCGTTGAGAGAGCTGCAGTTTATGCTTTTATAGAGAGAAGTCAGATCTTGATTGTGCGGCCCAATGGAGAGCCTGTCAATGAAGGGAAACATTTCTCCGCGAATGAAAGAGAAGAAGTCCATGAACGTGCAAATTTCTACTACGATTAATGAGGCATTTCCGTCTGGGGCAAGTGCTAGTACCCTCATCCTCCAAATGCGCGGGATCAGCAAAAGCTTCGGTGCGGTACGCGCGCTCAGCAACGTCGACTTTGAAGTCTACTCTGGGGAAGTTGTTGCTCTCGTCGGCGATAATGGTGCCGGGAAATCGACGCTGGTCAAGGCGATTTCCGGTGTTGAACCTGCTGACGAAGGAGACATTTTGTTAGATGGCGTCCCGGTCAAGATCACCAACCCGCAAATGGCGAACCGCCTGGGGATTGAGACCATCTACCAAGACCTTGCACTGTGCGATAACCTGGATGTCGTCGCGAATCAATTCTTAGGCAGAGAGGAGCTCGCCGGAGGAGTCATCCTCTCTGAAATCGGCATGGAGCAGAAAACGCTCGCTGTACTGCGCACCCTGGAAATCACTATCCCATCTGTACGCGAACACGTCGCGACGCTTTCCGGAGGCCAACGTCAGTCGATCGCCGTCGCTAAAGCGGTGCTGCGCCATGCCAGAATCGTGCTGCTTGACGAACCAACCTCCGGACTCGGTATTGTCCAGGCTCGTCAGGTTCTTACCTTGATTCGTCACCTGCGCGATCAAGGGCTGGGTGTGGTACTCATTTCGCACAAGTTGTCAGAGGTCTTCGAGGTTGCTGACCGCATTGTGGTGTTGCGCTTGGGCAGTCGAGTCGCTACCTTTGCTACGAAGCAAACGACATCCCAGGAAGTTGTTGCCACGATCACCGGAGCAGCCTTTGGTCATCTGATGGATGGCAAGGACATGGCGCGTCAGTAGGATGATCATCGGCTGCACAGCACCATTGAGTGGACGAGTTCTCATCTGTTGAACACAATTCTGATCTCTTTGAGAGAAACCTGCCACTTCTTGTAAGCATTTTGTGTTGTCTTTCGTGTGTAATGAGAGGAGAAACAAAAGCTTGTTTCCTGATTGCATCTCAACGGAGAAATGACTATGCATAAGACGGATAGAATGCACCAGAACATGGAAGTGGCTGGCGATCGTGTTGTTGGAACAACCCTTCCTGCCTTGCACCATGAGGGATATCTGTTTCTTGCTCAACTGGGAGAACTGAGCGGTGACCCGTTGGTGAGAAGCGTAGTTGCTCTGCCGGAGACACATACATACCTGTGAAAGCTGTGGCTGTGCCAAGAAAGGCTTCTTTGACCATGCATTCTTTCCCATCTGAGCAGAAACAGCATCAGCCCAAAACTTCTGGCAGCGGCCTCCAGTGCTTCCTGCTCACTTTCCTGCTCCTGAGCCTCGTAGTGCTTCTTGTCTGCCTTCTCGTCATCGGGCAGTTCTGGCATCTCCCCACTACGCCTGGACATCAACCAACGCCTTCACCAGTTGTTGTGCTCTCTCCTCAGTCCACACCTACCCCATCGCCATTTCCGTCGCCCACACCTGCCCTAACGCTTTCGCCTACCGATGCTCCAACCCCATCGCCAACAGCCAGTCAAGCGCAGCGCATCGACACGTATATCGATCACCTGACAGTAGCGCAACAGATAGGCCAGTTACTCATGCTGGCCGTTTATGATAACAGCTATACTACTGCGCTGAACCAACCATTGCAACAATGGGACATCGCCAACGTCGTTGTCTTCAACCAGTACAATGGCGGCCCACTGATGCCCACCACTCTGAGTGGATTGACGCAATTGGTGCAAAGCCTCCAGGCCCACGCTAATCAGGCGCTTATCATTGCCACGGACGAGGAAGGTGGAGAAGTCGACCGCCTTGCCCCCTATTACGGCCCCTCACCTTCTCCAAAGGAGCTTTCGGCGAGTGGTGATCCCAAGCTCGCCTATACCCAGGCGCAACTGGATGCGGAGCGTCTGTTTGCCAGTGGCATAAATACCGATTTTGCGCCGCTGGCAGATGTCTACCAGGGCGGAGCTGTAGACCAGAGCCGCATGTTTGGCACGACACCTGAGCAGGTGATTACCTATGCCGGAGCGTTTCTGGATGGTTTACAGCACAATGGCGTAATGGGCACCTTGAAACATTGGCCCGGGATTGGCTCTGCATCGGTCAATCCTGATTTTGGACTGCCCACCATTACCCATAGCCAGTCCCAGCTCAACGCCATTGACTTCGCGCCATTTCGCACCCTGCTGGTACATCAGCCAGGGATGATCATGGTGACGCACGTCATGGTTCACGCCTATGACTCGCACGAACCAGCTTCGCTCTCGCCCGTCCTGATCGATCAGGTCTTGCGTGGTCAACTAGGCTACCAGGGCGTGGTAATTACTGATGCGATGGATGCTCAGGGGCTGCTCCAGTTCATGCAGCAGCAGGGCTATCCCAATCCAGCGCAGGCCATTGCCGAGGCCAGTGTGCGGGCTATTCTGGCAGGCAATGACATCGTGGAATGTCCCATTGAACCGGATCGTCTGGCTGCCGTTGTCACCGCCCTGCATATGGCTGTTCAATCAGGGCGCATCTCCCAGCAGCGTCTCCGTCAATCGCTGCGCCGCATTATTACCCTCAAAGTCCGCATGGGCCTTATCTCGCTGCCATAGGCGATCATGGGCTCCATGAACGCTGGTGGATGTTGCTGTTGGAGGGAGTAGTCGGGATTGTAATCGGGTTGATTACTTGTCTAAGTAGGCCACGCTGCTCAAGCACAAAATAGTAGTGTGTGAGGTGTATCTATTCCACCCCGCACGCTACCGCTCTATCCTGCCTTCTCTTGCCAAGTAGCAATTCCCGGCAGTATCCGCCCTTCTAAAAGTTCAAGCGAGCTAGAACCCCTTTGCGGCGATGAAGGTTGCGAGATCAGCAACGCGACAGGAGTAACCCCACTCGTTGTCGTACCATGCCAGCACCTTGATCATATTTCTCCCCAACACCATCGTCGAAAGACCATCCACGATGGCCGAGTGTGGATCACCCCGGAAGTCGGAGGAGACCAGTGGCTCCTCGGTGTACGCCAGAATGCCCTTGAGCGCACCGTCAGCCGCAGCCTGAAAAGCATTATTCACCTCTGCCTTCGTCACATCCTTGCGCAGTGTTGCCACAAAATCGACGATGGAGACGGTGACGGTGGGAACGCGCAGGGAGAGTCCATCGACGAGGCCCTCCAGTTCAGGGATGACGAGCGCGAGAGCACGAGCCGCCCCAGTGGTAGTGGGAATGATGTTGGTTCCCGCGGTGCGAGCGCGGCGCAAGTCCTTGTGAACCTGGTCTAGGATACGCTGGTCATTGGTGTAAGAGTGAATCGTATTCATCAACCCGTTCTTGATGCCGAAGGCATCGTTGAGCACCTTCACCGTTGGTGCCAGGCAGTTCGTTGTGCAAGATGCATTCGAGATAATGTGATGTTTGCTCGGCTCATACATGCCCTCGTTGACGCCAAGCACGACGGTCAGACCCTCGCCTTTGAGCGGTGAGGAGAGAATAACCTTTTTTACTCCTCCGTGTAGGTGGGCAGCGGCTTTATCGGCATCGGTGAAATGTCCACTTGACTCGATTACCACAGTAACGCCGAGATCGCCCCAGGGAATCTGGGCTGGGTCGCGCTGTGTAAAGACTTTGATGGGGTGGCTGTTGACGATGAGCGAGTCAGAGGTGGCTTCAACTTCGCCGGGAAAGCGGCCATACGTGGAGTCGTATTTCAACAAGTGTGCATTCGTTTTTGTATCGGTAATATCGTTAATCGCTACCACTTCCAATTCGTTTGGGTGTAGTTCAATCATGGCTTTCAAAACCTGACGCCCAATGCGCCCAAAACCATTAATACCAATCCGTGTTGTCA